>JABFWL010000199.1 GCA_013362315.1 Catenulispora sp. | reverse complement strand
TGACAGGCAGGTAATCAAGGCCTCACCTTAGTGGCAGAAGCGCAGCCGGTATTTTCTTGTCCGCGTAGCAGTTCACCATCACGAGGGGACCTGAGGAATATGAAGGCCATCCAGTTCACCGCGCCCGGCGGGCCGGAGCAGATCGCAGAGGTCGACGTTCCGACCCCGGAGCCGGCGCCCGGGCAGGTTGCCATCAGCGTGCGCTATGCCGGACTGAACTTCGTCGACGTGCTCGCGCGCCGCGGGGCGCCGGGATATGCGAGCGGCTGGCCGTACGTCCCGGGGTTGGAGGTCGGCGGCGAGGTGGCTGCTGTCGGCGCGGATGTGAGCGGGTTCGCAGTCGGCGATGTGGTCGTGGCGTTCGCTGTGGAGGGTGGCGGGCTGGCGGAGACGGTGGTGGCGGAGGCCGGGCTGACGGCGCGCGTGCCGGAGGGACTGGCCCTGGAACGTGCCATCGTCGTACCGCTCACCTGGGCGACGGCTGTCGGTCTGGCCGAAACGGCGCACGTGGCGGCGTCCGACCGGGTGCTGGTGACCGGCGCCACCGGCGGCGTCGGCGACGCGCTGGCGGCCGTGCTGGGACTGCGCAGTCCGCGCTCCCTGGTCGGCGCGAGCAGCGCACGGTCCTCCGGCACGCTGGACCCGGCCTACCGCCGGGCGGTCCGGGATGCGGAGTTCGCTGCGGCGGCGCGCAAGGCGAATGACGACGAGCCCTTCGACGTGGTGCTGGAGTCCATCGGCGGCGACGTGGCGGCGGCCGCGCTCGGGCTGCTGGCGCCCGGCGGCCGCTACGTCAGCTACGGCGCCGCCGCCGGGCAGCCGGACCCGGCGGCGCCGACCCTGGCGGATCTGCGCCGCGGCAACGTGACCACCTCCGGCTTCAGCATCAGCAACCGGGCGCGGGCCGACGCCCCGGCCGTCGGAGCGCTGATCTCGGCGGTGTTCGCGCTCACCGGGGCCGGGCTGACGCTGCCGGCGCCGCGCGTCGTGGAGTGGGAGGAGGCGATCGCGGCGCACATCGCGCAGGCGGAGAACCGGAGCCCGGGTAAGACGGTGGTCGCGGTGCAGAGGTAAGGCGGCCGCAAGTCACGTTGGCGGCGGAATACCCGGGCACCCGCAGGGGTTGTAACCCCTGTGGGGTATCCGAGCGCGGGCCCCGGACAGTGAGGAGGCGCGGCGTGGCCGTCGTGGAACTGACCAAGGACACCTTCAGCGAGACCGTGTCGGGCGAAGGCATCACCCTCATCGACTTCTGGGCCGACTGGTGCCCGCCGTGCAAGGCGTTCGCGCCGGTCTACGACAAGGCGGCGGAGAAGCACGCCGACATCACCTTCGGCAAGGTCGACACCGAGGCCGAGCAGGAGCTGGCGATGGCGTTCGACATCCGCTCGATCCCGACGCTGATGATCGTGCGGGACGGCGTGACGCTGTACTCGAACCCCGGCGCGCTGCGCGAGGCCGCCCTGGAGGACCTGATCGCCCAGGCGCGTGCGCTGGACATGGACGAGGTACGCAAGGCGCTGGCCGAGAAGGACAGCGTGGCCGCGCAGTAGTCCGAAACAGCCTGAACAGCAAGGGGACGGCCGCCGAAATGCGGCCGTCCCCTTGCTGTGAGCGTCGTCAGTCCCCGGCGCTGGGCCGCAGCTCGTAGATCGGGTTGAACACCGCGCGCTTGCCGTCGGTCGTCGTCACCCGGCCGCGCACCACGATGCGGCGGCCCGGCACGATCCCCGGGATCTCGCGGCGGCCGAGCCAGCTCACCGTCACCGAGCCGGTGCCGTCCCACAGGTCCGCCTCCAGCACCGGCACGCCGGCCCGCGGCCGCAGCCGCACCGTGCGCAGCGTCCCGGCCAGGCACACCTGCTCGCGGTCCGGGCACTCGGCGATCGGCGTGGCGCCGGACGGGCTCACCGCCTCGGACAGCGAGGCCGCCTCCAGCTCGGCGTTCTCGGCCGTGAGGTTCTGCAGCATGGTGCGCTGCCGCGGCTGCTTGGTCTTGGTCTTGGTCACCGCGGCGCTCTGGAAGGCGGCCTGCGCCTTGGCCCGCTCGATCCGGGCCGTCGCCGACTGCAGCTGGTAGGGCACGGCGGCGACCACGACCCGGCGCTGGAACAGCAGCCGGCTCTTCAGCCGCAGCGCGGACTGGTTGTGCAGCACCTGCTCCCACCAGTGTCCGAGGACGTACTGCGGGATGTAGACGGTGACGACGTCGTCGGGGTTCTCCGAGCGCAGCCGCTTCACGTACTCGATGATCGGCCGCGTGATCTCCCGGTACGGCGAGTCGATGACCGTCAGCGGCACCGGGATGCTGCGGCGCTCCCACTCCTCCTTCAGCGCCGCCACGTCGGCCTCGTCCAGCGACACCGTCACCGCCTCCAGGCGGCTGGGCCGGGTGGCGCTGGCGTAGCCGAGGGCGCGCAGGGCCGGCAGGTGCAGCTTGGAGACCAGCACCACGGCGTGGTTGTTGGCGGGCAGGCTGACCCGGGTCTCGTTCTCCATCAGCGCGAGCTCCCGCGCCACCGACGCGTAGTGCCGGTTGATACCGCGCATCACCAGCCAGATGATCGGCATGGCGAGCACCACGATCCACGCGCCCTTGGCGAACTTGGTGACCAGCACGATCACCAGCACCGCCGCCGTCACCCCGGCGCCTATCGCGTTGATCACCCGCGAGCGCATCATCCGCCGCCGGGCGGCGACGTCGGTGGTGTCCTTCAGCAACCGGTTCCAGTGTCGGATCATGCCGGTCTGGGAGCAGACGAAGGACACGAACACGCCGACGATGTACAGCTGGATCAGCCGGGTCGGGGAGGCGTGGAAGGCCACCACCAGCAGCGTGGCGAAGCCGGCGAGCAGGACGATGCCGTTGGAGAACGCCAGCCGGTCGCCGCGGGTGTGCAGCTGCTTCGGCAGGTAGCCGTCCTTGGCCAGGATCGAGCCGAGCACCGGGAAGCCGTTGAACGCGGTGTTCGCGGCCAGCACCAGGATCAGCGCGGTGACGACCTGCAGCAGGAAGAACATCGGCGAGTTGCCGCCGAACACCGACCGCGCCACCTGCGCGATCACGGTCCGCGGCTCGTGCCCCTCGGGCAGCCCCGACAGGTTCGCCGCGTCGGCCGCGTGCACGTGCCCGGCCAGCGCCAGCGCCGTGACCCCGGCGAACATCGCCACCGCGATCCCCCCGAGCAGCGCCAGCGTGGTCGCCGCGTTCTTGCTCTTCGGCGGCTTGAACGCCGGCACCCCGTTGCTGATCGCCTCCACACCGGTCAGCGCCGTACAGCCGGAGGCGAAGGCCCGCAGCAGCAGGAACACCAGCAGCAGGCCGCTGTAGTGCGTGGAGTTGATGATCTGGTAGTGCTCGCTCTCAGCGTGCAGCCCGCTGCCGAACACGATCCGGATCAGCCCGGTCACGATCATCACACCGACCGCCGCCACGAAGCAGTACGTCGGCACGGCGAAAGCCGTCCCCGACTCCCGCACCCCCCGCAGGTTCAGCAGCGTGATGACCGCGATCACCGCCACCGAGATCAGCACCACATGCGCGTTCAACGCCGGGAACGCCGAAGCGAGGTTCGCCACCCCGGAGGACACCGACACCGCCACGGTGAGGATGTAGTCCACCATCAGCGCACTGGCCACGGTCAGACCGACCTTCGCCCCCAGGTTCGTGGTGGCGACCTCATAGTCCCCACCCCCGGAGGGATAGGCGTGAACGTTCTGCCGGTAGGACGCGACCACCACCAGCATCAGCAGCCCGACCGCCAACGCGATCCACCAGGTGAAGTGCAGCAGCGCCAACCCCCCGGCACTGAGCACCAGGAGGATCTCCTCCGTCGCGTACGCCACCGACGACAACGCGTCAGAAGCGAAGACCGGCAGCGCGATCTTCTTCGGAAGCAAGGTCTCGCCGAGCATCTCATTCCGCATCGGCCGGCCGACCATGACCCGTTTGGCAATCCCCAAGGCACTAGGCACGATCGCGATGCTACGTCCGCGCTACTCCCCGCGCACCACCGACCCTGCCGAATATTTCTCACGCTTCACCCACGGTTGCCAATCGCGCACGGGGGGAAGGGGCCGCCCGCCCGACGCGCATGCTCTGGGTTTCCGCCTGAAACCCGACCACCCCACCCCCACCCCCTCAAGGCTGAAACCGATACCCCATCCCCGGCTCCGTCAACAACTGCCGCGGTCGCGAAGGCTCCGGCTCCAACTTCTGCCGCAGCCGCGAAAGGTAGAACCGCAAATAGCTCCCCTCCGGCTCGTTCTCCGTCCCCCACACCTGCGCCAGCAGCTGCTTGCTCGACACCAGCCGCCCGGGATGCCGCAGCAGCGTCTCC
>JABFWL010000549.1 GCA_013362315.1 Catenulispora sp. | reverse complement strand
GGTTCGCGCTCCGGTCCGCCACCACGACGCGCTTGCCGTTCGCCGCCAGGATGAACGCGACGGACACCGCCACCGTCGTCGTCCCGATGTGCTCGACGTTCGCGTGGAAGGCGATCAGCTTCCCGCGCTCCGTCGCCGGTTCCTGCTCGACCTGCTCAAAACCGATGGCGCCCGGCCCGGTGACAACAGGGGCCTCGGCAGGCTCCTCCTCCGGCGGCAGCGCCCCCAGCAACCGCAGCGTGTCCGCCGTCGCCGCCGCGAACGGCCGCAGCTCCGTCGGCAGCCCCACCGCGCCGGCCGGGTCCCGGATCGCCGCCTTCAGCTCCGCGAGCGAGCCGGCGTGTCCGGCGATGTAGCGGCTGAGCATGTCGAACATCTGCCACGCCTCGTCGGCGCCCAGCAGCTCCTGCAGGGCCTCCTGGACCCCCTCGCGTGGACGCAGCAGCGGCGCGTCGGCGGCAGCCGCGCCGTTCGCGCCGGCAGTGTCGACAGCATCGGCGGTGGCACCATCGGCACCATCAGCGGCATTGGCAGTACCGGCGGCATTGGCAGTACCGGCGGCATCGCTGACATCCGTGGTGAACAGCCCGCTCACCACCACTTCCGCGACCTCCGCGACCGACGCCTGCGGAACCATCGTCTGGTGCACCAAGTGCAGCAACGGCATCGTCAGGCTCGTGTAGGGCGCGCACATCACCGCCAGGCGCGCGGCGGGCGTCGAGGCGTTGGCGAAGAAGGCCTCGACCAGTTCGGCGCCAGTCGGCGACCGATGCTCGCGCTCGCCGTCCGTCCGATCGGCAGGACCGGGGTCGGCAGGGTCGAGGTCCGCAGGACCGACGTCGTTCAGCTCGTACTCGTCCGCATAGTCGTTCGGTGCGTAGTCGTCCAAATCCTCGTCGTCCGGCGCGAACCGGCCCGTGGCCGGAACCAGCACCGCGTCGCAGCCTGCCAGGTCCGTGCCGCCGACGGTGCCGCCGACCGTGCCGGCGGCCATCAGGACCCTGGCCCAGCTCTCCATCGCGTAGGGCGTCAGCACCGCCACCGGCAGGGGAGTCAGCGGGGTGTCGGCGTCCGGGCCGAGGCGCAGGTGCCATGGCCGGCGGTATTCGAGCCGGGTGTTGCGGGCCGCCGCGGCGCCCGGGCCGGTGACCCGGACGGCGGGCAGGTCCAGCGCCGTCATCGGCCACAGCCGGGCCGGGAGCGGGTTGACCAGGGCGGTCGGGACCGCGGCGCCCCAGGCGTGCAGCAGACGCCAGATCGGGTCCTGGTACCAGCCGTCGGCGGAGCAGTCGGACAGCACCAGGATCTGGTTGCGGGGACCGGTGGGCGGCGTTTCGCGCGTGCCGTTCGGGGCATGCCGACGTGCCTTGCGTGCGCCGCCCGATCCGTCCGCCGGATACAGGCCGGGGCGTCCCTCGGCGTCCATCGTCAGGTCCCACAACCGCACTCGCTTGAACGCCCCGAGGCGGCGCAGCACCCCGGCGAACTCGGCGGCGACCTCATGCCACACCGCCATCGACGCCGAGCGGTCCACCACCAGCGCCAGATCGAGCCACCGCTCGGGCTGTGCCTTCAGCACCGGCAGCAGTTCGCCGCTGCGGGCGTAGTCCCGTGCTGTGGCCTCCACGTCCAGCACCCGGCGCGGTCCGGGAGCCCACGCGCGTTTGAACGGCCGCAACGCCCGGCCCAGCTCCAGCGACCGCGGCAGCACGGTGCCGCGCGGCACCGCCACCGGCCGGCCGGCTATCGCAGTGGTCTGAGGCTTCGGTGGGACGTGCTCGTAGAACTGGTTGCTTCGCTTGTCCGGCGGCTTGGCCGAAGGTGGTTCGGCAGTCGGCTCCGGCGCCTGGGCAGGCCTGGGCGTGGCAGAGGCCTGCGACAGTGGCGCTTCCCCCGGCGCCGGGACGACGTCAACCGTCTCAGCATCCTGGGAAACGTCGTCCGGGGGCTCCACTCCGACCGTGCCCCGGTCGCGCACCGCCGCCAGCCACAACGTCTCCGCCAGCTCCACGTCGTCCAGCTCCGGGGCCAGCGCCGCCACCGCCCGCAGTGCGCGCTCCCAGGCGTCGCCGTCACGCACGCGACAGCTCCTGCATGAGCAGCGCCGCCAACTCCTCCCGTGCGGCACCCTGCGGCGCGCCGTCCCGCGACAGCAGGAACACCGCGTTCAGCAGCTGGTCCACGGCCAGCGCCTCGCCGGCGGCGAGCCGGTCGGCGAAGGCGTGCACGAGCTTGGCCACCGGGCCGCCGTCCGGCACGTCCATCCGCAGGTGCGCCCCGACCAGCGAGCGCAGCGCCTCCGGGGTGAGCCGCGGCATCGTGAAGCGCACGCAGCGCCGCAGGAACGGCGCCGGGAAGATCTGCTCACCGTTGCTGGTCAGCACGATGAACGGGAACTGGGTGCAGGCGATCCGGCCGCGCACCACGGTCGCGGTGTCCCGGCTCTGGTGCAGCCGGACCCGTACCTCGTCCCGCTCGTAGCGCACCAGCTCCGGGATCTCGAACTCGCCGTTCTCCAGGACGTCCAGCAGGTCGCTGGGCAGGTCCAGGTCGCTTTTGTCGAGCTCGTCGACCAGCAGCGCACGCGGCCGGGGTGCGGGAAGCAGCGCTGTGCCCAGGGGGCCCAGCTGCAGGAACGGGGCGATGTCGTCGGCGGCTGCGGCGCCGTCGCGCCCGGCGCCGAGCCGCTGTGCGTGGATCCGGCCCAGCGCGTCGTACTGATACAGCGCGTCTGCCAGGGTGCTGCGGGAGGTCACGTGCCAGCGCAGCACCGGCCCGAAGTCCAGCTCGGCGGTCACCTGCTCGATCACGGTGGACTTGCCGGAGCCGGGCAGTCCGGTGATCAGCAGCGGACGCCGCAGCCACAGCGCCGCGTTCACCGCCTCCCGCAGCCCCGGCGGCGGCTGGAACACCGCGCTCATCGCGGGGCGCGGGAAGGTGCGCCACGGTGGCGGCTCCGGCAGCGCGACCGCCCGCCGGACGCCGTCGCCCCGGTAGTACCCGTCCCAGGCCGGGACGGGACTGTCCGGCACCGGGCCCGTGCCGGTGTTCGTCTCCGCGTCCGTAAGCGCGCCCGTCTCTGCGCCCGTCTCTGCGTCCGTCACCGCTGGCTCCCGTCCCGGGCCGGCCTCGCGCGCCGCCGCGCGGCGCAGAAGTCCAGCCACTCCTCGTCGTCCCACACCCCGCGCAGCCGGGCCACCACATCGGCCGGGTCGGTCCGCGGATCCTCGCGCCACCGCTTGCGGCGGGCGTCGATGAGCCCGGTCGGCAGGGTGTGCCAGTAGTCGTTGAACACCAGCTGGCACCGGCTGGGGAAGCCGTCCTGGGCGTCCGGCCACAGCACCACCGGCGAGAACGTGAGCAGCAGGTCCAGCAGGTCCGGGGCGGACACCGGCAGGCCGTGGCCCGGCACGTGGTCCAGGCCCACGGCGCGCGCGTACTGCTCGTCGCGCAGCCGGTCCGGCAGCCGCGGGTCGCCGGCCTCGTGCCGGCTGAGCCAGTCCACCGGCGCGTCCGGCCCCGGCGCGCCGATCCGCTCCCACCGGTTGCGCACGCCGCGCGCCGCCAGCCGCAGCGAGGCCGGCGGGTTCAGCCGGACGCTCCAGCGCAGCACCACGTCGTAGTCCATGCCCAGCCGCGAGCTCGGCGCGTACTCCTCCGGCCGCCAGCGCAGCAGCAGCGCGCTGGGCGCGGCCACCTCGATCCGGTACACCTCGGTGTCCCGGCCCAGCTCCTCGGCCAGTTCCTCGGCCCACACCACGGCCTCGGCCAGCGCCTGCTCGGTGCCGGCCCGGTCCGGGGTCGGGCGGTTCTCGAACACCTCGTGCCGCAGCGTCTCGGCGCCGTCCAGCAGCCACGCGGACAAGCTGGCGGGCCAGTCCCCGGCCACGGACGCGTGCAGGCTGACCACCAGCCGCAGCCGGCGGCGCGCCGCCCGGCGCCGGGCCTGCTGCCGGGCGTCGTTGAGCAGCTGCCCGGCGCCGATCCGGTCGGCCCAGCCGCGCAGCTCCGGCGCGGCGTCGTCGCGGCCGGCCTGCCGGGCCAGCGCGACGACGAACCGGCAGAGCCACTTCCGCAAGCCGTCGGCCGGGCCGCCCACGCCGCCCGCCCCGGCGGGCTGGTTCAGCGCCAGGTGCTCGACCACGCTCTCCACCCGTTCGAACGCCGCCGGCGGGATGCGCACCAGGCTGCCGCCGGCCGGCCCGGGCCGCAGCTGGGCGACGGCGGCGCGCAGGCCGTCGGTGGTGAGCGCGGCCCCGAGCCAGCCGCGCAGGAAGCGGGCGGTGAGCAGGGCGATGGACAGGTCGTCGGCCAGGCGGCGCAGGCGGATCCGGGCGGGGTCCCAGTCGGGT
>JABFWL010000273.1 GCA_013362315.1 Catenulispora sp. | reverse complement strand
GGGGATCTGGGCACCGAGCAGGGCCTGCTCGGCGGGATCAACGCGGTGATCGTCGGCAACTACCTCACCACCCTCGGCCGCTCGCCGCAGGACGATCTAGCCTTGCTCGCCAAGCTTCAGATGCCTGTCAAAGCCCTAGCCAATGTGTTCTAACTGGGAATAGAGGGGAAACCCTATTCTCCATCTTGAGCCGCCGCTGATGTGCTGAAACGCTTTGAGCTTGTAAAATTCGGGCACTGACGGTCATCATGGGCCGACAGGGTGCGTTCGAGATCAGCGCCGACGGCCTGGTCGCGCCTTGGGCGCGGATCCGATTCGGCGCCGTAGGCGCGGACCGCCGTGGAGCCCGGTTTCGACGCCTGGCCCGGCCGTCAGGTTCCGCTGAGAGGTGGGGGAACGCTCCAGTGGTGTGGCAGTCATCGGATCATGCCGTGGCACTGTACCGTCTGGCCTGCGCCGATCCGGCGTGGACCGAGGACGATGTGATCGACCGCCTGGACCTCACCCGGGACCAGGTCCGCTCGGCGGTCGCGGCGCTGGCCGCGCTCGGCCTCTTCTCGCCGTGGGAGGCCACGCCCAGCGGCTACCTGGCCGTCGACCCCGGCGCGGCCTGCGCCCGGCTCCTGGCGACCCAGGACGAGCAGTTCGAGGGCTATCGCCGCCACCTGACCGCCACCAGCCAGGCCCTGCGCCACCTGGTCGCGGACTTCCTGGGCCTGGAGTCGGCCCGCCGCGAGGCGGTGTCCATCGAGGTCCTGAACACCCGCGAGCAGCTGGACGCCACTCTCAACAACCTGACTCTCCTGGTCCGCCGCGTGACCTGCGCCCTGCACTCGGCCCCGGTCCCGCCGCCGGACTCCTTCCACCGCAGCCTGACCCGCATCGAGGCGCTGGTGGCCCGCGGCGTCCGCAGCCGCAGCATCTACCTGGAGCGCTTCGCCGCCATCCCCTACGTCGCCGAGTACTTCAAAGCGGCCGACGAGATCGGCGCCGAGATCCGCCTGCTGCCGCACCTGCCGCTGCGCATGCTGATCTACGACGACACCACCGCGATGCTCCCCATCGACCCCGTCGACAGCTTCGCCGGCGCCCTCCTGATCCGCGACCCGGCCCTGGTGATGTCCCTGTCGGCGTTCTTCGAGCACTGCTGGATCGACGCCACCCCGCTGCACGCCACCGCCGCCCCGACCGAGAGCACCGCGTTCACCTGCACCCCGCAGCAGTCGGCCGCCCTGCGCATGATGGCCTCCGGCCTGAAGGACGAGGTGATCGCCCGCCGCCTGGGCATCTCCCCGCGCACGCTCAGCCGCCTGGTCGCCGAGGTGATGGAGCGCCTGGAGGTCGGATCCCGCTTCGAAGCCGGCGCGAAGCTCGCGCACCTCGGCTGGTTCCAGCGTCCGGCGGTGGAGCAGTGCCCGGAGGTGTCAGGCGGCGCGGAGGCGGGGGCGGGGACGCAGCAGGAGCCGGAAGTCAGGGCTTGAAACGACGGGTTCTGACTCTTCAAACAGCCCAAGGACGCCGGTCCGGCCAGTTCCTGCTGGAGGGAACTGGCCGGCCGGCTTTTTTTGTTCGGCGAAGCCGCAAAGACCCCCGCTTTCGATCAGCAAGCACCAACACCCGACGAGTCTACTGACAACGCCTGATAACCCGAATCTCGGCCCGAGGGGTTGCGCTCCTACTTCCGTGGCGTCGACATGACATGTCGTCCCGACGACAGCCGGATTCGTTGACCTACACAGGTCAGACGTCCGAACATGGATTTCATCGGGCGGTGCCCGAATCGCCGGGGGGACTGCGAGGCAGGCGAATCTCGCCGATCGCAGCACCGGATTAGTTCAACGGATATCAATGCCCTCGTCATTGCTGTCCGGAAATCCGTTCGCGATGGGAGGAAATACGGTGAAGCACGCTCGGTACCGTTTCAGTAAAAACCTGGCAGCGCTCGGCGCGACCCTCGTCTTCAGCGGTTTCGCCGCGTCCGCGGTCGCGCACCCCGTCGCCCGGGTCGCCAACGACTGGCCGACGGGTGCGGTGTCGCTGGCGAACGACTGGCCCACCGGTGGGGTGAGACCGGCCAACGACTGGCCCACGCACTGAGACCGACAGCGACACCCACACCGACGCTGGAAGGGGGACGGACGATGCCGCGGTTCGTGGAAGAAGGCTTCGGCTGCGACGACGACGCGGCGCTGTACGGCTGGGTCCCCGGCCTGGAGTCGATCGCCCCGTATCCGCCGCGCGACGCCTCGATGCACGAGTTCCTGCTCGGCCCCTACGCCCGGATCCCGACCTACTACATGGCGGCCGCGCGCCTGGTCGGCGGCACCATCCTGGATCTGGGCTGCGGCGACGGCCGGCTGGCGGTGCGGCTGGCCCGGGAGGGCTTCGCGGTGGTCGGCGTGGACCGCGACACCGCGGTGCTGCACCGGCTGCAGGCCCGGCGCGAGCGGCTGCCGTGGGCGACCCGCTGGCGGATCGCCGTGCACCGCGCCGACTACGCCGAGGACGACCTGGCCGCGGCCGGCCGGTTCTCGATGGTGATGATGGCCGGGGCGACCCTGACCGCGATCCCGCCGGAGGTGCGGGCCGCGTTCTTGAAGGGCCTGCGCGGCGTCCTGGAGCCCGGCGGCTGCCTGGCCCTGGACTACTGCGAGCACGACGCGGCGCGCCTGGCGCTGGACCCGGTCCGCAAGTTCAACCTGACGATCGAGCGCCGCAACGGCCTGAGCTCCCTGGTCTCGGTGACCCAGCGGTTCGCCGACGGCATCGAGCAGATCGTCTACGACAGCTCCGAGCTCGGCAGCGACGGCGGCATGCGCCGGCACCTGTCGACGACCACGAAGTACGTGGTCTCCGAACGGGATCTGCGCAGCAGCCTGGCCGCTGCCGGATGGCGCGTCGAACGAAATCTCCGGACCTCGGTGGGAGCCGGCGTCCACAACCGATTCACGGTCTGCCGGCCGCGGGATTGACGCACGCGGTCACGCAGCAACGCACCTAGGAGGAAAACCCATGAGTGAGCTTCGGGTGGCGTTCATCGGGCTGGGCGGGATGGGCAGCGGGATCGCCATGCGCCTGCTCGACGCCGACGTCCCACTGACCGTCTACAACCGGACCCGGGCGAAGGCGGAGCCGTTCGGCGACGCCGGCGCCGCGGTCGCCGACACCCCGGCCAAGGCCGCCGCGGTCGCCGACATCGTGCTGCTCAGCCTGGCCGACGAGGACGCCCTGGAAGAGGTCGTCTTCGGGCCGGACGGGGTGGCGGCGGGACTGCGTCCGGGCGGCTACGTCCTGGACACCTCGACCGCCTCGCCGGCGTTCTCCCGGGCCATGGCCACCCGGCTGGCCGCGCAGGAGGTCCGCTTCGTCGAGGCCCGGCTGCTCGGCAACCCGCTGCACGCGCGCAGCGGCGAGCTGCGGGTGTTCACCGCCGGCGAGGACGCCGACGTGGCCACCGTGCGCCCGCTGCTGGAGGTGATCGGCCAGGAGGTGCGCAGCCTCGGCCCGGTCGGCGCCGCCGCGACCTTCAAGCTGGCCTTCAACGTGCTGCTCGGCGCGCAGCTGGCGGCGATGTCCGAGGCCGTCACCTACGCCCAGCAGGCCGGGCTGTCCCGCGAGATCGTGCTGCACGCCATCGGCAACAGCGGCCTGAGCTCGCCGGTGCTGGCCTTCCGCTGCGGCCTGGCGCTGCAGCGCCGGTTCGACCCGCCGGCCTTCCGCACCCGGCTGATGCGCAAGGATCTGCGGCTGGCGCTGGAGGACACCGAGCACCCGATGCCGGTCATCGAGAGCGCGATGGCGTACTTCGACGACGCGGTGGCCGCCGGCTGGGGCGACCTGGACAGCGCCGTGGTGCTGCAGGAGCCGGAGGCCGTGCAGTCCGTGCAGCCGGCGCAGCCCGTCCAGGCCCTGGCCGCCGGCGCCGGCAACGGTGCCGTCGCCGCCGAGCAGCAGGCCGAGGTCGGCTGATGGCCGGCTCCACGAGCCAGACGCTGATCGTGGCCCGGATGCGGGAGCACGACGCCGCCCGCGTCGCCGGCATCTTCGCCGAGTCCGACGCCGGGGCGCTGCCCGGGATGCTCGGCGTGCGCCGCCGCAGCCTGTTCCGCTTCCACGACGTCTACCTGCACCTGATCGAGTCCGACGACGACGTGCGCCCGCACCTGGCGCAGGTCCGCGAGGACCCGCTGTTCCAGGACGTGAACACCAAGCTCGCCGACTTCGTGCTGCCCTACGACCCGGCCACCTGGGCCGGTCCGCAGGACGCGATGGCGGAGCGCTTCTACCACTGGCGGTCCCGATGACGGTGACCCAGACCGAAAGCGAGCCGGCGGCCGACGGCGCCGCGGTGCTCCC
>JABFWL010000373.1 GCA_013362315.1 Catenulispora sp. | reverse complement strand
GCCGACGCCGAGCTGAACATCGACATGGTGGTGCAGAACATCTCGGCGGCGGCCACCGGCCGCACCGACATCTCCTTCACCCTGCCGGTCGGCGACGGCCGCAGGGCGATCACCGCCCTGCAGAAGGTCCAGGACGCCATCGGCTTCGAGTCGCTCCTGTTCGACGACCAGATCGCCAAGGTCTCGCTGGTCGGCGCCGGCATGAAGTCGCACCCGGGGGTCACCGCGGTCTTCTTCGAGGCGCTGTCCGCGGTCGGCGTGAACGCCGAGATGATCTCGACCTCGGAGATCCGCATCTCCGTGGTCTGCCGCGCCGACGTCGTCAAGGACGCCGTCGCCGCCCTGCACACCGCTTTCGGCCTGGACGCCGAGAGCGCCGAAGCCGTGGTTTACGGAGGCACCGGCCGATGAGTACTGAGTCCACCAGGTCGCCAAAGGCGAGGCCCACCCTCGCCGTCGTCGGGGCCACCGGCGCCGTCGGCACCGTCATGCTGGACCTGCTGTCCACCCGCGAGGACGTCTGGGGTGAGATCCGCCTGATCGCCTCGCCCCGCAGCGCCGGCCGCAAGCTGCTGTGCCGGGGCACGGAGATCGAGGTCGTCGCGCTGTCGGAGGAGGCCTTCGACGGCGTCGACGTCGCCATGTTCGACGTGCCGGACGAGGTCTCGGCGCAGTGGGCGCCGGTCGCCGCCGCCAAGGGCGCGGTCGCCGTCGACAACTCCGGCGCCTTCCGGATGGACCCGGACGTGCCGCTGGTGGTGCCGGAGGTGAACGCCGCCGCCGCGCGCAACCGGCCCAAGGGCATCATCGCCAACCCGAACTGCACCACGCTGACGATGGTGGTGGTGCTCGGCGCGCTGCACCAGCGCTACGGCCTGAGCTCGGTGGTGGCGTCCTCCTACCAGGCCGCCTCCGGCGCCGGCCAGCCCGGCATCGACACGCTGCGGTCGCAGGTGGCCAAGGTGGCCGGCAGCAACCTGGGCACCCACCCCGGCGATCTGCGCGGCGTGGTCGGCGACCTCGGCCCGTTCCCGGCGCCGCTGGCGCTGAACGTCGTGCCGTGGGCCGGCTCGCTGAAGGACGACGGCTGGTCCAGCGAGGAGCTGAAGATCCGCAACGAGTCGCGCAAGATCCTGGGCCTGCCGAACCTGCTGGTCTCGGCGACCTGCGTGCGGGTCCCGGTGGTCACCACGCACTCGGTGGCCGCGCACGTCACCTTCGAGAACGAGGTCACCGTGGCCGGCGCGCACGAGATACTGCGGGCCGCGCCGGGCGTGGTGGTGCTCGACGACCCGGCCGCCGGGGAGTTCCCGACCCCGGCCGACGTGGTCGGCACCGACCCGACCTGGGTGGGCCGGATCCGGCGCTCGCTGGACGACCCGAAGTCGCTGGAGCTGTTCATGTGCGGTGACAACCTGCGCAAGGGCGCGGCGCTGAACACCGCGCAGATCGCCGAGGTGGTCGCGGCCGAGCTCACCGCGAAGCTCTGAGCTCAACGGAAGAGCTGTGCTCAACCGAAGATCTGTGCTCAATCGAAGATCTGTGCTCACCGCGAAGATCTGAGACCGCGACAGCGCACCGGACGGCCGCAGTGTGCCGGACAGTTGAGGGTTCTGTGTCGGGCCCGCAGCATCCGGTAGGAATAGAGGCATGCGTCTGTTGGAACACCTCCGTAGGCGGTACAACTCTACGGGGGTGTTCCGTGTCTAACCTTCGTGACCGCTGGAGTGTTGACGTCCTCGCCGCTGCCGCGCGCAGGGGTGGCGGTGGCCGCTGACCCCGGCGCCGGCGACGTCAGCGTGGACCTGCTCACCGAGACGTACCGCGATCACTACGCCTCCTTGTTGAAGCTGGCCGCGCTGCTGCTGGACGACGCCGCTTCCTGCGAGGACGTGGTGCAGGAGGCGTTCATCCGGGTGCACAGCGCGCGCTCGCGGGTGCGCGACGCCGACAAGCTGCTGGCCTACCTGCGCCAGACCGTGGTGAACCTCTCCCGCTCCACGCTTCGCAGAAGGCTGATCGGCCTGCGGCTGGCCCCGAAGCCGATGCCGGACATGGCCAGCGCCGAGGAGGGCGCGTACGAACTGCTGGAGAAGGACGCCCTGATCCAGGCGCTGCGCGGCATACAGCGGCGCCAGCGCGAGGTGCTGGTGCTGCGCTATTTCGCGGACCTGACCGAGGCGCAGGTGGCGAGCGTGCTCGGCATCTCGATCGGGTCGGTCAAGGCTTATGGGTCTCGGGGGATCGAGGCCCTTCGGGTACGGATGGAGGCGTTCCGGTGAGCGCGCCGCACGAGGACGACCGGGCGCCGCAGCCGCCGGACGGGACCGGCGAGACCGGCGAGACCAGTGGCACCGGCGCGGCCGGCAGGAGCATGGACGTCGAGGCGCTGGGCTCTGTGCTGCGGATGCGCATGGAGCAGGCCGTGGCCGGGCTGGAGCCCCGCCCCGGAACGCTCGACGTGCTGCGCCGCGCCGTCCCGGCCCGCCGCCGACGCCGGAACGCCGCCCTGGCCACCACGGCGGTGACGGTGTTCGCGGTCAGCGCCGGGGCCACGCTGGCGGTGCGCGGTTCGCTGCACTCCGACGAGCCGAAGCGGGCCGGGAGCACCGATGTCGGCAACCTGATGAGCGCTGGCAGCAACGGCGTGCCCGGCGGTGGCTCCGGACACGGGCCCGGGCCGATCAGCGGGCAGCAGATGAGCTCGGCACCGTCGGCGCTCACCTCCGCCGCCACCTCGGCGACCTCGCTGTCGCAGACCTCGAAGGCGCTGCCGCCGCCGTCGTCGTCGAGCGCGCCGACGAGCGCGGCCACGTCGGCGCCGGGGCTGTCGCCATGTCAGAGTTCTTCGGTCCTCGCGGTGGTGGGCATCCAGAATCCGCCCAACGGCGGCGTCACCTACGAGACCGTGATCGGGACGGTGAAAACGGCCTGCACCCTGTTCGGGACCCCGACGCTGCTGGTCTCCGGCGGCACCGGTGCCGCCGGTGGGGTGCCGCAGTCCAAGCCGGATCCGGTCGCCGCCCCGCTGCTCGCCGGAGTGCCGGCGGGCCGGATGCTGACGCTGCAGGCCGGTGACCGGTTCGAGTTCCAGTACGCGTGGGTCCCGGCGGCTTGTCCGAGCCAGCCTCCGGCGACCTCCGGGCCGACCTCATCCGCCGCGACCTCGTCCCCGACGAACCCGACGGTCACGCCCACGACAGCCGCTTCCTCCGTGCTCGCGACGTCCGGCACATCCTCGCCGGCGCCGACCCAGCCGCCGACGCCGGCGAGCAGTACCTCGTCGGGGGTCCGGACCGCCTCCTCTTACTCGGTGTCGTTCGCGCTGTCCGGGACGCGGGCCCAGCAGACCGCGACGTTCGCGGCGGCATGCGGCGCGACGCTGTACGTCACCGACTACTTCCCGCCGGAAGGCAGAGCACGAACGTAGACCCAGTTCCCGTCTTCGCGGACGAAGAAGCTGTTCTCACGCAACAAGCCGGGGTGACCGGCTTCCCTGTAGTGCGCGATGAATTCGACGGTGCCATCGGTGTTGAACGCTGTGCCGCCGGTCGTGTCCACGATCTCCAGGCTGGTCCAGCGCAGCCCCGGATCGAGGTCGAGGCGCGCGGGGCGCGTCGATGAATGCCAGGACGTCAAAAGGTATGCGGCGTCGTTCATCGCGAAGGCGCTGTAGCGGGAGCGCATGAGCTGTTCCGCTGTGTTCGCTGTCGCGCGACCGGCGTGCAGCGCCCCACAGCAATCGGCGTAAGTCTCGCCTGTGCCGCACGGGCACAAGGTGCTGCTGACGCGGTCGGCGTTAAGACGGTCGGTGTTACGGCGCTGCTTGTTACGACGGTCAGCGCGCGGCACTCGCGGCCGCCTGCCCACGGACCTCCAGGTGGCTCAGCAGGTCCTGGGTGGCCGCTGCCACCGCTTCGACGGCACGGTCGAACGCCTCGGTGTTGGCCTTGCTGGGCGCGCGGAAACCACTGATCTTCCGGACGTACTGCAGCGCGGCGGCGCGGACGTCCTCGTCGGTCGGGTTCTCGACATACGGTTCTCTGAGCGTCTTGATCGAGCGGCACATAACTCCAGGCTAAACCGCGCCACTGACTGTCGTTGAGGTCCGAGCCGGCGCCGAGTTACGAACTCGTGCTGAGCTCCGACTTAGCGCTCAGAGCTGTGCGGATGCGCGAGGTGCCAGGCGGCGCGCGCGGAGTCGAAGAAGTGGTCGGTCTCGCGGGCCGAGTCGATCGAGGACCAGACGGTGGCCGCGATCGCGACGCCGACCACGGCGGCCAGGGCGCGGCGGCGCGGCGGCGGCGGGGCCATGAGCGCCCGGACCCGGGCGCCGACGTGCGCCTGCGCCATCGCGGGCAGGGT
>JABFWL010000595.1 GCA_013362315.1 Catenulispora sp. | reverse complement strand
CATTGGGCGGGCCGGGGGCGGCGCCGCTGCCGGCTCTTGCTCCAGCACCGCTGCCGGCTCGGGCGCCGGCCGCGGCTGCTGCTGCGGCGACAGCCCCGGCGCCGACCCCGGCGTCAGCTGCGGACCCCCCGATCCGCTCATGGTCGTTGCGTGTCCTCGTCGGACTCCTGCTGCCGCTGTTCCGCAGCCTCGGCCACCAGCCGCTTCTGCTCGATCTCGGCCTCCAGCTGCCGCTTCTCCTCGATCTCGGCGCGGCGCTCGGCGGCGACGGTGCGCTTGGCCTCGGCCCGCTGCTCGGCGCGTTCGGCGGCCTTCTCGGCGGCGAGGAGCTTCTTGGCGTCGGTGGCGTACATGTCGACGTACTCCTGGCCGGACAGGTCCATGAGCGCGTACATGATCTCGTCGGTGATCGAGCGCAGGATGTTCCGGTCGTCGGCGGCGCCGGGCACCTCGCGGTAGCGGGAGAAGTCCAGCGGCTCGCCGAAGCGCACCCCGACCCGCTTGATCTTCGGCACCACCTGGCCGGAGGGCTGGATCTCGAAGGTGCCGACCATGGCGCACGGCACCACCGGGACGCCGGACTCCAGGGCGATCCGGGCGATGCCGGTGCGGCCCTTGTAGAGGCGGCCGTCGGCCGAACGGGTGCCTTCCGGGTACAGACCCAGCGCCTTGCCCTCGTTCAGGATGCGCAGCGCGGTCTTCAGCGCCGGGTCGGCGGCCTGGCCGCTGGAGCGGTCGATCGGCACCGAGCGCACGCCGCGGAAGAAGGCCGCCGTCAGCCGGCCCTTGATCCCCTTGCCGGTGAAATAGTCGGACTTGGCCAGGAAGTAGACCGGGCGCGGGACCATCAGCGGCATGAAGAAGGAGTCCGAGAACGACAGGTGGTTGCTGGCCAGGATCACCGGCCCCTCCGCCGGGATGTGCTCCAGACCCTTGGCCCAGGGCCGGAAGAGCACGCGGAGCAGCGGGCCGAGGAACACGACCTTGAGCAAGCCGTAGAACAACCGTCTGCCTCTCGGTGAGGGGATGTGTGCGCGTGGTGACTTCACTTGGCCAACGCACGGCGTTACTGTCGGGTTTCCGCAGCGAAGACTACTGCTTGCGGCGTCGCTGTACTCCCCCCGCCCGCCGTGGAACGATGGTGACCATGACCGCGCCCGTGCTCCCCGGTGCCGAACCCTTCTCCCACGACGCGCCGCCGGCCGACACCGGCACCGGCCCGGTCGGTGTGCTGCTGTGCCACGGTTTCACCGGGTCGCCGCAGTCGCTGCGGCCCTGGGCCGAGCACCTGGCCGCGGCCGGGTTCGGGGTGCGGCTGCCGCGCCTGCCCGGACACGGCACCGACTGGCGCGACATGCAGGTCACCACCTGGGACGACTGGTACGCCGAGGTGGACCGGGCGTTCCACGAGCTGAAGGCCGCCTACGACCGGGTGTTCGTGATGGGCCTGTCGATGGGCGGCACCCTCACGCTGCGGCTGGCCGAGCGGCACGGCGCCGACGTCGCCGGGATCGTGCTGGTCAACCCCTCGGTGAAGCCGGACAAGGCGGTGATCAAGCTGCTGCCGGTGCTCAAGCACCTGGTGCCGAGCGTGGGGGGCATCGGCAACGCGATCAACAAGGAGGGCGTCACCGAGCTGGCGTACTCCCGGGTGCCGTTGAAGGCGCTCGACTCCTTCGCCCGCGGCTGGCACACCGTCCGGGCCGACCTGCCCAAGGTGACGCAGCCGACGCTGCTGTACCGCTCGGTGACCGACCCGGTGGTGCACCCCTCGAACAGCGCCCTGATCCTCGCGCGGATCTCGTCCACGGACGTCACCGAACACGTCCTGGAGAAGAGTTCGCACGTGGCGACGCTGGACCACGACGCGGAGCAGATCTATGACGGATCTGTGGAATTCATCCGGCGGGTCGCCGGGTTGGGGATTTGATGTGAGCACCGCCAACGAACAGCCCGGTTCCGGGATGCCCGACGAGCCGGCGGAGTCGGACGCCGACGGCGCCGAACGCACCGAACCCGGCCAGGACCCGGTCGGCGGCGCCGAAGCGGTCACCGACACCGACACGGACGTCGAGACCGAGCCGGCCGCGCAGGACGAGACCGAGGAACAGCGCGTCGCCCGCGAGCGGATCGAGTTCGACAAGCTGGTCGTGGCCTTCCACGGCGAGTCGGCCCCCGACCCCCAGGGCCACCGCCCGGAGCCCGGCGCCGGCGCGGCCACCCCCGCCCCCCACAAGATCATCCGCTACCCGGTCCTCGACCCCCGCCCGGAGTGGGAGGGCAGCATCGTCGAACCCACCGACGAGACCACCTCCGACCCCCTGGACTACGTCGAGCACTACGAGCCGCCGGACCCGGAGCTCCCGCAGGCCAGCGCCGCGACGCTGGCGTCGTGGACGATGCTGATCGGCGGCGTGGCGTTCCTGGTGCTGCACACGCTGCTGGGCTGGCAGACCCCGGAGTACCTGGGCTGGCTGGCGATCATCGGGGTGTTCGGCGGGATCGTCACGCTGGTGGCGCGGATGAAGCCGGATCGGGATGAGTATGACGATCCGGATAACGGCGCGGTGGTCTGAACTTCTAACGGCGCGGTGTGAGCTTTCGCGCTGACTGTGAGCCTTCGATTCCTCAGACCTCGGCCGCCGAACCTCAAACCGTCAACACGGCCAACACCGGCCGGTGATCGCTCGCCACCGCCATGTCAGCTTGCGCGACCAGGTCCGTCGGCACCCCGGCCCGGACCACGTCCACATCCCGTGACACGAACACCGCGTCCAGCCGCTGGTACGGATCCTGCGCGGTCGACGTGAACTCCTCGCCCTCCGGCGCTGCCTGCCAGGCATCCGTGAGCTGTGCTGTCAGCGTCCCCCATTCGGCGCTGTCCGGATGGCTGTTGAAGTCCCCGCACAGCACCCGCGACGGAGCCTGCTCCCGCTCGGCGAAGTCCGCCAGCCGCTCCAGCACCTCGCCGGCCTGGTCCGCGCGCTGGCCGCCGTCCAGGCTCAGGTGGGTCGAGGCGACCGTGAACCGGCGGCCGGCGATCGTTATCGCGGCCAGGGCCATGCCGCGCAGATGCAGTCCGGCCCGGTGGCGCAGATACAGCGTCTCCTTCGCCTGGACCCGGACCCGCTCGCCCGCCAGCAGCAGGTTGCCGGACGCGTCGGCGCCGCCGATCACCACGTCGAGTCCGAAGCCGGCGGCCATCGCCCGCGCCGCGCGCCGCCACCCGAAGAACCGCGGCGACTCCTGCACGCACACCATGTCAGGCCGGCAGCCGCGCACCACGCGCGCCAGCGCCGCACGGTCGTCCCGCAGGGACCGCACGTTGTAACTGAGGACACGAAACGACTCCGCCATGGCGATCACCACGCTAGAGGGTGATCGCCATGGCGGAAAGTGCTCAGCGCCGGACGGTTCTCGAAGGCCGGACGACACTCAGACGGACGCCACTCAAACGGCGGGCACTGGAGACAGCAGGCACTCAGAGCCGAGCGAGGTCCGCAGCCCCGATCAGCCCCGCGTCCGGCCCGAGCGTCGCGGTCAGCACCTGCGCGTACGGCCGGTGGCCGGCGCCGGCCAGCTTGCGGCGGTAGGCCTCGGCGGCCGGGGCGCGCAGCAGGTCGCCGGCCTCGGAGACGCCGCCGGCCAGCACGAACGCGCTCGGGTCGAGCAGCGCCGCCATGTCGGACATGCCCTGGCCGAGCCAGTCGGCGATCTCGTTGAAGGCGGCCAGCGCTATCGTGTCGCCGGCCCGGGCCGCCTCGGTGATGTGCGAGCCCTGGATGCCCTCGACCGTGCCGTCGCCGAGCGCCAGCAGGTCCTTGGCCTTGCCGATGGCCGCGGCCGCGCGCTCGCGCGCGGCCCGGACCAGGGCGTTGCCGGAGGCGTACTGCTCGAAGCAGCCGCGGTTGCCGCAGCCGCAGGGCCGGCCGTCCGGCACCACGCGGTAGTGGCCCGGCTCGCCGCCGATGCCGAACCGGCCGCGGTAGAGCGCGCCGCCCAGGATCAGGCCGCCGCCGATGCCGGTGCCGACGGTCAGCATGATCACGTCGTCGTGGCCGGCCGCGGCGCCGAACTTGGCCTCGCCCCAGGCCGCGGCGTTGGCGTCGTTCTCCACGACCACCGGCAGCCCGACGCGCTCTTCAATGCGGGTCTTCAGCGGCTCGTTCACCCAGGACACGTTGGGGGCGAACAGCACGGTGGCGCGTTCGGCGTCGATGAAGCCGGCGGCGCCCAGGCCCACGGCGCCGATCCGGTGGTCGCCGCGGACCTTGCGCACCGCCTCGGCGATGGCGTCGGCGGTCTGGTCGGAGTCCTCCGGAGTGGAGACCTTCACCGAGTCGAGGATCTTCCCCTTCTCGTCGACCACGCCGGCCAGGATCTTCGTGCCGCCGATGTCTACGCCGATGGTGAGTGTCATTGGTCCCTGTTCTTCTGTTCGGGCGGATCGATCCGGTCCACCCGCTCGACGGTGATCTTCTCCTGCTGCCGCGCCCCCTCGGACCGGTGCCCGGCGGATCCCCCGTCCCGCCAGTTCTGCTCCGAGCCGCGGACGGCCGACCGGAACGCCTTGGCGACCTCTCGGCCCGCCGCGCCCAGGTGGCGCGCCACCTCAGGGTACGACTCGACCGCCGGCGCCACGACGCGCGCCTCTATGGTCGCCCACAGCTTGCGCGCCTCCTCGGCGAGCGTCCCGAGATCCTCGCGCACGGTGGTGGGCCCTGTCGAGCCGGGGCCGGGCGGTGTCCGGTCCGTGGAAGGGGCGCCCTCGGACGAGGTGTCCTCGAAGGGGATGTCCTGTTCTTCAGGCTTGCCAGTCTTGTCACTCACGGCCCGCGTCCCTCCCGTTAACTGTCGGCTGCTGTGTCTTTCTGAGGGTCTGCGTCTATGTGCGACCCCGCCTTTTCACTATGGTCCGTCAGGAAGCGCTCGGGCCACAGACTCTCGTCCGGGATGAAGCCGACGCGCAGGACGCCGTCGGCGATCCGGGCCGAGGCGATGCGGCAGCGGCGCAGCGCCGCCGGCAGCGGGAAGGCGCGGCGGTGGGCGGTCACGCCGGGCACGTCGAGGGTCACGACCAGCTCGTCGCCGGAGCGCACCAGGCCGAGCTGGTCCCGCTCGACGCCGGGGAGCGGCAGGTCGTAGCGGTAGCCGTCGGCGTCGTCCGGAGCGGGGACGACCGCGGGCTCGGGCGGGTCGGCGAGGTCGGGCGTGGGGTCGGCGTCGCGGTAGACGGCGGCGCCGAGGGCTTCGAGCGCTTCGACGCCCAGCGGCTCGGCGGCGGCGCGCGGCACGTGGGCCAGGGTGGTGGTGTCGGCGCGCAGCCCGTGCAGGGCGAGCAAGGTCGGGGCGGCCTGCAGGAGCGGCTGGGCGGCGGCGGACTCGGAGCCGACGATCCGCACCACGCTGCCGGGATGGGCCAGCGCCATCCGCACCATGGCGATCTGGGCGGTGGCCTCCTGGGTCCACTGCGTGACCATGGTGAACGGCGAGGGCAGGCCGACCAGCCCGGCCAGCAGCGGCCGCAGCGCGCGGGCGGCCTGGCCCTCGACCGGCTTCAGCCGGCGCAGCGCGGCCGCGGCGGTCTCCGGCCAGGCCAGCATCGCCAGCGCGGCCTTCAGCGGCGGGCCGTCGACGACGACGGTGTCCCACTCCGCGGAGGCGACCGCCTCGGAGATCTCGCGCAGCGCGAGGATGTCGGGCAGGCCCGGAACCGGGCCGAGCTCGGTGGCGTCCGGCACGGAGAGCCCGGCGGCGGCCAGCGGCCCGGACAGCAGCTTGGCCAGGTCGACCAGAGCGTTCTCGGTGGCGGCGGACGGGTCGAAGCGGCGGACCGTGAGGTTGGCGAGGGCGGCGCGGCGGGTGGCGGCTCCGGCTCCGGCTCCGGCTCCGGCTCCGGCTCCGGCTCCGGCAGCCTCGGTCTCGTCCAGCCCGCCGTCGAGCCCCTCGTCGATGTCCAGCACATTGCCGTCGCCGGAAACCCCCGACGCCCTGAGCACCGCGGCCAGCTCGCCGGCGTCGGCGACACCGAGCAGCAGCACCCGATGTCCGGCCCCGGCGGCGCGCAGCGCGGTGGCGGCGGCCAGCGTCGTGGTGCCCGCGCCGCCCGGACCGGTCAGGAAGAGCAGCCGGGTCACGCGCCGATCGCCTCGACCCGCTTCTTCAGCCCGGACAGCGCGCGGTCGATGATCAGCTTCTCGACCTTGCGCTTGAGCAGGCCGACCATCGGCAGCTTCACGTCCACCGCGAGCTGGTAGGTCACGTGGCTGCCGCCGTCGGTCGCCTCGACCACGTAGGAGCCGTCCAGCGCGCGCATCATGTTCGAGGCGACGAGCGTCCAGCGCACCTCGCCGTCGGCCGGGTACTCATAGGCCAGGGTGTGCTCGTCGCGCAGCGCTCCGGCGTCCATCCGGAACCAGACCCGGGTGGCGCGGCCGGCGTCGTCGCGCTCCTCGATCCGCGCGTCCTTCACCTCGCCGGTCCACTGCGGATAGGCCGCGAAATCGGTGATCACGCCGAGCACGGCCGCGGGCGGGGCCGCGATGTCGATGCTGGACTTGGTGCGCTCGGCCATGGCCCGCCTCCTCGCCGTGGGTGGTTGCGGCCAAGGTTATCGCGTACGCCACAGCGAACGGCCGGTCGACTGCCGCGGCAGGGCATTATGGTGTGCGGATCCTCTGCCATGAGCACAAGTCGGCGAGGTTACAAAACAGCATCAAGTACTACCTACTGGTTGGTAATAAGCAGTAGCGTCAGGGCGTCCCGACCGGCGGTGCAGGTCCTGTGCCTGTGTCGACTGTCGTCCGGCCTCGAAGACGAGGAGTCAAGACCAACGTGCGAGAGTTCAGCGTCCCGCCGCTCTACGAAGTCGGTGCCACCGGAAACCTGACCGACGTCGTCCACGACGCGGCCGAGCAGGCGCCCAGCGCCCCGCTGTTGGGCCGCAAGGTCGGCGGCACCTGGCACGACGTCACCGCGCAGGCCTTCCTGGCCGAGGTCCGCACGCTGGCCAAGGGCATCGCCGCGGCCGGCGTGGCGCCCGGCGAGCGGGTGGCCGTGATGTCCCGCACCCGCTACGAGTGGACGCTGCTGGACTTCGCGCTGTTCGAGGCCGGCGCGGTCGTGGTGCCGATCTACGAGACCTCCTCGGCCGAGCAGGTGGAGTGGATCCTGTCCGACTCCGGCGCGGTCGCGGTGTTCGCCGAGACCTCGGTCAACGCCGCCACCGTGCACCTGGCCCGCACCGGCGCCACCAACTCCGGGCTCGGCGGCGCCCCGGCGGTCCGCGACGTCTGGATCATCGAGCCGGACACCGGGACCGGCGCCGTGGAGTCGCTGGGCGCCGGCGGCGACGAGATCACCGACGAGGAACTGGACCGGCGCCGCACGGCCGCCACACCGGAGTCGCTGGCCTCGATCATCTACACCTCCGGCACCACCGGCCGGCCCAAGGGCTGCGTGCTGACGCACGGCCAGTTCATGAGCGAGTGCTACAACGTGACGCGCATGGCCGAGGCGGCGTTCAACAGTTCCGGGTCCACGCTGCTGTTCCTGCCGCTGGCGCACGTCCTGGCCCGGGTCATCCAGACCGCGGCGCTCACCGCGCGGGTCAAGCTCGGACACTGCTCGGACACCAAGAAGATCGTGGAGGAGCTGGGCTCCTTCAAGCCGACGTTCATCCTGTCCGTCCCGCGGGTGTTCGAGAAGGTCTACAACGGCGCGTCGCAGAAGGCGCACGCCGAGGGCAAGGGCGCCATCTTCGACAAGGCCGCGGCCACCGCGATCGCCTGGTCCCGGGCCGACTACGCGGGCAAGGTACCGCTGGGCCTGAAGCTCAAGCACGCGGTCTTCGACAAGCTGGTCTACGTCAAGCTGCGCGCGGCCCTGGGCGGCAACGCCACCCTGGCGGTCTCCGGCGGCGCGCCGCTGGGCACCCGGCTGGTGCACTTCTTCCACGGCATCGGCCTGGCGGTGCAGGAGGGCTACGGCCTGACCGAGACCTGCGCCGCGATCACCCTGAACCCGATCGGCGCCTCCCGGCCCGGCACCGTCGGCGTCCCGCTGCCCGGCGCCGCGGTGAAGATCGCCGACGACGGCGAGATCCTGGTCAAGGGCCCCATGGTGTTCTCCGGCTACTACAACAACGACGAGGCCACCGCCGAGTCGGTCCGGGACGGCTGGTTCGCCACCGGCGACCTGGGCTCGCTGGACAACGACGGCTACCTGTCGATCACCGGCCGCAAGAAGGAGATCCTGGTCACCGCCGGCGGCAAGAACGTGGCCCCGGCCGTGCTGGAGGACCGGATCAACGCCCACCCGCTGGTGAACCTGTCGATGGTGGTCGGCGACAAGCAGCCGTTCATCGCCGCCCTGGTCACCCTGGACCCCGAGGCCCTGCCGACCTGGGCCGCCGGCCACGGCAGGCCGGCGACCTGGAGCATCGCCGACGCCGCCGCCGACCCGGAGGTCCGCGCCGAGATCCAGAAGGCGATCGACGACGCCAACCGCGCCGTGAGCCACGCCGAGGCGATCAAGAAGTTCACGGTGCTGGGCGTGGAGTGGAGCGTCGAGGGCGGGCAGGTGACGCCGTCGATGAAGCTGAAGCGGAACGTGGTGATGCTGGAGAATGCCGAGGACGTGGAGGCGCTCTACGCGGGCGTCGGGTCGACGACGGGCAGCTGAGCGGGCTTTCTTTCCTCAAAACGACACAGAAAGGGCGTCCCCCCTCGGACGCCCTTTCTTGCTGTCCCGGCCGCCGCTCACCCCATCGCATAAGGCTTCATCAGCCGGATGTGGTTCCCCGACGGGTCCCGGAACGAGGAGTCCCGGCCGTACGGCTCGTCGGTCGGCTTCTCGACGAACTCCACGCCCTTGGCGGTGAGCTCGGCATACGCGGCGTCCACGTCATCGGTGGTGAGGAAGACGAACCCGGCCAGGCCCTTGCCCATCAGCTCCTCGACCTTGACCTTGGTCGCGTCGTCCATGACCGGCTCGCCCTGGATCTTCATGAGCACGATGCTGAAGTCCGGCTGGTGCTCCGGCCCCACGCTCAGCCAGCGGAAGCCGCCCATCTCGGGCAGCGTGACGTCGGAGCGCACCACCATGCCGAGCTTGGTGGTGTAGAAGTCCAGGGCCTCGTCCTGGTCGTGAACCCAGATCTGGGTGCTGCTGAAAGAGATCATGCGGTCACGCTAGGCCGCCCGGCTCCGCGGCGTCTTCTCGAAACGTCCGGTTCCGCGGGCGGCCGTAGACGCGCAGCACGCAGCCGGGCACCACCGCGAAGTCGGCGGCCGGCGGATACGCGGCGCGATAGGCCGTGGGCGAGCGCCCGTACACCCGGGTGAAGCTGGTCGTGAACGATCCGACGCTGGTCAGCCCCACCGCGCAGCAGATGTCGGCGACCGCGTAGTCGGTGTGCCGCAGCAGCGCCGCCGCCCGTTCCAGCCGCCGGGTGAGCAGATAGGCGTGCGGCGACTCCCCGAACGCCCGCCGGAACTCCCGGGAGAAGTGCGCCCGCGACAGGTTCGCCGCCGCGGCCAGGTCCGCCACGGTCAACGCCTCGGCATACCGGGCGTCGGCGAGGTCTTTGGCACGCTGGAGGTGGCGGGCCGGGGGTACTGGGGCCACGGATGGAGCGTACCCGGCGCCGGGGACACACCCGCGAAGCTATCCGGTGGCGGCACCGGGCTCGCTGCGCGATTCTTGGCGCGTTACGTCTCACAGAACGGAAGTAATCTGTTGCGATATATCCGACTTGGCAACACCGGTATGAAGGTCTCCCGACTCTGCCTGGGCATGATGAGCTACGGCAGTCCGCAGTCCCGCGCCTGGATCCTGCCGGAGGAGGATGCCTTCCCGCTGGTGGCGAGCGCCGCGCAGGCCGGGATCACCTACTTCGACACAGCCGACATGTATTCGGAAGGGGCCAGCGAGGAGGTCACCGGGCGCATCCTTCGCAAGCTCTTCACGCGGCGCGAGGAGTATGTGCTGGCGACGAAGGTCTTCTTTCCGATGGGTTCGGGGCCGAACGACGCCGGCTTGTCGCGTAAGCACATCCTGTCCAGTGTCGAAGGGTCCCTGCAGCGGCTTGGCACCGACTACATCGACCTGTACCAGATTCACCGCTGGGACTATGAGACGCCGATCGAGGAGACCATGGAGGCGCTGCACGATGTCGTGCGCTCCGGCAAGGTCCGCTACATCGGCGCGTCCAGCATGTTCGCATGGCAGTTCGCCAAGGCGCAGTACACCGCGGAGCTGCACGGCTGGACCCGTTTCGTCTCCATGCAGAACCACTACAACCTGGTCTACCGCGAGGAGGAGACGGAGATGATCCCGTTCTGCCTCGATCAGGGGGTGGGTGTCGTGCCGTGGAGCCCGTTGGCGCGGGGGCTGCTCGCCGGCGCGCGGAAGAAGGACGGCAGCGCGACCACGACCCGTTCGGCCAACGACCCGGTCGCGGACGCGCTTTATGACGAGGGCGACTACGCGGTCGTCGATGCCGTACAGGCCGTCGCCGAGCAGCGCGGGGTGCCGATGGCGCAGGTGGCGCTGGCGTGGCTGCTGGCCAAGCCGGGGGTGACGGCGCCGATCTTCGGGGCTACGAAGCCGCACCACATCGACGACGCGATCGCCGCCGAGGAGCTGGAGCTGACCGAGGAGGAGATGGCGGCGCTGGAGGCGCCCTATCGTCCGCATCCGGTGCGCAGTCACAGCTGAGGCGGCTGACGGCGTCAGGGGTCTGCAGGGTTCTGCGGCGGTCGGGTTCATGACCCCGGCCGCCGCTGGCCTGACCACGCCGTACAACCGCGCCAAAGCCTGCGTCAGAACGCTGCGCCACAGCCCTGCGGTCGACCGCTCAGGCCCCGACCGGAATCGACGGGTCCAGCAGCCGCCGCAGGATTTCGGCGATCGAATCCCACTGCCACTTCTCCTCGACCCAGGCCCGGCCGCGCTCCCCCATCGCCTTGGCCTTCACCGGGTCCGTCAGCAGCTCCACGCACCGGGCCGCGGTCTGCTCCACGGAGTCGCCGGGCACCACGTATCCGGTCTCGCCCTGCAGCACCGCCTCCGGCGCGCCGCCGCTGTCCCCGGCGATCACCGGCATCCCGACCGCCGACGCCTCCAGATACACGATCCCGAGCCCTTCGACGTCCAGGCCGAAGCGCCTCGTGCGGCACGGCATCGCGAACACGTCGCCGACCGCGTACAGCACCGGCAGCCGCTCCCAGGACACCGAGCCGGTGAACACCACGTGCTCGGCCACGCCCTCGGCCTCGGCCAGCTTCTTCAGGGCGTCGGCGTACGGGCCTCCGCTGCCGATCAGCAGCGCCGCGTCCGGGACCGAACGCCGGATCAGCGGCAGCGCGCTGATCAGCGTGTCCTGTCCCTTGCGCGGCACCAGCCGGGACACGCAGGCCACCACCGGCCGGTCGGCCAGCCCGAGCGAGGCCCGGAGTTCGGCGGCGCCGGCCGGGTGCGGCTGGAACATCGCGACGTCGACGCCGGGCGTCAGCTGCACCATCCGGGCGGCGGCGGCCGGCGTCAGTGCCTTGGCGATCCGCTCCCGGTGGTATTCGTTCAGGTAGGTGACGCAGTCCACCTCGTCGGCGATCCGCCGCAGCAGGCCGCGCGCGCCGGGCAGCTTGGCCCAGCCGGACTCGTGGCCGTGGGTGGTGGCGACCAGCCGCTGCACGCCGGCCTTGCGCAGCGCCGGCGCCATCAGGCCGAGCGGCGCGGCGGCGCCGAACCAGACGGCCTGCGCGCCGATCTCCTTGGCGATGGCGACGGCGCGCTTGGTGCGGTCCGGGGTCGGCAGCAGCATGCCGGTCTTCTCGCGGATCACCCGGTGCCGCTGCGCCGCGTCGAACTCCCGGCAGCGGCCGGGGTCGCCGTGCCAGGAGGAGGCGTAGACGACGGTCTGGTCCGGCGGCAGGCGCTCGACCATGTTCTGCACGAACTGCTGGATCCCGCCGGGCCGGGGCGGGTAGTCGTTCGTGACCACCAAAATCGTCAATGTATGCCTTCCATCGCTGGTCACGCCCTATTGCCCGGTAACCCACAGGAGTCTAGTAGGTACGCGGGCCGTGGCCGGACAGCCGGCGGGACACGCTGGCGCGACTATCGCCCCGACAACAGGTGGGACACGCCGGCGCAACTAGGATGTCACCCACCATGAAGATCGCCCGCCGCCAGCGTGTCGTGCCCTGGTACGCCGTCAGCCGTGTCCTGCTGCTGCTTCTGGCCTTGAACACGCTGCGGTACTTCAACCGCGGCGCGATCATCGGCGACATGCAGACGTACCACCAGTGGATCACCGGCTCCTTCGACCACGGGGCCTATCCGCTGGACGACCAGAGGTGGCAGTACCCGCCGGGTGCGGCCGGGGTGCTGCTGCTGCCGCACTGGCTGCCGGGCAGCTACTTCGTGCTCTTCTTCCTGATGTGCCTGGCGGCGGATGTCGCGGTGTTCGTGCTGCTGTTGCGGGCGGCGCGCGGGGCCGACCCGGAGCGGCCGAGCGCGGCCGGGCCGTGGCTGTGGACGCTCGGGGTCGCCGCGATCGGGCCGATGGCGTATGGGCGCTACGACCTGGTCGTCACCGCCGTGGCGGTGGCGGCGCTGACGGTGACGCCGCGGTCCAAGCGGGCCACGGCCGTGGCGCGCGGCGTGCTGATCGGGATCGGCGCGTTCCTGAAGCTGTGGCCGGCGGCGTTCCTGTTCGGGGCGCCGAAGCGGCGCAACGGCCGGCTGCTGGTCGGCGTGGCGGCGGCCGCGGCTGTGCTGCCGACGCTGGTGCTGCAGCTGGTCTTTCCGGGGGTGCTGTCGTTCCTGACCAACCAGAAGAGCCGCGGGATCCAGGTGGAGTCGGTGTTCGCCTCGCCGTTCCTGGTCGGGAAGTGGTTCGGGTGGTCCGGGGAGGCGAGGAACACCGAGTACGGGGCGTTCGAGTACATCGGGACCGGGGTGTCGGCTGCCGGGAAGGCGGCGCTGGCGGCGACGGCGGTGGGGTTCGCGGTGCTGCTGCTGATCCGGCGGCGCGCGGCGGTGCGGGGCGGGTTTCCGTTCCCGGGGATGCTGGCCGATGTGGGGTTCGCGGCGGTGCTGGTGGCGGTGGTGACCAGCCGGGTGTTGTCGCCGCAGTACTTGGTGTGGCTGCTGGCGGTGGCGGCGGTGTGTTTGACGCGGCGCGCGACGTTGATGCGGACGCCGGCGTGGCTGGTGCTCGGCGCCGTGTCGGTGACGCAGTTGATCTTTCCGTTGTTCTACCACTCGCTGCGGCTCGGGCAGGTCTACTCCGGGTTGATCCTGCTGGGGCGGAACGCGGTGCTGGTGGCGGCGGCGGTGGTGGCTTTGCGTGCGCTGTGGCGGGCGACCGGGGCGGAGTCGGGGCTGCTTGCGGAGTCGGGGCTGGTCGCGGAGTCGGGGCGGGTCGGAGAGTCCGGGCTGGTCGGGGAGTCAGGGCTGGTCGGGGAGTCAGGGCAGCATGCGGAGTCAGGGCTTCTTCTTGACGGCGGCCGCCTTGGCGAGGACGTAGGCGCGCCACTTGACGGTGAAGTCCTTCGTGCTGGTCCCGAGCACGGTCCGGAACGCGTCACCTACCGGATCGGCCGTGCCGTCCGGGGCGGTGCCGACCGCCTTGTAGAAGGCGACTAGCTTCGCCTGGCCGTACTTCTCGGCGATGTAGGCGCAGGCCAGGTGGCTGATCTGGTAGGTGCGGGACACGTCGTCGCCGGCGCCGTGGAAGTCGTCGGTGGTCGGCAGGTCCTCCGGCTTCCAGCCGTCGGCCACCGCGGCCGCGAGTTCCTGGAACTTCCGGTCGGCGCTGATGCTGGAGCTCAGGTAGCCGGTGTAGTCGGCGGCGCCCTCGGAGAGCCACAGCGGCACCGCGGCGGTGGTCCAGGCGCGGGTGGCGACGTGGGTGAGCTCGTGGTCGAGGAAGAACTGCCAGGCGTCCGGCGCCTCGGCGTTGAAGGCGTCCGGGTTGATCAGCACCCGGCTGGCCGGCGCCCCGGTCAGCGGCTTGCCGCCCTCCCCGGCGGTGACGGCCACCACGCCCTGGAGGCTGCCCGCGGCGGCGTTGAGCAGCGTCTCCACCTGGTCCTGCGTCGAGGGTACGAGCACCACCACGTCCCCGCTCCAGCCCGCCGCCCCCCACACCTTCGCCGCCTTGGTCGCGGCATGGTCCGCGAGATCCGCGAACGGCTTCAGCCGCTGCTCCCCGCCGAGGCCGATGACCAGCGACCGGGAGCCACGCACCACCGCCACGGGGCCCTGGTCCCAGATCTGGGTGTCCCCGCGTAGGCCCACCGAGGCACCGTCCCGGTCGGACGACAGCAGCCACTTCCCGCCGTGCTGGACGAAGGTGAGGAACCGGGTGACGGTGACGGGCTGGTAGTCGACGCCGGAGAGCTCGTAGGTCTCGGTGACCTGGTACACGTGCGGCGCCCCAGCCGCTTTGGCCAGCGCCGGCGGCTGGGCGTCCGCCAGCTGCATGCTCCACTCCGCGAAGGGCAGCGCGGCGAGGTTGTCGTACCTCTGCGCATCGGCGTCGCGGAACCAGCCGGCGGCATCGGTGGCGAGGTAGGACGCCCTGTCGTGGTTGATGACGGCCAGCGCCCGAGCCGCGAGCGTCGCGGCAGCGCCGGCACGGACCTGCTCCTCCGCCGGGGCACCGCTGGACGCTCCGGCACAACGCGTGGCAAGCAGCGCGACAGCCACGGCCACCACCGCCGCCGCACCCGCCGAGCCCGCACGCCGGGGGCCGCTGTCGAGGCGCAGCAGGCTGCGGCCCGAGTCCCGGCTCCGGAGGCGCGCTTCGCGTGTGACTGCCACAGGGGAACATGGTAGGGGGTGGGGTCGAACATTCGGGCTGGGTTGGTGGTGGAGGGTGGGTGGGGTTTTGGCTGGTGGGTGGAGGTGGGGTGGGTTGCTGGGCGGGTTGCTGGGGCCGCTTGCGGTTGGGCTGTGGTTTAAGGCGATTTTTACGAAGCGCGGGTGGATGCGGCCTCGGGGTTCGTGGTGAGGGCGCCGCAGTCGGCTGCCGGTCGTCGTGTGCACGGTCCCGGCACCGGTGGGTCCTCCTTCGCTGGCTGTCGGTGAAGTGGCTGGGCCTCAGTCAATGTCAAGAGCAAGTCAAAGGCCTGCGAAGAGCCGGCGCCTTCAGCGGGAGCCTCAGTTCCCTCGGGGAACATGCGCCAGTCCATCGGGCGGTGCTGCCAGGCGAGGCGGCGGCGGATTGTGAGGTGGCTGCGGTTTGTAGCCCTCGCTCACGTCGTCAGCCGCAAGCGGTACAGCACCGGCCCTGGGGTGTCAACTCTTCGCCGTGCGGTGAGGCTGTGACCTGCGGTTTCGTACAGGCGAAG
>JABFWL010000147.1 GCA_013362315.1 Catenulispora sp. | reverse complement strand
GGCGACGCGTGGTTCGGTGTATTGGTGGGACCACCCTGATCGCTCGGCATTGCGCCGAAGCCGCCGCCACTCGGACCGGCCGGAGCAACCAGCCACGGTCCAGGGCCGAAGCCAGCGGCCGCACCGGTTGTGCTGAAGAGGTAGGGCATTCCAGCCGCCGCAGTCTCCCGCGCCTCCCTCGCCTTCCGCCGTCCGCGGGCCAGGAGCCACCCGGCCAGCAGCAGTGAACCGGTGCTTGCGATCGCGGCGTCGGCGAGGCCGCGCTGGCGCCGCGTGAGTCCGCTGAACTGCTGGTCGGCGACGGTCTCCGGGCCGTACGCGAAGTGCTGCGGGCCTTTGTAGGGTGCCGCGGTCGGTGACGCCGGCCTGCCCTGGGCGCCCGCGGCCGCCCGCAGCGCCGCCACCGGATCCACGATGCCGTAGCCGATCCGGTCGTCACGGCCGTCGGCCGGGCGGTGGGAGGCGGTGTCCTTGAGGATCTGCGAGATCTGCAGCGGGCTCAACGCCGGGTTCGCCGACCGGATCAGCGCCACCACCCCCGCCACATACGCGCAGGCGGGGCTGGTCCCAGCGCCGACCAGCGTGTCGGTGCCGATGACCGGGCCGAACTCGGCGTAGGCGCCGTCCCCGGCGTCGGCCACCGGCAGCGCCATGGGGATCGCGACCCCGGGGGCCGCCACGGCTACGTCCCAGCTGGTGGAGGAGAACGACGCGCGGGTGCCGTGCCGGTCCACGGCCGCCACCCCGATGACGCCGCGCTCGCCGGCCGGGTACTCGGTGACGTCCTTCGCCGGATCCCGGCCGCCGTTGCCGGCTGCCACGACCACCGGCACGCCGTGCGCGATGGCGTAGCGCACCGCGTCGGCCTCGTGGGTGTTGTCGCTGTCCGCGCCGGCGACGGTGCCCCCCAGCGACATGCTGATCACCTGCGCACCGTGGTCGACGGCGTACCGGATGCCCTCGGAGATCGGCGTGTGCGACAGCTCCAGCAGCCCGCGGCCCGGGTCCTCGTCGTCGCGGATGACGCGCACCGAGAGGATCTTGGCCTCCGGCGCCACGCCCATGACGCCCGCGCTGTTGCCGGGGCCGTGCCCGTGGCCGGCGATCACCGACGCCATCCCGGTCCCGTGCACGCCCCACTGCGCGTCGCCCGGCTTCTCCTTGCCGCCGACCAGATCCGGGCCGTCCGTCACCTGCCCGGTCAGGTCGGCGCGGCTCCCGACCACGCCGGTGTCCAGCACCGCGACCGTGACCCCGGCGCCCCGGGTGGTCTTCCAGGCCTGCGGCAGTCCGAGGAACGCGATCGGCCACTGCGCGTCGCGCACCGCGTCGGCGTGCGCCGCCGGCGCGGCCAGCAGCCCCGGGAGCACAGCGGCGAGCGTCAACGCCGCGATCCGCCGCACGAACGCCTGCACAGAAGTCCTTCCCGTTTTTAGCTCCGTTTTTAGCTCCGGTTCCAGCTCCGGTTCCAGCTCCGTCTTTAGCTCCGGAAGCCGCTTTCTCACCTCTGGAAACCCCGCTACTTCCGCGCCGCGTCGTCGAACTGCGCGACGAAGGACTGCGACAGCCCGAGCGCGGCCTGCACCGGCGGCGAATCGGCGCCCAGCGCCTTGCCGGTCCCCAGGCGCAGCTGCGACTCCGGCGTGCCGGCCCGGCCGTCGGCGAACGCCGAGACCACGTACACCAGATACGAGCCGTCGACCGCGGCCTGGGAGCTCCATACGGTGCGTTGCGCGTCGGTCCAGGTCGCAGCGGCCGTCCCCGGCACCGCGAGCACCCCCGGCATCAGCTCCGGCCGCCGCGAGTCGGCGTCCGGCGTCCACTGCCGCCACACCTGGTCGCGGGCCTGCGCACCGCCGTCGATGACGACGATTCCGACCGTTGCGAACACCGTCTGCGTGACGTCGGTGTAGGTGGCGCGCAGCACCTTCACACACCGGGTCTGCGGCGCGGCCTTGGCCAGTTCGGTGACGAAGTCCTTCGGCAGCACGTCACAGCCGGCGGCGTCGGCGATGCCGAGCCGGACGTACCGGCTGCCGTTGGCGACCGTCGCCGGGAACAACTGCTCCACCGGCCTGGTCCGCCACAGCGCCCGGACCGCCCGATCCTGGGCCTGCGCCGAGGCAGACGCAGAGTCCTGCACCCGCGGCACTGCGGCCGTCGTGCCGGACGCTGACGAGCCGGACGTCACCACGGCGGCCCCCGCCAGCGCCCCGCCGGCCAGCAGGCTCGCGAGCGCCCCCAGCAGATAGCGCTTCCCCACCCCGACACCCCTATCCGAAACCGAACGCCGAGAACAGTAGCCGCCCGGCCGTCGCGCACGGAACTCTCACCGGCTCCTTCTCCCGGCAAGCCCCACTCGCTTGCTTTGTTCCTCGCTCAGTTCCCCGGCCTTGCCTTGCGCCCTGGGCCTCCCAGTCCTGTCCCGCGCACCGCCTGCGCTACCGGCCTGCCGTGTCCTGTCCCGTGCACCGCGAGCGCCATCGGCCTCCGTGTCCTGTCCCGTGTACCGCGTGGGGCCATCGGCCTACGCCTCAGCCCCGCGCCTCAGCCCCGCGCCTCAGCCCCGCGCCACTGCCCCGTCTCTGCCCCGCGCCCGCGACCTGCGCTACCAGCGTCCGCCTCCTGCCCTGTGCCTCCGGCCTGCGCCTCTATCGCCGCGCCGTTCACGTGTGCGACGCTGATCCCATGCCCGCCTCCCCGCCCGGCCCCGCAGCGGACCGCCGCCGCCTCGACACCGCGACCGCCGACCTCGAGCCGCCGTTCGCCGCCGTCGATCTGGACGCGTTCCACGCCAACGCCGCGGACCTGACCCGGCGCGCTGCGGGCAAGCAGATCCGGGTGGCCAGCAAGTCGGTCCGCTGCCGGGCGCTGCTGGAGGAGGTGCTGGCGCTACCGGGCTACCAGGGCATCCTGGGCTACACGCTGCCCGAGGCGCTGTGGCTGGCCGCGTGCGGCTTCGACGACATCGTGGTGGCTTACCCGAGCGCCGACCGGGCCGCCTTCGCAGCGCTGGCCGGCGACGCCACGGCGCTGGCCGCCGTCACCGTCATGGTCGATAGCGTGGACCACCTGGACCTGATCGAGAAGGCGGCGGCTGCGGCGAGTGGCGGTGCCAGCGCCCCGATCCGGGTCTGCATCGACATCGACGCCGCCTTCCGCGCCGCCGGCGGCCGGATCCGCATCGGCGCGCGCCGCTCCCCGCTGCACACCCCGGCCCAGGTCGCCGCGATGGCCCGGGAGGTGCTGCGCCGCGACACGTTCCAGCTGGTGGGGCTGATGGCCTACGAGTCGCAGATCGCCGGCGTCGGGGACGCCCCGCCCGGGCGGCCGCTGCGCGGCGCCGCGATCCGCGCGATGCAGAGCCGCTCGGCCCGGGAGTTGGCGGCCCGCCGCGCGGCGATCGTGGACGCGGTGCGGGCCCTGGCCCCGCTGGAGTTCGTCAACGGCGGCGGCACCGGCAGCATCGAGCGCACCACCGCCGAGGACGCGGTCACCGAGATCGCCGCCGGCTCCGGGCTCTACCAGCCCTGGCTGTTCGACTCCTACCGGTCCTTCCGCGGCCGGCCGGCTGCGTTGTTCGCCCTGCCGGTGGTGCGCCGCCCCGGCCCGGAGGTGGCGACGGCGCTCGGCGGCGGCTACCCGGCCTCCGGCGCAGCGGGCAAGGACCGGCTGCCGCAGCCCTATCTGCCCCCGGGCCTGTCCTACGACCCGAACGAGGCGGCGGGCGAGGTCCAGACGCCGCTGCTCGGCAAGATAGCGGCGACCCTCCGCGTCGGCGACCGCGTGTGGTTCCGGCACACCAAGGCCGGCGAGCTGTGCGAACGGTTCGACACCCTGTACCTCATCTCCGGCGACGAGGTGGTGCGCTCGGTGCCGACGTATCGGGGCGAGGGCAAGACGTTCCTGTGACGCCCGCTGCGCCGAAGGCCCCGCCTCGCAGGATCCTGATGATCTGCGGCGCTCCAGGCGTCGGCAAGACCACCCTGGCTCGACCACTGGCCCAGGCGCTGGACCTCCCGCTGTTCGCGAAGGACAGCATCAAGGAGCGGCTGCACGACACGCTCGCCGACACCGAGCCCGCCGGAAGCGATCCCGTGGAGCAGCAGTGGTCCCGGCGGCTCGGAGCAGCGTCGATGGAGCTGCTGTGGCTACTGGCCGCCGAGGCCCCGGCCTGCGTGCTGGAAGCCAACTTCTGGCGCGGACACGAGCAGCAGAACGCCGCACTCCGGACGTTGAACGAGAGCGGCACACTGATCGAGCTGTACTGCACGGCGCCACGCGAGGAGATCCTGCGGCGGTTCCACACCCGCCAAGCCACCGGCGACCGGCACACGGTGCACCCCGACCTCGCCTTCGAGTCCGGCGAGTGGGAGCGGAAGTTCGGCAAGCCGATCGGCATCGGCCACGTCGTCGAGGTCGACACCACGACCCCGGTCGACGTCGAAGCACTGGCCGCGACGATCCGGTCGCTGTGGGAGGCGGCGGGCTGAGACCGCCGCCGCCGTTTTTAGCTCCGGCTACCAATCGTCAGTCGCCAACTGCGTTCCAGCCGGAGACGAACCGCTGGACCGCTCCAGTCGCCGGGTCGTACAACTGCCGTTCGATGCTGCCGATGTCGGCTCCGTAGACGTGAATGCCGATGGTGGGCACGTTTCCGACGGCCGCGACGGCGTGGACGTCGTCGTCGGTCGTGCAGCACACGGTGACTCGTCCGCGCTCCCACACCTGTTCCCCGGCTGGCGTGAGGGGTGTGCCCGTCTCGGTCGCCGTGGGTTTGACGTAGCGGAACTCGCGTTCGGCACCCGCGTAGATGCCGACGACGCCCCAGGTCTCATGTCCGTGCACCGGCGTGCGCTGACCGACGTTCCACACCACGGAGGCCACGCACCAACCGTCGTCGGGATCGATGTAGAGCGGGTAGTTGACGTGGTGCTCCTCCGACGCCCGTGTGAACTCAGGAGGGAGCTGGTAGTCGCTGGCCAGCAGAGCGGACAACAACTCTGCGACTCGCTTGGTGATCTCGTACTGGTCGTCGGTCGTGCGTACCACGAGATCCACGTCGTCGATGGCCTGTGTGTCACGACAACACGCGGTAGGTCACGTGCGTGACCAGGCTCGTCGCCCGGGCCGCCGCCTGTTCCAGCTTCAGCGGCGGGACGCCGTCGAAGATCCGGGTCCCGGCGCCGAGCGTGAGGGGCGCGATGTGCAGGCGCAGTTCGTCGATCAGACCTGCGGCGAGGTACTGGTTGATGGTGGTCGCGCCGCCCATGATGCTGACGACGCCGTCGCCGGCTGCAGCGCGCGCCTGTGTCAGTGCGGACTTGATGCCGTCGGTCACGAAGTGGTACGTGGTGCCGCCCTCCATCGGCTGCGGCTCGCGCGCGTGGTGGGTGAGGACGAATACCGGGACGTGGAACGGCGGGTTGTCGCCCCACCAGCCGTTCCACTGCCGGTCCCACTCGCCGCGCACCGGGCCGAACATGTTGCGGCCCATGATGACCGCCGCGTATGCGCCCAGTTGGTCCACCTCGGCCCGGTTCTCGTCCGGAGCCTCGTTGAGCCAGGCGTGCAACCGGTCGCCCCGGCCGTCACCGCCGTCGTCGCCGAACGGCCGCTCCTCGGTCTGGTTAAGCCCGGCCGAGTACCCGTCCGCCGAGATCGTGATGTCGCCGATGACCTGCATTGCCGTCCTCCTTGTCGAGCCCTGTTTCCTGTCTGCCTCCAGCATGAAACAGAGATCACATGACGTCTAATGCCAACTCGGCGCGCGATACATCGATATCTTTGATGCATGCTGGACCCGGTTCTGGTCCGAGGTTCGGAAGCTAAAAACGGGGTTTCTAGAAGTCCCCGTAGTCAACCTGCCAGCAAGTCAGTCCCATCCGCCGCCACAGCGCCACCACCCGGGACCGGTCGTCCAGCACCACCCGCACCGCGTAGCGGTCGCGCACGTGCGCGTCGAACAGCTCGCTCTTCACGACGTCGTCCGCGCGGGTGTCGCCGGCCTTGCGCATCCACAGCTCGTCGTAGGCGACGCCGTGCGCCGCCAGCCACCGCTCGGTGCCCGCGCGGACGTCCTCGGCGCGTCCCGACATCAGGACGATGCGGTCGCCGCGCGCCGCGAACGCCACCAGGGCGTCGGCCGTGGCGACGATGAGCTCGTCCGTCTCGACCTTGGCCCAGTCGTACGGGCCGCGGTGTTTGTTGTCGGCCAGGGTGCCGTCGATGTCGCAGAGCACGGCGGCGGGCAGCGCCGGATCCGGCACGTAGGCCGTGACCGGCAGGACCTCGTTCAGCTCGGCCTCGCTCAGCGTCCAGCCCGAAGCCTTCGTAGAGGCCAGACGCAGCGCCATCGCTCGGATGTGCTCCTCCCCCACCGGGTTCGGGCGCAGTGCGTCGCGGCGCAGGCACTCCTCGACGTCGACGTCCGTCAGGTCGTGAACCCGGAACTCTGCACGGCCGCCTAGCAGCTGCTTGAGCCGCTTGGGGATGCGCGACACCAGGTGCGTGTTGTCCACGACCACGTCGAAGCCGGACTGCACGGCAGCCAGGACCGCCGCGTCCTGCACCGCCAGAACGGTGTCCTCATGGGCGCGCCCCAGCCGCAGCGAACCGTCGTTGGCGTCGAGCATCCGCCGCAGGTCGTCGAGGCTGACCCGGCGCATCCGGCCACCGGCCTCCGCCATCAGTTCCCTGGCACGGGTCGACTTGCCCGAGGCCGGCAGGCCGCGCATCAGGTGCACCACCGGCTTGCGCGGCTGCACACCGGGGCCGGTCGGCACCGGTTCGGTGGCGAAGCCGCGAGGGACGTCGTCGCTATACGGCTCCTGATCTCCCGTCGTATCTGCGGCCCTGCCCCCGCGCTCCGTCTCCTCCTCGTCGTCCCGGAACGCCTTCGCTTCCTCCGGCTTCACCGCACGCCACACGTGCATGGCGATGGACCGGCCGTCCAGCAGCAAGAACATCCCGGCCCGGATGAATCCCTTGTTGTCCTTGGCCGCCCGCGCGTAGGCAGCGCGGTCCCCAGCCAGGTGCGCCAGCGACCGGTGCGCGGCCTCGATGCTCGCGGTCAGCTCGTCGGCCCGCGCCGTCAGCTCGTCGCAGACTCCGCGCACCCAGGCGTCGTACTCGTCGGGCACGTCCTCCAGCAGCGGCGCCATCGGTCCGCCCGGGATCCGCCGCATCCCGACGACCTCGTTCGGCTGCACCCCGATCGCCTGAGCGATCTGCACGTCGGTCGCTTCCGGGTGCCGCTGCACGGCCAGCGCCCGCCAGATGTGCTTCGGCGTGACGCTGGTCAGCCGGTGATGCAGAGACACATAACCGGTCAGCTTGGTCTTAGTCCGCACGCCGGAGGCGAAGCGGATGACCCAGCCCTCCGCGTCAGTGCCGGTAGCGTCGGTCCCGTCGAGATGCTGGTTCTTCTCCGCCATCGCCGCCAGGACCCCGAAGGTGTCGGACCAGTCGTAGGTACGGACGACGGTGCCCACACCGCGCCACGCCGCCGCCGCATCGCGCAGCGGCAGCTCGCCGCCGTCTACCCCGAACGCGGCCAGCAGCACCAGGTCCCGGCGGTCGCCGTAGTTCACGACGATGCGGTTCTCCGGGTAGACGATCTCAGCCAGGTACGTCACCGCGGGGTCCAGCGCGGAGGTGTCCGCCCGATCGAGGTGGCGCTGTGCCCACGCGGCCTGATCGGAGACGAACGAACCCTTCGACGCCGCCCGCCACGCGCCGTCGTAATGGAAGACGATGCCCAGCGAGCCGTCGACCTTGTCGTAGACCTCGAACGGCTCATCCGGCAGCGGCGGAGCGTAGTCGAACTTCCCATGCTGGCCGTGGTTGAAGAACTTCGGCAGGCACCACGCCGCCACGCGGCCGGTCGTGTCGTCCACGACCAGGCCGCGGGTGCGGGTGGTGACGGGGGTCCAGTACTGCTCGTACTGGCACGTGCGGCTGTAGGAGTAGATCGACAGCGGCAGCGTCGGATGCGTGCGCCGGGTGACACGCTCGGCCGCGATCTCGCGCGCGAGCTCGTCCGGATCCAGGACGTCCGCCAGCAGCGGTCGTGCCACGCCGACTGGCAGCGGTCGCTCCACCGCACCCATCAGGTCACTCATACTCGGTTCCCCCGCTTCGCGTCACGTACTCCGCCGACACGATCTTGCCGATCGTCCGGCTGCCCACCACGTCGTTGCCGTGCTCCTTCAGCGCCCGCACCACGATTCCCTCGCGGATGTGGGCGCCGCTCCCGCTCACGGTCTCCCGGCCGGAAGCCAGCGCCAGCAGCAGCGCCTCATCGTAGGGGCCCTCGTACAGGACCGGTACCCGAGGGATGCCCAAGTCCTCGACCGAGGCCAGGGCCTCCGTCTGTTCCGCGACGTCCAGCCAGCGGACCATGCCGTCGATGTCGACGCAGATGTCGAACACGGCGTAGCCGGGACGGTCCTGGGCATCGGCACCGTAGGCCAGATCCTGGACGCCCTTGCCGTAGACCTCACCGTAGATGCCGACCCGGCGCGCGCCGTAGGCCTCGGGCAGCCGGTAGGCGTGGACGGTCCGCCAGTACAGGTTCCTGTCGGCCTCGGCCAGGGCCAGGTACTTGGCGCCGAAGCCCTTGGACGACACCAGGCTCTCGCCGGTCTCGGCCAAATACGTGTACAGGCAGCAGGTCCCGTGCACCTTCTCCGTCGCGCAGACGGGTTCTCCGGGCTCGAAGATGCCCGGGTAGCGGGCGATGTTCTCGATGTCGGTCCAGGGCAGCAGCTCGGTGGCCGACAGCACGTCCCCGGACATGCTCACCGGGACCGGCGGCACCCACTTGACGACGCCCAGCAGTTCGGCGAAGTCCGAACCGGCGCGGTGCGCGGCGGCCAGATCGACATCGGCCAGGGCCTTCGGCTGGCAGACAATGCCCTGTGACAGCTGGCCGCGCAGCCGGATCGCCTTGACCCGGTCCTTCCCCGGCCCGGCCAGGCGCCCGGTGAGCCCCAGCTCCTCGATCAGCTCGGCGGGCAGCACAGCCTGTTCGGGGATGTAGATCGCGTGGTCGCCGGACCGGAACGCCCCCTTGGCCACGACGGCCCGGTACAGGCCGACCTGCGCCAGCTCCAACGCGTCAGCGTTGGGGTGGACGTGGATCGTCAGGGGTTCGGCGGTGACACGCAGGGTGGACATGGCCTTCCTCGTCTCATGGTGGTGGAGTGGGCCGTCAACGGAGCTCGAAACGGCAAGCACGACCGTAGAGGGCCAGAACCCTGATGGTCATTTCCTTTTTCTGCCGGGAATCTGTCGTCGCAGGCCGGTAGCTTCCGACCATGGGCATCTATCTGGTCAGCGTGGACGCGGCCGAATGGTTCGACGACGACGAGGATTCGTGCGGCGAGCTGGCCGCGGCGTTGAACGAGGAACTGGTACGCCGCGGTCTCGCGCCGTACACGTCGGTTCCCGCCGCGGCCCCACTCGTTCGGGGCTCCGGCCGTCAATTCGAGGAGAAGCTAGTCCCGCCGATGGACGGATTCGTCGCCCTCTGCGAAACCCACTTGTCCCCTGCCGAATGCGAGACGTTGTACGACTGGACGTGCTTGGTCCCGATATCGCTGGAGGAACCCATACGTCTTCCGATCAGCTCCGGCTATACGGACGACTCGGTTGTGGCCGGGGCGCCGCAGGTGTCGGCCATCGCCGAGCGGCTGGCGTCGGCCGTCGAGCTGCCGCCGGAGGTTCCGAAGACCTCTGACAATCTCGACCTGACCATGTGGTTCCTGGACGGGCCGGCGAAGGAGCTCGCGCAGCTGCGCCCCGGGCCGTGGAGCGCCGATCTCGACGCGGCGTTCCACGTCGCGTTGTTCCTGCGGGCGGCTCAGCATTCGCTCCGGTGCGGAGCACCGCTGATCTACGTGTGACCCACCCTCACACCAGGCGTTGCCGCGCCGCTGTCAACGGGCCAGCGCACTGAACGATTGTTCGCCCGGCGGTCGGCGAGTGGCTGTAGCAGTTCGCGGTCGGTGCCGACACTCAGCGCTCCAGCTCAACGTCCAGATAGTCCCCTAGCGGCCGGTATCCAATGCGCTGGTAGAGGGCGTTGCTGGTGGGGTTGTCCAGATCGGTGAACAGCAGGACCTCGTGCCCTGCGTCCCGGATGCGACGGCTGAGCTCGGCGGTGACGGCCCCGGCGTAGCCCCGGCCGCGCAAGGCCCGCGGCGTGTACACCGGCGCGATCCGCGCCGTGCCGCCGACCGGCGGCGTCGCGGCGGCCATGGCGACCGGGACACCGTCCACTTCCCACAGCAGCAGCAAGCCGTCCTGGATCCGATCGTCGATGCGGCTCGGCTGGATCCCGCCGGGCTGGCCAATGTCCCCCGAGAACGCTTCGAACCAGTCGATCAACAAGTCCCGGTCGGCGGGCGTCGCAAGCCGCGCATAGCCATCGGGCATCGGTGACGGCGGAGTCAGCTCGGCAAGCCGGTAGAGGCGGCGCCGCATGCCGAGCGTGGATCCGCGCCCGGATGCCGCGACCCAGGCCTCAGCGAGCGCCGTCACCTCGGCCGCCGGGCCGCTGACGGCGCCGCCGATGCCCTCGATCGTCAGCAGCGGCTCGACAGCGGCGGCTGGAACCGTCGAGATGAGGACGGGACGAGGCGGGGTGCGCACGAACGCGCCCCGCACCGCCCCGTCTTCGCCCTGGTACCAGCCGAACTGCGCCGGGTCGCCGCCATAGGCCTCGACGCCGTTGCGGGCGAGGGTCGCGGCGACCGTCAGCAACACCGTGTTGCCGACCGGGTCCGTGAGCAGGAACTCCTTGGCGGCGAGCTCGAATTCCTCGATATCAGGGGTCAGATGCCAGGTCATGCCCCACCGTCGCACATCCGGGCGCGCGCCGCCGAATGTATTTACTGTATTTACGCCGGCTGTTCCGACCGGCTGTTCCGACCGGCGCGCGCAGCCGCCTACAAACGCGGGTCCACCGGTTCCGACTCCAGCGCCAGCACCGCGAACACCGCCTCGTGCACCCGCCACAGCGGCTCGCCGGTGACGAAGCGCTCCAGCGACTCCAGCCCGAGCGCGTACTCGCGGCTCGCCAGCGAGCGCTTGCGGCCCAGGCCGCGCTTGCGCAGCCGTTCCAGGTTCTCCGGCTCCAGGTACTCCGGGCCGTAGATGATCCGCAGGTACTCCGGGCCGCGGCACTTCACGCCGGGCTGTACCGGGCCGCGCGGGCCGGCAGTGAAGCCGTGCAGCGGCTTGACCACCATGCCCTCGCCGCCGGCTGCGGTCATAGCCAGCCACCACGCGGTCGCCTCGGCTACCGATGCCTCGTCGTCCAGGTCGACGACGCGGCGCTCGGTCCGGGTGAAGAAGTCGGGGTCGGCCGCGACCAGGCGGTCGGCCAGCGCGATGTGCCAGGCGTTGCCCTGCCCCACGGCGTGGTTCGCGCCCTGCGACGCCAGGACCTGGAACGGCGCCAGCCGCAGCCCGTCCAGGCCTTCGACCGGCCAGCAGTAGCGGCCGTACGCGGCGGTGAACGCCAGTGCGTCGGCCAGCCTGCGCTCCTGGCGCGCGGCGAGGTCGGCGACGTCCAGGCCGCGGGCCGCGGCGGCGGCCAGCGCCGAAGTCGCGGCGGTCAGGGAGCTGCGAGCGGCGGCACCGACGGCGGCGTACTGGTCCCGCAGCAGCCCCATCGCCTTGGCCGACCAGGGCAGGAGTTCGCAGTCCAGCAGCACCCAGTCCGTTTCCAGCTCCGACCACAAGCCGGCGGCGTCGGCGGCCGAGCGGACCCTGGCCAGCACCGCTTCCACCTGCTCCGGCCGGTCGAAGAAGGGGCGGCCGGTGCGGGTGTAGACGGCGCCGGTGCTGCCGTCCTCGACCCCGAAGCGGGTGCGGGCGGCGTCCAGGTCGCGGGCGAGGACGACCACGGCGCGCGAACCCATGTGCTTCTCCTCGCACAGCAGTTCCCTGACGCCCTCCTCGCGGTAGGCCTGGAACGCCTCGGCCGGGTGCTCCAGGAACCCCGGCAGCGTCGAGGTGCCGCACGGCGCCATCGTCGGCGGCAGGTACACCAGCCAGCGCGGGTCCACCGCGAACCGGCTCATCACCTCCAGCGCGGCGGCCGCGTTCTCCTCCCGCACCGTGACCCGGCCCAGGTGCCGGGCCTCGACGGCCCGCCGGCCCAGGACGTCGTCCAGGTCCAGCACCCCCGGGTCGCGCCGGACCACGCCGGAGGCCGCGGCGAAGGTGGTCGCCGCCAGCGGCCGCACCGGCTCGTACCAGACCTGCTCCGCCGGGACCGAGACCGGCTCGCGCTCGGGGTAGCGCAGGGCGCTGAGCCGGCCGCCGAAGACGGCGCCGGTGTCCAGACACAGGGTGTTGTTGATCCACTCCAGGTCCTGGACCGGCGTGTGGCCGTACAGGACCGTGGCCTTGCCGCGGTAGTCGGCGGCCCACGGGTAGCGGACCGGCAGGCCGAACTCGTCGGTCTCGCCGGTGGTCTCCCCGTACATCGCGAACGAGCGGACGCGGCCGGAGGCCCGGCCGTGGAACTCCTCCTTCAGACCGGCGTGTGCCACCACCAGCTTGCCGCCGTCAAGGACGTAGTGGCTGATCAGGCCGTCGCAGAAGGCGCGGACCCGCTTGCGGAAGTCCTCGTCCTCGGCGCCGAGCTGAACCAGGGACTCGGCCAGGCCGTGCGCGACCTTGACCTTGCGGCCGTCCAGGGCGCGAACCAGCTTGTTCTCGTGGTTGCCGGTGACACACAGCGCGTGTCCGGCCTCGACCATGCCCATCGCCAGCCGCAGTACGCCCGGAGTGTCAGGGCCGCGGTCGACGAGGTCGCCGACGAAGACGACAGTGCGGCCGTCGGGGTGGACGGCGTCGACCGGGCGGCCGAGGTCGTCGCGCAGCAGCGTGTAGCCGAGGGTGGTCAGCAGCGTTTCGAGCTCCGAACGGCAGCCGTGGACGTCGCCGATGACGTCGAAGGGGCCGGTCAGTTCACGCTTGTCGTTGTACGCCTTCTCGTAGGTGATGACGGCATCGTCGACCTCTTCGACGCCGCGCAGGACGTGGACCTTGCGGAAGCCCTCACGGGACAGATTGCGCAAGCCGCTGCGCAGCTCCCGGCGCTGCCGGGCGACGACGTGGCCCGGCAGGTCCGCGCGGTCGGGCCGCGCGGAGTTGCGGTCGAGGCAGACCCGCTCGGGAACGTCCAGGACGATCGCGACCGGCAGCACGTCGTGGTCGCGGGCCACCTTGATCAGCGCCTCGCGGGCCTTGGCCTGCACGTTGGTGGCGTCCACGACGGTGAGCAGGCCGCGGCGCAGGCGGATGCCGACGATGTGGTGCAGCAGCGCGAAGGCGTCGGGGGTGGCCGACTGGTCGTTCTCGTCGTCGGCGACGACGCCACGGCAGGCGTCGGAGGACACCACCGCGGTGGAGCGGAAGTGCTTGCGGGCGAAGGTGGACTTGCCCGAGCCGCTGGTGCCGATGAGGACGACCAGCGACAGCTCGGGGACGGCGAGCTCAGACATCGGTCGCGGCCTCCTTCTCGGTCTCGGTTGTCGGTTCAGTTTTCGGCTTGGTTGTCGGTTCAGTGTTGAGCTTGGTTGTCGGTTCAGTGTTGAGCTTGGTTATCGGTTCAGCGTTGAACTCAGTGTTCGAACCGGTGCCGGTCCCGTTTTTAGCAACGGTGAACAGGGCGAGCTGGGTGGACGGCCCGAGCTCGGGGTCCACCTCGCCGACCGGCTTGAAGCGCACGTCGTAGCCATGCACGGCGGCGACGCGCCCGGCCCAGGCCTGGAACTGCGCACGGGTCCATTCGAAGCGGTGATCGCTGTGGCGGAACCGTCCGGCCTCGAGCGTGTCGTAGCGGACATTGAACTCGACGTTCGGCGTGGTGACGACGACGGCGCGCGGGTGCGCGGCCCGGAAGACGGCGTGTTCCAGTGCGGACAGCTGGTGCGGATCGACGTGCTCGATGACCTCCATCAGCACGGCGGCGTCGTAGCCGGCCAGGCCGGCGTCGGTGTAGGTCAGGGCGCCCTGCCGCAGGGTCAGGCGGTCCCTGAGGCGCTCGGGCATGCGGTCCAGGCGCAGCTTGCGGACCGCCATCTGGAGCGCCCGCGCCGAGACGTCGACCCCGACGACCTCCGTGAACGCGCGGTCCTTGAGCAGGTCGCGCAACAACGCGCCCTCACCGCAACCCAGGTCCAGGACCCGCGCCGCCTCAACCTCGTGCAGGCTCGCGACGACGGCCGCGCGGCGGGCGGCGGCCAGGGACTGCTTGCGGTCGTGCGCGGAGGGGGTGGCGTCGCCGCTCGGCTCGTCGCCCGAAGGCAAGGCGGCCTCGTTGGTCGCAGACACGCTGGTCTCGCTGTTCGGGAACGGGGCGGCCTCGTCGGTCGCAGACAGTGCAGGCTCGCCGGTCGCGGACGTAACGTACTCGCCGTTCGCCTCGCCGCTCAGGCCCGGAGCTGCCTCAGCCTCTTCCTCGAACCCGACCGCGTTGTCCAGCGCCTCCGGCTCCACGTCGTCCACCTCCGCGAGCCGCGCCAGGGCCTCGCGCACCAGGGGCTGCCGGCGGGCCAGGTAGCGACGGGCGATCATGCCGCGCAGCGGGTGGGTGCCGAGCCAGCCGCCGCCGACCCGCACCAGCTTGTCGACCTCGTCGTTACCCACCCAATAGTGTTTGGCGCCGTCGAGGGTGGCCAGCAGCACGAACACGTGGGACAAGGCGTCGGCCAGGCGCAGCGTGCCGGTCAGGGTCAAGCTCAGGTAGCGGGAGGAGCCCCAGGCGGGGAACGCCGGGTCCAGGGCCACCGGTTCGGCGGCGACCGTCCAGCCCAGCGGTTCGAACAGGACGGCGGCGAGCTCGGGTTCTCGGCAGATCAACGCCGGGATCTCGATCCGCAGCGGCAGTGGGGTGGCGGCCAGCTCAGGACGCTGGTCGCAGCGGCCGCGCAGAGCGGTGCGGAAGACATGGCCCAGAGCCGAGGCCAGCAGCGAGGAGGCCGCGTAGGGCCGGTCGTTGACGTACTGCGACAGCGCGAAGTCTGGGGTGTTGCGGCCCTTGCCACGCACCAGGGCGACCGGATCGACCTCCAGCAACAGCGCGGCGGTGCACTCCTGCGGGCCGGCCGCCGGATAGAAGACGTGGGCCTTGCCGTAGGTCACATCGAAGGCCTGGACCCGCTCGGGATTCTTGTGGAGCAGGTAGCCCAGGTCCGTCGCCGGCCAGTCGGCGCCGGCCGGCCGCGTCGCGGTAATCGTCAGGAGCATTGCCCGATCGTGGCGGACCGGTCAGAGCCTCGGCAACCTGGTATTCCAGCACTGATGTCAGCGATGCCGAGGATGACGAGCACGCCGGTATGCCGAGCACGCCAGGGATGCCGGTGACGCCGGCGTCAGGTGCTCGGAAGGTCGCTGAGGTAGGCCGCGGGCACGGCGTCGGTCAGCCAG
>JABFWL010000090.1 GCA_013362315.1 Catenulispora sp. | reverse complement strand
CGGTGCGCGGTCGCGGACACCACGGACCCGTTCCCGGTGGCGCGCGTCCTGCCCCAGCCATCCGGTGGGCAGCAGATCGTACTCCGCGTCGCGCCGTCGGACCCGCAGCGCCGAGGCGGCGCGCGCCGACTGCTCCCGTTCAGGCTCCGGCGAGCCAACCCGCCGGCCGGCGGCTCCGAGTGTAGGGTTTCTGCCCATTGCGGGCTCCTCTCGACCCGTGGGCACAAGGCCCCTGGTGTCCACAGCATGCCGTGATCCCGCCTGCTCGGAAAGCCCGTCCGGCTGCCCTTCAGGGCCAGCTCCAGCCCGCTTCGCCAGGGCGCCGCCAACAAATCAGGACTCTGTCATGCCGAGGTGGGACAAGTTCCGCCGGGCGCAGTAACTTCTTAGCACGACGTGGCGGAGATCGTCAGGCCTCGACGATGTCCGGAGGCGATGCTCTCTACGATCCACGCCGGCACCTCCAGGTCCGGCGCCGTCCGCGTCTTTCGGCTTTGCCCGTCCGGCATACCTGGAGAAAGGTGGGGATTGTCGTGACCCGTATTCCCGTTCGCGTCTACGCCGAGGACTCGATCCTCGACGCTGGAGTGACGACCCACTTACGGACCCGGCCGGAGGTGGAGGTCCTGCCCGACGCCGCCCGGGATCCCCGGCCCGCGGCGGTGGACCTGGTCGTCGCCGAGACCCTGGACGAGCCCACGCTCCACACGCTGCGCAGGCTCCAAGCCTCCGTGCCGGGGGTGTCGGTGCTGCTGATCGGCCGGATGGCGGCCGACGGGCTGCCCGCGGCCGCGGCCTGTGGAGTCAGGGCCCTGTTGTACAGGCAGTTGGCCACACCGGACCGGATCGTGGCGGCCGTGGTCGCGGCGGCGAAGGGCGAGGGGGTGATGCCGGGCGATCTGCTCGGCGATCTGCTGGCTCAGGTCGGGAAGCTGCACCAGCAGGTCCTGGAACCGAACGGCCTGACCGTCAAGGGCCTGACCAAGCGGGAGGCTCAGATCCTGGAGCTGGCGTCGCAGGGTTATGACACCGCCGGGATCGCGCGCCGCGCCGGGTTCTCCGAGCGGACGGTGAAGACGCTGCTGCACGGTGTCGTGGTGCGGTACGGGTTACGGAACCGGACCCACGCCGTGGCGCACGCGATCCGGGAAGGCCTGGTGTAGCGCCGATGCCGACCAATTACGTCATGCTCGACAATGACACTGTTTCCTTAGTGATCCCTGGGGCGATCATCCCAGCCGCCCAAGGACCGCAACCGCTTGTCGCGACGAGCACCGACCTCACCGGCGCGGGCGCTCGGGTCTGCCTGGAAGGGGACGAACTCCCGCCGGCGCTCAGAGTTCCGCTCAACTACAGCGAGCCGTCGTTCCCGGTGGCGGGAACAGGCACGCTCAAACTCACTCCGATCAAGGGTGTGAACACCACGACCGTGCTCAGCGACGGTGGCAAAGCGGTGCTGCTTAAGGGCTCCCCGTTCACCGCCGTCTTCACGATCACGAACCCCGCCAAGACCCCCAAGGGGGAGCCCGCCCCAGCGGCTCCCAAGAGCGGGACGGCGACCTTCGCCACCAAGAACGACTTCTTCACAGCGGACTGACGGCGAACTCGCTCTCGTCGATGAGTCGCCCCAGCTTCTGGTACTCGGCACGCACCGCGGCGAACAGGTCCGCGGTGGTGACCGGCTGCCCGGTGCGGGCGGCTCGGTACGAGGCGGTGATCGCGCAGGCCCGGATGGCGCCGCCGGTGAGTTCGAAGGCCTCGGCGGCCCGGGCCAGGTCCAGATCGGCGGCTCGGGGCACCCCCGGGCCCAGTCCCAGGTCCCAGAGCCGGACCCGCTGGTCCGCGCCGGGCCGGGGGAAGTGGATGATCGTGTCCAGGCGGCGCAGGAAGGCTTGGTCCACGTTGCCGGACAGGTTGGTGGCCAGGACGGCGAGCCCGTCGAAGGTCTCCAGGCGCTGCAACAGGTAGGCGGTCTCGATGTTGGCGAACCGGTCGTGGGCGTCGTTGACCTTCGACCGTTTGCCGAACAGCGCGTCGGCCTCGTCGAAGAACACCATGCCCTGGGCGCCGGCGGCCGCGGCGAAGATCCGCTCCAGGTTCTTCTCGGTCTCGCCGATGTACTTGTCGACGACCGTGGCCAGGTTCACGACGTAGAGGTCCACTCCGGCCACCGCCGCCAGAACCTCGGCCGCCAGCGTCTTGCCGGTCCCGGACTCGCCGGTGAACAGCGCGGCCACCCCGCGGCCGCGGCCATGCTGGGCGCGCAGCCGCCAGTCGGCGAGGACGGTGCCCCGGTGGCGGTGGCGGGCGGCCAGTTCGTGGAGCTGCGCGATGGGCTCGTCCGGCAGGACGAGGCTGTCCCAGTCCGCTGACGGCTCGACGCGCCGGGCCACGCGCTCCAGGTCGGCGGCGTGGTGCAGGCGGGCCGTGCGGAGCAGGTCCGCGGTCGTGACCGGGTGCCGCTGGGCGGCGGCTTGGGCGATGACGGCGTCGACGGTGGTCCGCATGCGGTGCGGGGGCAGCTTGTGGAGGGACAACGCCTGCGCTGCCGCGGTGATGTCGGCGGCGTCGGCTGCCCCAGTCGCGGCTTCCGGTACGCTGCCGAGAGCGTCGTGCCACCATGCGAGGCGCTCCTGGTGGTCCGGAGCGGGGACGTCGAACAGCAGGGGCAGCGACTCCGAACACCGCGCGTCCCAGGCGACGTCGCCGTAGAGCACGGTAGGGATCGGCAGTCCGCACACCTCCGGCAGGATCCGGGCCCGGTCGGCCGGCTCGGGAGGCAGTTCCTGCACCGGCCCGACGACCAGTCCACACCCGCGCAGCCACGCCTCCGTGGCCGCTCCGGCGAGCATCCGCCCGGCGTCCGTTCCGGGGGGAATCCGGGCGAGGTCGACGGCGAGCACCCGGTCCGCGTCGCCAGCGAGCGCCGCCGCAGCGGAGGCGGCCGCCACGGCGATGTCCAGGACCGCGCCGTCCCGGGTACCGCGCAGATAGGCGGGTCGGCGCGAGTGCGGATCAGAAGCCAGACACGCGGTGAGACGCTCGGCCGTGGTCCCCGCCCCGCTGCCGATCGGCAGGCGGGGCACAGTCTGGAGCACGCGCGCCACCCCGGACAGTGCGGGATCCAGGCCGTCGTCGCCCAGCAGATGGCACACCACGCGGTCCGGGACCCGCAGCGTCCGGAACGGGAAGGGCTGGTCGGTGTCCGTCACGGCGAGCAGCCCGCAGGCCGACAGCGCCGCACCCGGCAGCAGGCGCGAGCGGTAGGCGCCCTCCATCGGCGCCGCGCCGCACAGTTCCAGCGCGAGGCCGACGGTCGCGCGCCGGCGGTCGGGGTCGTCATGCAGGTAGCTGTACAGCTGGCCGAACCGGGGCTCGGCCTCGGGAGCCAGGGCGATGAGAAGGAGCTCGACGTCTATGACGTCGAGCGAGCAGCGCCGTGCCAGCGCGCGCAGCCGGGGCCGGGCACCGAGGGTCTCGGCGTGGTCTGCGACAGCCTCGGCGGCGGCCAGGTGTTCCTCGATCGAGCCGGCGCCCGAGTCGGCATCCGAGTCAGTGCCCGAATCGGCACCTGCTGAGCTCGCACGGCCCCCACCCCGGCGCTGGGTCAGGGTTCTGCGAATGCGGGCCTCGACCACGTCGAGACGGGCCGCCAGGTAGGCCACGCCGACCGGATCGGGAGGTGCCTGCGACACCCGCCCGGGTGCGGAGCGGTACACCGGTGCCGCCGCCGCTCCCGGCTCCGCCGCCACCGCCGCAGCCGCCGCTTCACTCACGGTTGAGTAGAGCGGTCGTGCGGATTGACCACGACCCGCTTGACCAGGTCCCCGCCGATCCGCGCCGGCCCGTCCGCACGATACCGGTCCAGCGGCAGCGTCACGGCCAGGTTGACGTTCGGATGCGGCCGGTTCCCCAGAGCATTCCACAGTTCGGAAACGGTCCGGTTGTCCGGCGGCGCGGCCACGACCATCTCAGCAATCGGATTCAGCGGCTTGAGCACGTCGCTGAACGCGATGTCGAGCGTCAGGTTCGCAGTAAGCGCGATCAGCAGATCCTCCAGCACCCGGTGCATGTCGCCAGGATCCTGATACCAGGCAGTGACCATGTACGACAACGTGTAGGAGCGCGGCGGATCGATGGTGTGCGTCGCCTGTCCGGTGGTGAGCCAGCCGTTCGGCGTCTGGTTGAGCCGGTAGCCGCCGACCGATGTCGCAGCGACCGCCTCCCGCAGGTCGTACAGGAACACGTTGATGGTCTGGGTGCCGCCGATCTGGTCCGACCACTCCTTGCTCGGCGCCTCGAACCGCACCGGCGTGTTCGGCACCTTCTGCGTGATGATGTCCCGCAGGGCCTTGTCCACTTCGCTGATCACGGTGCCGCCTTGCCGGTCGTGCCGGTCGTGCC
>JABFWL010000657.1 GCA_013362315.1 Catenulispora sp. | reverse complement strand
GCCCCGACACCCGCGCCGAGGTGCCGCGATGCAGGCCGAGCAGCGCCAGCGCGGTCGCGCTCTTGCCCGAGCCGGACTGGCCCACCACGCCCAGCGCCCCGCCGGCCGGCACCGAGAAACTCAGATCTCTGACGGCGTGCACCACCTGCCCGCCGCGCACCGGGAAGTCGATGGTCAGGCCCTTGACATCGAGCACCGGACCGGGCGCCCCGGCGCCGTCTGCGGCGGCCCCCGAGGCGGCTCCTGCGGTGGCTCCAGCGGCCGTCATGTCAGCTCCACTCGGGGGTCGATCGCCGCGTACAGGATGTCGGCGAGGGCGTTGGCCAGGATGTAGACCGTGCCGGCCGCCAGCGTGACGCCGACGATCACCGGCAGGTCGCCGATGCCGACCGCGCCGACCAGCGCGTGGCCGATGCCCGGCAGGCCGAACATGGACTCGGTGAGCACCGCCGAGGTCATCACCGCCGCCAGGTCGATCGCGGCCAGCGTGACCAGCGGTGTCAGCGCCCCGCGCAGCACGTGCCGGATGATGACGCGGCGCTCGGACAGCCCGTAGGCGCGCGCGGTGCGGACGTGGTCCTCGCCCAGCGTCTCCAGCGTCTGCGCGCGCGTCATCCGCGCGTACGCCGCGGCCTGGATCAGCGCCAGCGCGATCCAGGGCAGCAGCAGGTTCCGGGCCCACTGCACCGGGTCCTCGGTCAGCGGCACGTAAGTGGGGAACGGCAGCCACCGCAGGTCCGAACAGAACACGATGAGCAGCACCAGGGCCACCAAGAACACCGGCGTGGAGTAGCCGAGCAGCACCACCGCGTTCAGCGCGCGGTCCAGCCAGCGCCGCTTGCTGAGCACCGTCACCAGGCCGGCGGAGACGCCCAGCAGCACCGACAGCGTCAGCGCGCCGAGCGCCAACGAGGCCGACACCGGCAGCGCGCTGGTCAGGATCGAGGTCACCGACTGGTCGGACTCGAAGGAGTAGCCCAGGCACGGCGCCGGGCACTGGCGGATGCTCGGACCGGAGGAGTAGTCGTGCCCGAAGAAGATGCCGTGCAGGAACGACAGGTACTGGTCGGCCAGCGGCTTGTCCAGGCCCATCGCGGACTTCACCTCCGCCAGCCGGTCCGGCGTGCAGCCCTTGCCGCAGGCCAGCAGCGCCGGATTCGACGGCCCGGCGTAGAAGAGCCCGTAGACGATCGCCGACAGCGCCAGCAGCACCACCGCCGCGCCTATGAGCCGCCGCAGCACGTAGCCGGTCATGCCGCCACCTCGATGTTCCTCGGGTCCAGCACCCGGCGCACGCCGTCGGCCACCAGCGTGAACCCCAGCAGCGTCAGGAACAGCGCGCCGCCGGGCACCAGGACGTACATGATGTCCGGCCGGAACCAGGTCGTGCCCTGCGACAGCATCTGGCCCCAGGACGACGTGGGCGGGCGCACCCCGACGCCCAGGAACGACAGCCCGGCCTCGGTGATCATGTTGCTCGGCACCAGCAGCGCCGCGTAGGTCAGGACCGGCGTCACCAGCCCGGGCAGGATCTCGCGCCGGGCCACCCGCAGCGGGGGAGCGCCGGAAAGCCGCGCGGCGGCCACGAAGTCGCGGGTGCGCAGCGACAGCGTCTGCCCGCGCGCCAGCCGGGCGGTGGAGCCCCAGGCCAGCAGCGCGATCACCACGGCCAGGATCAGCGGCCGCGGGATCGAGTCCGGCACGATCGCCATCAGCGCGATGGCGAACAGCACCGACGGGAAGGCCAGCGTCAGGTCGGTCAGCCGGCCCAGCGCGCCGTCCAGCAGCCGGCCGCCGAGCCCGGCGGCGATGCCGACCCCGACGCCGATCAGCACCTGGAGCACGGTGGCGCCGAGCGCGACGCCGAGCGAGATCCGGGCGCCGTAGACGAGGCGCGCGAACAGGTCGCGGCCGGTCTTCGGCTCCACCCCGAACCAGTGGCTGCCGCTGACGCCGCCGAGCGACCCCAGCGGTGTGCCGCCGGTGGCCGAGTCGACCAGTTCGGCGTGCTGGGTGGTGGGATCCTGGCCCTCCAGCGCGGTCAGCACCGGCGCCAGCAGGGCCACCAGGACCATCAGCGCGATGATGGCCATGCCGGTGGCCGCGGCCTTGTCATGGCGCAGGCGCCGCCACAGGACGCCGCGCGCGGGCGGGGGCGACGACGGGCCGGGACCCGTCGCCGCCTCCTCGGTGAGAACCGACTCTGTCAAGAGATGCCTTCTGCTCCGCTGGTATCCGGATGCTGGTTTGGTGCTGGTCTGCTGTCTGATCCAGCGCTGGTCTGCTGCTGGTCCAGTGCCGGCCGGCTGCTACTTCACCGAGACGCGGGCCAGGTCGTACTGGCCGCGCCAGCCGTCCGCCACCGCGCCCTTGACGTTCTTGCCGATCAGGTAGACGTCCTTCTCGGAGAACAGCGGCACGGTCAGCGCCTGCTGCCCGAGCTTGGCGTCCAGCGCGCCCCAGCGGGCCTGGGCCTGCGCCGGGTCGGTGATCTGGTTGATCGCGTCGATCTCGGCGTTCACCGCCGGGTCGTTCAGCTGCGCCAGGTTGAAGTTGCCGCCGCTGTCCACGATCTGCCGACCGTCGAAGACCGGGATCAGGAACGGCGCGCCCGAGGGCCAGTCGGCGCCCCAGTACTGCAGCGACAGGCCCGGCTCGGTGCTGGGCTTGCCGGTCAGGTCGCGGTAGCCGGAGTCCTCCACCGGGCTCAGCTTCACCGTGATGCCGGCCGCCTTCAGCGCGTCCTGGATCGCCGCGCCGATCGTCGGGCCGAGGGTCTCGGCGTCGTCGGCCTCGTGGAACAAGGTGATCGTCAGGCCGCCGGCGTAGCCGGCCTGCGCCAGCAGCTCCTTCGCCTTGGCCGGGTTGCCCGTCGGGCCGGCCGGGAAGTAGTCATAGGCCTGATAGCCCAGGGCCTTCTGCGGCGGCAGGAAGGTGGTCGAGGCTCCGGCCACGGCGGAGCCGCCGGCGGCGTTCACGACCGTGGTGCGGTTCACCGCGTAGGAGATCGCCTCGCGCACCCGGATGTCGTCGAACGGCTTCACCTTGGGATTGAACGCCAGGTAGGTGGTCGCCGGGAACTCGCCCCTGGAGACCCGCTTGGCCAGGTCCGGGTTGCTGTTCAGCTGCGCCAGCTGGTCCGGGCCGACCTGGGTGTCGGTGCTGACGGCGTTCGCGTCCGGGCCCGAGCCGGTGGCGATGCGCTGGTTGATCACCGCCGCCTCCAGGCCCGCGGTGATGTCGATCTTGTCCGGGCAGGCGTAGCGCAGATTGTCGCTGGCCGAGGACCAGTGCGGGTTGCGCACCAGCTGCAGCGACTTCTTCTTCTCGAAGCTGGCGACCATGTAGGGGCCGGAGGAGATCGGGTGCTTCTCGTAGTCGACCCCGGTGTCCTTGGCCTTGGGCACCGGCGCGAACTGGGTGGCGGTGGCCAGCAGCGGGAAGTCGCCCTCGGGCTTGCGCAGGTGGAAGACGATGGTCTTGGTGTCCGGCGTCTCGATGGCCTTGATGCCGTCCGGGTTCTTGTACGGACCCTGGTAGTCGCTGGCGTCCACCAGCCAGTCGCGCAGGTACGGCGCCCCGCCGGAGAGCTCGGGGGCGAAGGAGCGCTCGATGCCGTACTTCACGTCCTGCGCGGTGATCGGCGTGCCGTCCTCGAACAGCAGGCCGTCCTTCAGGTGGTACGTCCACGTCTTCGCGCCGTCGCTCGGCGTGCCGAGATCGGTCGCCAGGTCCGGCGCCGCCTTGGCGCCGGCGTCCCCGGGCAGCCGGTTCCGGGTGGTCAGCGTGCGGAACAGCAGCGAGGGGATGTTGCCGCCGCCGGAGGTGTACAGGCGCGCCGGATCCAGCTTGCTGATGCCGCCCTGGTTCAGCACGTTCAGCGTGCCGCCCTGGCAGGTCTTGGGATCGACGGCGGCGGCGCCGCCGGAGCCGCCGGAACCACCGGACGTGCCGGACGAGTGCGAGCTCGACGAACCGCACGCGGCCGCCCCGGCGATGACCAGCGCCAGGGCAGCCGACAGGACGGGTATTTTCCGCATGGGAAGACCTCTCGGACGAGGGAAGGGCGTGTAGGAACCGCGCACCGGACGATGAGGCACGCTTGTTAGGGAAACGCTTTAGGGGATTCCACGCAAGGGTGCATTGGCTACCTTGCCGAATGTCAGCGGCTACACAGAATGTCGGCGACGCAGTGGTTCGTCACCGCGAGCAGCGCGCGTTCCAGGAACGCAAGGCGGGCCGCGGGGGTCGAGGACATGCGTTGACGGTAGGTCGCGAGCTCCGGAAGGGTCAAACTGGATCGGTATATGGACCGGACCTTGATGTGATCGTTACCGCCGGGTGCTCGCGCCGAGATCATCGGGGACGGAACTGTTCGGTGTCCGGACGCGTCCAAGTGCCGTG
>JABFWL010000175.1 GCA_013362315.1 Catenulispora sp. | reverse complement strand
TCGTGCACGGCCACCGCGGTGGGCTCTACCAGTGCGGCCTGGTCCAGGGGCAGGCCGTCGGGCAGCCGGATCAGCGTGGACGCCGGGACGGTCCAGCGCTGTTGCATCGCACCGGGGGAGTCGATGCCGATGAAGTCCAGGTTCTGACAGACGTGCTGATGCCCGTTGCGGCACGCCGGACAGGTTCCGTCCCAGCGCAGCGGCATGACCGTGACCGGGTCGCCCACCTTCCAGCCCTGGACGTCCGCGCCCAGGCGCGTGATCCGTCCGGACATCTCGTGCCCGATGACGGCAGGCGCGGCGACCCGGGCGTCCATGGCGCCGTGGAAGATGTGCAGGTCGGTTCCGCATATGCCGACATAGGCCGGGGCGATCTCCACCTGCCCGGGGCCGGGCGGTTCGGCGGAAGCCGGCTCGATGGACAGGGTTCGGGCGGCGGCGTAGCGCACCGCGAGGTTGACGCTCATCGGGGAGTCAGGGTCCTTTCATTCGCGCGCCGATGGTCAGCAGCACGTTCGTGGAAGTTCGGATGTCGGCGGTGACCACGACCAGCGTGGTTCCTACGCCTGCACTGCTCGGGCGGCGAGGTTGTTCCACACCGGGCCGTCGGGGAAGGTGTAATCCTTCAGTGAGTCCGGATACATCTGCGCGCTGATACCCGGCGTAGTCGGTGCCAGGTAGTGGCCGCCGGTCACCCGCACCGGGTCGAGGAAGTGCTCGTGCAGGTGGTCGACGAACTCGATGACGCGGTCCTGGACGGTCCCGGACACGGCGACGTAGTCGAACATCGACAGGTGCTGCACCATCTCGCACAGCCCCACGCCGCCGGCGTGCGGGCACACCGGCAGGCCGAACTTGGCGGCCAGCAGCAGGATCGCGATGTTCTCGTTCACCCCGCCGACCCGCGCGGAGTCGATCTGCACGATGTCCACAGCGCCGGCCTGCATCAGTTGCTTGAACACGACCCGATTCGCGACGTGTTCGCCGGTGGCGACCTTGATGGGGGTCACGGCCCGGCGCACCGCGGCGTGTCCGAGGATGTCGTCCGGCGAGGTGGGCTCCTCGATCCAGTACGGGTCGAACGGCGCCAGCTCGTGCATCCAGTCGATGGCCGCCTGCACGTCCCACCGCTGGTTGGCGTCCACCGCGATCCGCACGTCGGGGCCCACGGTCTCGCGGGCGACGCCCATGCGCCGGACGTCGTCTTCCACCGACGCGCCGACCTTCAGCTTGATCTGCGTGAACCCTTCGGCCACTGCTTCCCGGGCCAGCCTGGCCAGCTTCTCATCGGAGTAACCGAGCCATCCCGGGGTCGTGGTGTACGCGGGATAGCCACGCTCCAGCAACTGCGCGATCCGCTCCGCGCGGCCGGGTTCGGCCCGCCGCAGCAGGTCCAGGGCTTCCTGCGGCGTCAGGGCGTCGCTGAGCCAGCGGAAGTCGACCTGCGCGACGATCTCCTCCGGCGACATCTCCGACAGCAGACGCCACACCGGCTTGCCCGCCCGCTTGCCCGCGAGGTCCCAGGCCGCGTTCACCACCGCGCCGGTGGCCATGTGGATCGCGCCCTTCTCCGGACCCAGCCAGCGAAGCTGCGGATCGTGGGCGAGGGTGCGGGCGAACCCGCCGAGGTCGGCGCACAGCTCGGCCACCGACAGCCCGACCACATAGGGCGCCAGGGCCGCGATGGCCGCAGCCTGCACGTCGTTGCCGCGGCCGGTCGTGAACGCCAGCGCGTGACCCTCGTGTCCGGCGGGGTCGTCGGTACGCAAGATCACATAGGCCGCGGAGTAGTCCGGCTCCGGGTTCATCGCGTCCGACCCGTCGAGGTCTTGTGACGTGGGAAAGCGAACGTCCAACACGTCCATCGCGACGATATGTGCAGATTGTGACACGGAAGAAGGCATGGCTGATCTCTCCATTAACGCTTAGGGGTGAACGTGGGGGTGGATGTCAGGAGGAGCGAGGCGTCTTATTCGAGCATCGGGGGCTCGTAGCGCTGCGGGGCTTGGACAGTCCGCAGCTTGATGCGCACGCACAAGGGTGTTGTGCCGGGTGTGTCAGCGAGCGTGAGGCGCAGACCGTCCCGGTCGTGGCTCCAAGCCGCAGGTGCGCTCGATCCGAGCACCTCGACCGAGTCCACCTCGACATCAGCCAGGCGCAGGTCGGTCCCCAGAGTCCGGACCAGCACGGTGCCGTCCGCGGGCCGACCCAGGACGAAGGCGTACAACGTGTCGTCCTTGGCGGTGAAGCGCAGATCCTGGGCTGTCCACGGCACCTGCGCCGTATCCGCGAACGAGCCGCCGGCCAGATGCGTCGGACCTTCGCCGTAGACGAGCCAGGGCCGGGTGCCATAGATAGCCTCGCCGTGGACGGCGAGCCAGTCTCCGACGCCCTCCAGCAGCGCGCGTTCCTGCTCTGGAATCGTGCCGTCCGGCCGAGGTCCGATGTTCAGCAGCAGGGAGCCGTTCTTACTGACCGTGTCGATGAGGTCGGTCAGTAGCTCGGATAGCGGCTTGAAGCTGTTGTCGGCCAGATGGCACCAGGCAAGCCGGGAGGTGGAGGTGTCGTTCTGGAAGGGCCGGGCCTGGATGGCGCGGACGGCTCCGCGCTCGATGTCCTGCACGGCGGTTCCGGCGTCGAAGGCGTCCCACTTGTAGTTGATGACCACGCCGTCGCCGTCTCCGGCGGCCTGGTTGTAGTAGTACGCGGCGAAGTCTCGCAGGTGCTCGCGAAACGCGGGTTGCTCGATCCACCAGTCGAAGTAGACGAGGTCCGGGCTGTAGCGCTCGACCAGTTCGGCGGTGCGGGCCAGCCAGTCATCCAGGAACGCCTGGTCCGGCTGGGTGGATTTGGGCTGAGCCGGTCCGTACAGGTCGGCCCACCGGGGATCTTGGACGTCGCTGGCGAAGCGGGTGCCGCCGTTGAAGAACCACCAGTTCTCGGCGCGATGGCTGGACACTCCGAACCGGATGCCGGCTTCGCGGGCGGCCTCGGCCAACTCCGCGATGATGTCGGCGCCCGGCCCGATCAGCGGCGCCTTCCACCGCGACAGCCCGGTGTCGTACAGGGCGTAGCCGTCATGGTGTTCGGCCACCGGCACGACGTACCGGGCCCCGGAGCGTTTGACGAGAGCGATCCAGTCCTCGGCCTTGAAGGCGGACCCGGTGAACTGCGGCAGGAAGTCCTTGTAACCGAAGGATTCCTGACTGCCGTAGGCGGCGATGTGATGGGCGTATTCCGGGGCTTGCTCCAGATACATGGACCGCGGGTACCACTCGTTGCCGTAGGCCGGCACAGAAGCGGGCAGCCAGTGGATGAAGATCCCGAACTTGGCATCGCGGAACCAGTCCGGTACCTGGTAGTCGGCCAGAGAGGTCCAACTGGGTTGGAAGGGGCCCTGGCCGGCTATGCGGTCAACGGTGTCGAGCAGTTGCCGGCGATTGTTCTCGACGACTTCGGCGGCCGGCCGGGGCGGGAAGTCCGTTGTGGGCTCGGGGTTGCTCATCGTGTCTCCTGGGGCCGGTCGGTGCAGGTGGCGTGCGGCATGCGTGTGGTGAGGACCGGCGGTTTCATTCCTTGGTGCCTCCGGCCGTCAGGCCGCGGCTGATCCAGCGCAGGCCGACCGTGACCAGTACGACTGCCGGCACGGCCAGCAGGACCAGGGCGGCGTAGTACTCGGAGGTCTGCAGCGGTGTCGATCCGGCGAAGGCGCCCTGGATGGTTTCCACGGCCTGCGACGCCGTGGTCCCCGAGGGCTGGCGGATGACCAGCGAGGGGAAGACGAAGTCCTGCATGGACCACATCACGCACAGGATCCCCAGGTTGATCATCGGCGTTCGGACCTGCGGAAGGTAGATGTGCCAGAAAACCCGGAAGGTGCCGGCCCGGTCGATCTCCGCGGCCTCGAACCACGATTCGGGCAGCCCGTCGGCGAAGTTCCGCAGCAGCAGCACCCCGAACGGCAGGGTCAGGGCGGCTTCGGGGAACGCCACTGCCAGCGGGCTGTCGAACAGGCCCAGCGTGCCGGTGATGTAGTAGACCGGGACGATGATCGCGGTGGCGGGGACCGCCAGGCAGATGAGCACCATGTTGTACAGCGCTTCGCGGCCGGTGAAGCGCAGCCGGGAGAAGGCGAACCCGGCCGCCGCGGACACGCTGATCACTATCCCGGCGTGCAACGCCGCGATGACCAGGCTGTTGACGAAGGTGCGGGGCAGCCAGACGCCGGCGACCGGCTTGGTCAGCAGGTCGGTGTAGTTGCTGAGTCCGCCGGCTTGGATTGAGCCGCGTAGCGCGGTGTACAGCGGGAACAGCCACCAGGCGCCCATCGCGACCAGGAAGGCCTGCATGAGGAACCGGTCACGGCTCCGGGAGCGGAGCATCGCCAGCGGCGCGGTGTCTCCGGCCATGTCGCGGCCTCGCCTCTTCATGGTCTTCATCGGGACTCCCGCCGCATCAACACCAGCTGGACCGCGGAGATGACGAAGGCGATGAGCAGCAACAGCAGGGCTGCGGCCGAGGCATAACCGACCGTCGTACCGGCCAGGGTCTTGTTGTAGATGTAGGTGCCCGTGATGCTGGTCTGGCCGGACGGCGCGCCGTTGGTGGAGAAGAAGATGACGTCGAAGGCCCGGAAACTACCCAGCAGCACAGAGAGCACCACTGTCTTGTGAGTGTTACGCAGCAGAGGGAACAGCAGGGAGCGGAACACGCGCCAAGTGCCGGCGCCGTCCAAAACCGCCGCCTCCACCAGCGACAGGTTCACCGACTCGATATCCGAGCGGTAGTACATGATCGGCAGCCCGATCAGGTAGATCAGCAGGACCGCGACCGCCGCGTAAGCGGTGTTGGACTGTCCCAGCCAGTCCTGCTGCAGGCCTGACAGGCCCACACCGCGCAGCAGCCCGTTGAACGCGCCGTACTGGGTGCCGAGCATCTTGCCGAAAATCGTCGCGAACAGCGACAGCGGGATCAGCGACGGCAGCAGCAGGATCACATAAAGGGTGCGGTGCAGACGCACCCCGGTGGCCAGCATCATCGCCGCCACGAACCCGATGGTCAGCGCGGCCGCGATGGAAACGGCGGCGAAGATGAGGTTGTTGATGACGGCGTGCTGGAACAGCGTGTCGGTGGCGACCAGGCGGAAGTTCTGCCAGCCCACGTCGACGGCGTCGACGAAGGACAGCGACACCTGCTGGCGCGAGACGCGCGCCAGGAAAACGAACGAGTAGATGTAGTACGTGCCGTAGAACAGCAGCAGCGGGAACAAGAACAACAACGCGATCAGGCCGTGGCGGCGGTGCCTCGGGCTGCGCCGCCCGGATCGGGGCCGCACTGCTCGCACAGGCCGCTCGGCGGCCTGTGCGAGCTGGGACGGGGACGTCACTTCGCGGCTCCGTGCGGGTAACGGCCGCTGGTCCACTGCGTCTGCAGGCTGGCCGCGGCGTCCTGCGGCGACTGCGTACCACGCAGCACGGCGAGGATGGCGGGACCTTCGACGTTGTTGAGGAAGTCCTGCTGCGAGTCACGTTCCGAGCCCTGCTGCGCGGCCAGCGCACTCATCTGCTGCAGGCCGTCGCGGGCGGCCTGGGTGGTCAGCACCGAGGCTGGCGGCTGCCAGCCGGTCTTGGCCACGGGAACGTAGGCCAGGTTCTGGTTCCACAGGTCGACTCCGGCGCCGGAGGTCATGTAGGAGATGAACTTGGCCGCCTGCGCGGGGTACTTGGAGCTCTTCGGAATGGCCAGACCGCCCTCGGCCAACGTGCGCACGGCAGGCTGACCCCCGTCGGCCACGGGCACCGCGGCCGCGCCCCAGTCGTCGTTGGCAATCGAGTTCTGTGCCCGGAAGGAGGAGGACAGAACACTGGCTTCCCACGAGCCGCCGATCAGGAACGCGGCCTTACCGGAGTAGAACAGGCTGTCCGGGTCGCCGCCGGACAGGCTCAGCACCGAGGACTGCACGCCGCCGACGGAGAACAGCCGCTTGTACTGGTTCAGGGAGTCGATGACCTGCGGCTGGTTCCAGGAGGCGTCGCCGTGGATGATCGAGTCCGACAGGGTCGGGTACTTCTGGCCGGCGAAGGTGAACAGCATCTCCTCCTGCCACCAGGCCTCGCCGCTGAAGGCGACGGGCGTGGTGACCGCCGGGTCGCTCTTCTGGATCTTGCTGATGTCGGCGGCCAGTTCCTCGAAGGTCTTCGGAGGGGTGGTCACACCCGCCTGGGTCAGGATCTTGTTGTTGTAGAACATGTAGGCGCTCGCCACGCCGCCCATGGGGATGTCGTACAGGGTCTTGTCAGACGCTGCGTTCTGGGCTTGGGCCAGCAGCCCCGGGTCGAGCTTCGACTTCCAGTCCGCGCCGAGGTCGGCGGCGTAGGAGTCGACCGTCCGCAGCTGGCTGCGGACGGTGTTGGTCATCGCCGAGACCTGCACGCCGACCACGTCGAGCGATTCGCCGCCGTTGAGCTGCAGCGGCAGCTGCTTCTGGAAGTCCTGGGACTTCAGGACCCGCAGATTGATCTTGATGGTCGGGTTCGCCGCCTCGAACCCGTCGACGGCCTTCTGCAAGGTCGCCTGGTCCGGGTACCAGGTCTCGTACTGCAGGGTCACGGTCTGGCCCGCGGTCACCGTGGCCTGGCCGGCCGCCGAGGTCCCACCGACACCGCCGCTGTTGCCACACGCGGACACCACCATCGCCGCGCCCAGCAGGCCCGAGGCCAGCACCAGGGGCCGCGTCTTGCGTGTTCTCATCTCACACCTCGTTGTCGTCGCCAAAGCGATGCGTTGCCCCGTGCGGGAGACCACTGTGGCCACAGGACGCTGTTCGGCACCAGCAAACATCCCATGTTGTTACCCAACGGTGATCTCTTTGCCTCACCCCGGAAACCTGCACGGTAGCAGTTGAACTGGCTATATCCCTGATCATGCAAGCTTGTCTGATGGTTCAGGCGGCATATGCGAGCTTGATACATGGGATGTTTTGGCTCCGCTGAGCCCGCTCGGCTGTCGTATGCAGCGCGAAGCTGTACGGGGTCGCTGTGAAACGCCGGATCCGGCCGGCACTGACGCCGACCTCATAGCGCTCATCGGGCTGGAGAGCGTACATCCCATGTCCTGGCCCGCAGGAGGGTCGTCGGCACCATGGCGAGGCTCGCCGTAAGCGGTCTCACGCAGACTTGACGCTGCTGAAGGCGGGGTCCCGACGTCGGCCGGATTACGCGAACGCCCTGACCGGCGAAGTAGACATTGGACGTGTGGGAGGCGTTACCGTGGGGACCGACGAAAGGCAGGATGGGTATGGCTCTGGTTGACGACGCGGTTGCCCAGCTGCGGGAGCTGATCCGGTCCGGAGGGGTGCCGGCTGGAAGCCGCCTGCCGGCCGAGGCTCAATTGGCCGCTCAACTGGGCGTCTCCCGGAACACCACGCGCGAGGCGGTGAAGATCCTGGCGGCGGCTCGGCTGCTGGACGTCCGCCAAGGCGATGGCACCTACGTCACGAGCTTGTCGCCCGAGGTTCTGCTCGAAGGTTTCGGCTTCGCGGTCGACCTGCTGCAGGACCATCACCTGATGGACGTGATCGGGGTCCGTCGCATGCTCGAGCCGCAGGCGACCGCCGCTGCCGCCACCAAAATGAGCACCGAGCAACTGGACGCTCTGGCCGGCCTCCTGGCTCAGATGGCCGAGTCGGCCGACCGCCAGGAGGTGATGATCGAATACGATCTGGCCTTTCATCGCGCCATCGTGGCCGCAGCAGGCAACGCGTTGCTGACCTCGATGCTGGACGCGCTGTCCAGCCAGACCACGCGCGCCCGGATCTGGCGCGGAATCATCGAGGAAGGCTCTGCGGCACGGACGATCGCCGAGCATGAAGCCATCCACGCCGCGCTGCGGCAAGGCGATCCCGCTCTGGCATATTCCGCTGCGCTGATGCACATCAACACCTCGGAGCAGTGGCTTCGGCAGTTCTATCCGAGCACGCAGGCCAGTCGGGAAGCCGAAGGCGGCGAATGATCTGCCGCGAACGGCGCGAGCCCCGATGCCGTGCACACGGCCGCAAGAGCGCCGGCTAGAGATCTTCCTGTGAGCAAGCGGTAGGCCGCTGGGCGGCACCCCCTTGCCTGCTCGCCGTTACCTACCTGACAGGGCCGTCCGCCCAGGTTCTTAGACACACCCTAGACCCCGAGCGAGGTCAGACATGGGATGTCTACGCTTGGCGTAGCGCGCGCCGTGTCGGGCGGCAGACGCCTGAGGACTGTCAAAGTAGCAGGTCTAGCCAGGTAACTGTTTGATATCGATGGCCGCTGGGCCAATTTTCTGCGCGGCTGACTCTTGTAGTGAGCGGCTCAGACATAGTACGTTTCGGCCGCGTTACCTGTGTGTGACAGGTATCACCCCCCTCACCAGGCGGCCACGACGTCGTGTCTTGCCGCAGCCTCCAACCTGGAGCGACCACATGAAAGCGATACGAACACTGCTCGCACTCGGCTTAGCGCTGGCCGCCGCCTTCAGCGTGGCCCTCGCCACGCCCGCGCCGCCGGCACACGCCGTCGATCAGCTCACTCAGCTGACCGACTTCTACAACGCCAACGACGAGTCGAAGGGCTCCGTCGATCTGTCCCAGACCGATGTGTCCTACTTGCGCGCCTCACAGGCGACATTCGGTGGCTCGGGTCTGACCCAGAACAGCGACTCAGAGGCTGATGTGCACGGCGACCCGGTGCGTGGCTGGAACAGCACCAGTCAGTCGTTCTCGTGGGTGGTGAACAACACGACCGCCGGCGCGTTCGTGGTGAACGTGCTGATCCAGAACGCCTCGGGATCGATCCGAGTCAGCGACGGAGCAAACTCGATCACCAAGACCTACTCCGGTGTCGACAACGGGTGGTCATGGGGCAACTGGAACAAGACCAACTATGGGCAGCTGACCATTCCTTCGGGAACCTCGACGGTCACCATCGCCGCGACCACGACGCCGACCCAATCGATGGGGCTGCTTTCCCTCGAACTGACTCCGGCGGCCCAGCAGTCGACGATCTCGGCGGCGGTGGCGGCGGGCCGGTCGAAGGCGACGTGGATGAAGAACGCCCCGTTCGGCGTGATGTACCAGTGGGGGCAGTGGGGTGCGTATCCCGACGGCACGGAGCCGGCTTGGCCGACTGTCTATGCCAACGCTGATTTCAATGCTCTAGCAGCGCGCGATAAGGCGATGGGCGCAAGTTTCGTGGTCTGGTCCATCACATGGACCCAGTACTACATCGCGGCGCCGATCACCTCCGTCGACGCCGTGCTGCCGGGGCGGACGACAAGCCATGACTATCTGCAGGACATGCTCACCGCGTTCCACAACCAGGGCCTGCGGGTCATCTTCTACTACCACGCCGGCCACGACAACAACCCGAACCTCGACTGGTGGAACGCCTTCTGGGGCGTCTCTCCGAACGGCCACTACGCTCAGAAGGCCGCGGCCATCAATCGCTGGCTCAACATCGTCTCCGAGATCGGTACCCGGTACGGTACCCAGCTGGATGGTTGGCTGTTCGATGACGGGCCGACGTACTACCCGGCCCCGATGGGACTGGTCAACACAGCAACCCGAGCGGGAAACCCCGACCGCATGGTGTCGTTCAACCCCAATACGAACGGCCCGCGGCTCACCGATTACGAAGACTTCACTTTCGGAGAGTCGAACGACGACACGCGTTACCCGGTCGACGCCAACGGCACCATCACGGCAGGAGGATTCGTCGGCGAGCAAGCCTTCGGAAACAACAAGGAGGATTGTGGTGACTGGGGGGTGCGCACCGGCGACACAAGCCCCATCGCGCCGTGCCGCAGCAGCGACAACCTGATTTCCTACGCCCAGAAGGCTGCGGCGATGCACATCGGCCAAGCGATGAACCAGCGAATGTGGAGTGACTTGACCCAGGGGCCAGACAGCGTGGCCAACTTCACAGCCGCTGGTCAAACGATTGCAGCTCTGTACCCGACCGCGACCACCGACGACAGCAATTCCGCGGTGAGCTACGCCGGCGCCTGGGGGAACAGCAACCCCGGAGGGTGCTACAACAACACATGCCACAACGTCCGGTCGACCGGAGCCTCGGCTCAGCTGACGTTCACCGGCAGTGGCGTGACGTGGAACTCCATCCTCGGCCCCGATCAAGGCAAAGCCGACGTCTACATCGACAACCAGCTCGTTCAAACCGTCAACCTGTACAACCCCGTTCGCTCTGTGAACGTCCCCGTGTTCACGCACGGAGTGAGTTACGGATCGCACACGATCAAAATCGTGACCGACGACGCGAGTTGGGTCACTGTCGATGACTTCGGTGTGCAGACTGCGCAGGTCATCGACGACGGCGACACTGGCGTCACCTACACCGGCAGTTGGGCGAACAGCAACCCGGGCAGCTGCTACAACAACACCTGCCACAACGTCCACGCCACCGGAGCCTCAGCGACTGTCGCCTTCTCCGGCACGGGCATCACGTGGAACTCCATCGTCGCTTCAGACCAAGGGACGGCATCAGTGTCCATCGACGGTGGGACGCCTCAGACCGTCAGCCTGGTCCAACCCGATCGATCCGTCGGAGAACCGGTCTTCACAGCGCGAGGACTGAGCAACACCAACCACACCCTGACGATCACGACGACGAACACCAACTGGGTCAGCGTGGACAGCTTCATCGTGTCCCACGCATCGACCATCGACGACAGCGACGCCGGCGTCACCTATACCGGCAGCTGGCAGAACAGCAACCCCGGAGGCTGCTACAACAACACCTGCCACAACATCCAGTCCACCGGAGCCTCGGCGCAGGTCACCTTCACGGGCACCGGTATCACGTTCAATTCCATCACAGGCCCTGACCAAGGTGCCGTCAGCGTGTATGTGGACGGAGTCCTCGATCGGTCGGTGAACCTCTACAACTCGCAGCGGACAGTCGGCGCGCCGGTCTACAGCCGCTACGGCCTCGCTCCAGGCTCTCACACGCTGCAGATTGTCACCAACAACTCCGCGTGGGTGTCCGTCGACAGTTTCAGTGTCACTGGCTGATCGGAATCGTGGCAGGTGATCCGAAGGGCCGCTGACGGCTTGACGGGTCCTGATCCGGCCCATCCCTCGTCTCGACGAACTCGGCGACGACGAGGGGTGGGCCTTCCGCGTTCTGGTGTGGCCATGGTGAGAAGTTGCCCGAGCGAAGGGCCGGCGGCGCTCCTTCTCTCTGTGCCGTCATTGTCACGTGCCCGGCACCGTGAGACGCGCAGATTGCCATCCCGTGACGTGACGTGACGTGGCGTGGGCGGGCGGCCGACCTCATGGCAGATGCGGCTGGTCAGTCTCTGATTCGGGCCGGCCGGTGTGCGGTTTCGGGTACGCCGCGCCTGAGCCCCGTGCCGTCCCGAAGCTCCCTCACATCCGTTCCATCTTGACATAGCGGCGCATCGCCGGGATCTCCTTCCAGATGAGGACCAGGAAGGTGATGAGGGCGGCCGTGACGGCGAAGCTGCGGGCTTGGGGCATGGGAAGCTCCTTCAGGCTCATCGGTCAGGCGGGCGGGACGTTGGGCATGGTCGGCAGGATGGCGTCGTGCTCCTTGGGGGAGATGCCGGTGGAGCGGCGGGCGTCGGCGGTGCCGTCCCTGTGGTGGCCGATCATGCGCTCGTAAGCGTTCTTGCGGTTGCCCTGGGGGACGCCCTTGGTGTGGGCGGTGGTGTCGGGAGCGACGTCGGGCTTGCCGACCTTGATCTCAGCCATGGGATGGGGTCCTTTCTCGGGATCGGGTCGTGGATTCAGCCGTCTGGGGTTCGGTCGTCCTGGGCCCGGCAGTGGTGGGTTCCAGGTCGTCGAAGAAGCGGCGGACCTCGTCCCAGACCTGGCTGCCGCCGAGGAAGCCGGTCCAGTGCGTGCGGATGAGAGCCGTCAGGCGGTGGCAGTCGGTGACCGGGACCAGCCAGGTCTGCGCCGGACCCGTGCGGACCGCGCTGACCAACAGGGCCTCGACGGTGGGATGGAGGGTTTCGAGAGCGGGTTCGGCAGTGGTGGCCGCCGCCCAGTAGGCGGGTTCCACCTGCCAGGTGGCCGCGCCGGCCGGGCCGGGGTAGTGGGCGGTCACGGTGCCCTCCGGGTTGCGGACGAAGTAGGCCAGACCGACCGGGACACCGAGTACAGCCGGATCGATTCCGGCGAGGCGGGTCCGGCGGTCCGGGACGGGCAGATAGGTGTGACCGGTGCCGGGGAAGAGCAGGCGGCAGGCGGCGCAGACGCAGAGCATCGAGGTGTGCTGTTCGTCCCACAGGTGCGCGTGCCTGTCGTCGATGTCGACGGCGCACAGGTCGCAGCGGTCCGGCCGCAGCCGGCCGGGCCGCGCGGGCCGCCGGATGAGGCGGGCCAGAGCGCCGGTCACGGTGCGGCTCGGTTCGCTGACAACGCGAGCGCCTCGACCGGGATGAAGGCGCTGCCCCGCGGTTCGCGTTCCGGGCGGGCCGGGACGGTTGGCGGCCGGATGCCGTGCAGTTCCAGAAGATGGCCGACCAGTTCGTCGGCCGTCAGCGCCGCACGGGTCGCCGGGTCGGCGTGGTCGAGAACTCTGGCCAGCGCCTCGCCGTAGATCTCCAGGAGTACGGCTACGGCATCGAGGGCCGGGCCTCCGTCCGGCGACTGCTCGAGGTCGCCAAGCGCCACGTCCAGGTCGGTCAGACGTTCCCGGACGGCCGCGTCGGCCAGGCGGGGCCGCCCGGCGGCTCCCGCCCCGGCCGTGCGGACGAGGTCAGCCATGGTTCGCCCCGAACATGGGCGAGTGCAGCTTCTGCACGGTCTTGCCCGAGCCGACGTACATGTGGACGCCGCACGGCAGGCAGGGGTCGAAGCTCCGCACCGCCCGCATGATGTCGATGCCCCGGAAGTCGTCCGGACCGTTCTCCTCGAAGATCGGGGTGCCCTGGATGGCGTCCTCGTAGGGGCCGGGGGTTCCGAAGCTGTCGCGGGGGCTGCCGTTCCAGGGGGTCGGCGGGTAGGGGTGGTAGTTGGCGATCTTCTTGTCCTTGATCACCAGGTGGTGGGACAGGACGCCGCGGACGGCCTCGTGGAAGCCGCAGCCGATGGCCTCGTCCGGCACCTCGAAGTCCTGGAAGACCTTCGTGTCGCCGGCCCGGACCCGGTCCATGGCCTTCTCGACGAAGAACAGCGCCATGGCGGCGGCGTAGGCGACGAAGTAGACCCGGGCGCGGTTGCGCTCGATGGCGTTGGACCACTTGGGGATGTGCCATTCCAGGACCTGCTCGGGCAGATTGCCGCCGCGTGGCAGTGAGATCTGGACGCTGCTCCCGGTCGCCTTCACATACGGCGTGTCGACGATCCCGGCCAGCGCGGTGCTGTACAGCCGCGCGAACGCGCCGCCGCCGGTGTCCAGGGCCAGGTGCTCGCCGCTGTTCTTGTCGAACCACCGGGGGCTCATCACCCAGCTGTAGTTGCCGTCGAAGTCGCGCTTCTGCGGCGTCGGCAGAGTGGTCTGGTTCCACGGGTGCCGGTGGTCGACGGGGTTGCCGAGCGGGTCGTGGGTCACGAACGGGTCCTCGGCGGCCCAGTCGTCGTAGTAGGAACTGCCGAGCAGGATCCTGATTCCGAGGTTGATGTCGACCAGGTCGGTGGTGAGCAGCTTCCCGTCCACGATCACGCTCGGAGTGACGTACATCGCCCGGCCCCAGTCGCTCATCGTCTCGTAGCGGTAGTCGCACACGTCGGGGTTCTGGAACGCGCCCCAGCACCCGAGCAGCACGCGACGCCGGCCGACCTCCTCGTATCCCGGGAGCGCCTCGTAGAAGAAGTCGAAGACGTCGTCGTTCATCGCCACCGAACGCTTGATGAAATCCATGACCTGCATGAGTTTCGACAGGTAGTCGGTGAACACGCTCGGCGACGGCATCGTGCCGACCCCGCCGGGGTACACCGTCGACGGATGGACGTGCCGGCCCTCCATCAGGCAGAACATCTCCCGGGTGATCCGGGACACCTGGAGCGCCTCCTTGTAGAGGTCGCCCTCGAACGGGTTGAACGAGCGCATGATGTCGGCGATGGTCCGCAGGCCGTGGACCGCGGCGTTCGGCGCCTCCGTCGACTCGGCGCGTCGCAGGACGCTGGGATTGGTGTCCTTGACCATCGCCTCGGAGTAGTCGACGAAGACCAGGTTGTCCTGGAACAGGGTGTGGTCGAAGATGTACTCGGCGGCCTCGCCGAGGTTGATGATCCAGTCCGCCAGGATCGGCGGCTTGATCCCGTACGCCATGTTCTGCGCGTACACCGAGCACGTGGTGTGGTTGTCGCCGCAGATCCCGCAGATCCGGCTGGTGATGAAGCCGGCGTCGCGCGGGTCCTTGCCCTTCATGAAGACGGAGTAGCCGCGGAACAGCGACGAGGTGCTGTGGCACTCCACCACCTTGCGGTCCTCGAAGTCGATCTTCGTGTAGATGCCCAGGTTGCCGACGATGCGTGTGATCGGATCCCACGCCATCTCCACCAGCCGGGAATCGCCCTTCGGGACGTCGCCCTCCGTGGGCCTGCTCGCCGTCGTCGTCATCGTGCTCTCCGTACAGTCGGGGGAAGGGGTGTCACGGACGCCATCTGGGGTCGAAACCGGTGGTCAGCAACTCCTTGTCGTGCCGCCACTTCGGCTCCCGGTTGACGGTGCGGTTGGTGATCCCGCGCAGCCGGCGGATCACCGCGCCGTAGGGCTTGATCGCCAGCGACGACAGGCTCGCCCCCGGCGCCATGTCCATGAAGGGCATGAACTTGTCGGGGAAACCGGGCATCGTGCACCCGATGCAGACGCCGCCGACGTTCGGGCAGCCGCCGACGCCGTTCATCCAGCCCCGCTTGGGCACGTCGCAGTTCACCACCGGACCCCAGCAGCCGATCTTCACCTGGCACTTCGGCGAGTTGTAGTCCTTGGCGAAGTCGCCCTGCTCGTAGTACGCCGCGCGATCGCAGCCCTCGTGGACCGTTTTGCCGAACAGCCATTGCGGCCGGAACATCTCGTCCAGCGGCGGCGGCGGGGCCTTGCCGGCGGCGTGGAACAGCAGCCAGGTGAGCGACTCCATGAAATTGTCCGGGTGTACCGGACAGCCCGGGATGTTCACCACTGGCAGGGCGCCCGTGGAGCGGTAGTCGGCGCCGAGGTAGTCGACCAGGCCCATGCAGCCGGTCGGGTTGCCGGCCATCGCGTGGATGCCGCCGTAGGCGGCGCAGGTCCCGACCGCGACGACGGCCCAGGCGTGCGGCGCCAGCCGGTCGATCCACGTGTTCAGGGTGACCGGCTCGCCGGTCTCCGGGTCGTTGCCGAACGAGGTCCAGTATCCGTCGCCGTTGATGTTCTCGTTCGGGATCGAGCCTTCGATCACCAGGATGAACGGACTGAGCTCGCCCCGGGCCGCGGCCCGGTACGGCGCCAGGAACTCCTCGCCGCCGAGGGTCGGCGACAGCACCTTGTTGTGCAGCCGCACCTTGGGCAGCCCGGGGATCAGGCCCAGGACCACGTCCTCGATCGACGGTTGGGTGGCGGCGGTGATGGAGACTGTGTCGCCGTCACAGCTCATGCCCTCGGAGATCCACAGGATGTCGATCTCGTCGAAGCCGGTGGGCTCGGTGCCGGTGCCGGTTGCCATGCTGGTGTCGGTCATGTCCGGGGCCTTCCTTGTAGCCGGTCTCGCAGCCGGTCGTATCCGGCGACGAGGGGAGCCGCCAGGGTCAGCAGCAGCGGTCGGTCCGGCGCGGCCGAGTGGGTGCCCGGCGCGAGCAGGGTGATGCCGCCCATCAGACCTCCTTCTCCGGTGTCGTCGTCATGGGCTCGACTTCTTCGGGGAGGAAGTAGCGGTACCGGCCGTACCAGCGGTTGAGCTCCGCGGCCGGGTCGTTCTCGACGGTGACCGCGAAGTGCCGGCCGCCCTCCATGTCGACCAGCAGCTTCTCCACCACGGCCGTCCGGCCGGACAGGAACCGGTCCTGGGGATCGGTGCCATGGGCGCGCGGCCGCAGTCGCACCCGGTCGCCGCGGCGCAGCGGAACGCCGTCGACGACGATGCTCTCGATCACCTGCCCGGATTCGTCGGCCAGCGCTTCGACTGTGGTCGGGACCTGGAATCCGTCCGTCGACACGTCTGACACGTCTGACACGTCTGACACGTCTGACACGTCCTCGGCGGCGATCCGCCGCACCGGACGCATCGACCTGATCGCGCCGTGCAGCCGGGCGAACGCCTCGGCCGGGATCGCCTCGGTCCGGGCCAGGATCTCCGCCGTGCGGGGATCGCTGCGCGCCATCTCGGCCTTCTCGGACTCGGTCAGCGTCAGGATCCGGAGCGCCAGGATCTCGTCGATCTCCCCGGCGTCGTGCATGTCGCCGAGGCTCTCCGGCGCGACCTCCGGATGGTCCGGGAGCAGGATCGGCGAGGACAGCAGCGCGTCGGCGCGGCCGTCGGCGCCGGCCAGGACCGGATAGGTGTGGACGTTGACGCACCGGCGCGCGGCCTTCTCGGCCCACTCGGGCGGGTCGAGCAGCGAGACGAACTCGCCCCCCGTCACCAGGAGGAGCGCCTGAGTGGCGACCAGCGAGGACCGCAGCGCGACATCGCGCGAGACGCCAGGGTCGACCCCGGCGTCTGTGTTCTCAATGCGCAGCCGGACCCGGTGCAGCCGGTCAGAGGCCGACCCGGTCGACTCGTCGTCCGCCAGGGAGACGGTGACCGCGGCGGCCGGCGAGTCTTCGGCCAGAAGGGGGATCCGCTGGGGCCCGTTCCGTAGATCGCCGACCCTGAACTCGACCTCGAACTCGCGCAGAGCCGCTTCGGTCGAGGCGTCAGCGGCCGGCTTGAGGTAGCGGACCCGGCAGCGCAGCGATGCGTCCTGGTCGCCGTGGACCAGGCATTCGGTCTGCTGCCACCAGGACTCCGCCGACCCTGCCACGCTCCGGTCGTCCAGCCCGCGCGCCTCGGCCCAGCGCCGGGGGAGCAGCACGCCGAACTGCCAGCGCACCCGGTTCTTCGGTGACGAAGGCCGATACGGGTACAGCAGATAGCCCTCGTAGAGGACGGCGTCGGCGACCGCTGTGAGATCGGCGAACGTCGTCCGGTCGAGCGCTTGCGTGGTCTGGTCCATGGATGCTTCCTCGCTCAGGGTCATCGCCATACCACCATGGGTGACGGGTTCAGGCGACATGGGAGCGATCGCCTCGGTGGTCCGTTCGGCGGATCAGCAGATCCGCGGCAACGGGTCTCCGACGAGGACGTCGATGACCCGGTGACCGCCGAAGCCGGTCTTGCCGAGCACCCGTCCCGGGGGGTCGGCACGGACCTCGCCGACGACGGCGGCCTCGGCGCCCGCCGCGGTCCCGCGCATGGCGGCGAGCGCGGCGTCCGCAGCCTCCGGCGCGACGAAAGCGACCAGCTTGCCCTCGTTGGCCACGTAGAGCGGATCGATCCCGAGGATCTCGCAGGCCCCGGTGACCTCGGGGCGGACCGGCACGCGACTCTCGGCCAGCACGACGCCCACCCCGGCCGCCAGGGCGATCTCGTTGAGGACCGTGGCCACCCCGCCCCGGGTGGCGTCCCGCAGGCAGCGCACGCCGGGCCCGCAGGCGTCCAGCAGGCTCTCGACCACCGGCCACAGGCTCTGCGTGTCGCTGCGGAGGTCGGCCTCCAAGTCCAGGCCGCCGCGGGCCAGCATGATCGCCACGCCGTGGTCGCCGATCGGCCCGGAGACCAGGACCTTGTCACCCGGACGCACGTGCTCAGGGGCCAGCTCGGCGCCGGAGCGCACCACTCCGACCCCGGCCGTCGTCAGGTACATCCCGTCACATCTCCCGCGTTCCACCACCTTGGTGTCCCCGGCGGCCACCTGGACCCCGGCGGCCGCCGCGGCCGCCGCCACGGCGCGGACCTGCTGCTCCAGGACGTCGGCCGGCAGGCCCTCCTCCAGGATCATCGCCAGTGAGATCGCCAGCGGCCGTGCGCCGCTCACCGCGAGGTCGTTGACCGTCCCGTTCACGGCCAGGTCGCCGATGCAGCCGCCGGGGAAGGAGAGCGGGCTGACCACGAAGCTGTCGGTGGTGAAGGCCATCCGGGTACCCTCGACGGTCACAACGGCCGCGTCGCCGAGGGCACTCGGCGCGTACTCGCCCAGCAGCGGCACCACCAGGCCCTCCACGAGCGAGCGGCTGGCTTTGCCGCCGGCCCCGTGCGCCATGGTGACGCGGTCGTCGCGAAACCTCTTGGGTCGCAGCCGGATCTCCTCGATACGGGCGCCGACTTCTTGTTCGGTGAGAGTCTTGGGCATCGATGCCGACCTCCGGTACGGATCTCAGAGCACTTGCAGGTCGAGGCGCTGCCGCGAGTACTGCCCGTAGTTGTAGTAGGCGGCGCAGGCTCCCTCGGAGGAGACCATGCACGTCCCGATCGGCGTCTCCGGCGTGCACGCCGTGCCGAAGACCTTGCATTCCCACGGCTTCAGGACGCCTTTGAGCACCTCGCCGCACTGGCACGCCTTGGGATCGGCGACCTGGACTCCTGGCAGTTCGAAGCGCTGCTCGGCGTCGAAGCGCGCATAGCCGGCCGTGAACCGCAGTGCCGACTGGGGGATGGACCCCAGGCCGCGCCACTCGAAGAACGGACGCAGCTCGAAGACCTGGCTCAGCGCTTTCAGAGCCAGCGGGTTGCCGTCCCAGCGCACCACGCGGCCGTACTGGTTCTCCACCTCGCACCGGCTCTCGGCCAGCTGCCGCATGATCATGTGGACCGACTGGAGGACGTCCAGCGGCTCGAAGCCCGCGCACACCACCGGCTTGCCGTGCTCCCGGGCGATGAACTCGTAGGGACGGCAGCCGATGACCGTGGACACGTGACCGGGGCCGATGAAGGCGTCCAGGCGCAGGTCGGGAGAGTCCAGGATGGCCTTGATCGCCGGGATGATCGTGACGTGGCTGCACATGACCGAGAAGTTCTCGACGCCTTCCTGCTCCGCGCGCAGCACGGTCAGCGCCGTCGACGGCGCCGTGGTCTCGAAGCCGATCGCGGAGAAGACCACCTGCCGGTCCGGGTTCTCCCGAGCGATGCGCAGGGCGTCCAACGGCGAGTACACCATTCGGATGTCGGCGCCCCGGGCGTTCGCCTCCAGGAACGAGCCACGGCCGCCCGGCACTCGCATCATGTCGCCGAAGCAGGTCAGGATGACGCCGGGTTGCTCAGCGATCGCGATGCCGTCGTCCACCCGGCCCATCGGGATCACGCAGACCGGGCAGCCCGGGCCGTGGACGAGCTCGATGTTGTCCGGGAGGAGGTCGTGGACTCCGTACCGGTAGATGGCGTGGGTGTGGCCGCCGCAGACCTCCATCACCTTGTAGTGCCGCCCCGGCTCGGTCAGCGCGGCGATCTGCGCCGACAGCGCCCGGGCCAGGTCCGGGTCACGGTACTCGTCCACGAAGCGCATGGCGCTCTCCTTCTCGTCAGGCTTCCGGCACGCCGTCGTGCGGCAGCAGTTCGATGGCCACTCCGGCGTGCACGAGCAGGCGGTCGCCGATCTCGACCGGCCCGACCAGCTCGGTGGCGACGCGCTCCGTGCGGCCGGTGGCGTCCTGGCAGCAGGCGTCGGCGTCATCGATCGAGACGACGGTGAGCACGATCGCGGTGTCGCCGCAGGTGATGCAGCCTTCCGTCGCGGAGCAGGACTCCCCGAAGCTCACGCCGGATCCGATTCGGCCACAGCCTGGAGCTCCTCGTCGAAGGCCTGGCCCATCATCTCCAGCACGGCCAGAGCCTCGGCGGCCTCCCGCTCGTCCACCTTGGACATGGCGAAGCCCACGTGGATCAGCACCCAGTCACCGGGGGCCAGGTCGCCCTCCAGCAGGCCGATGTTGACCTTCCGCTTGACCCCGACCACGTCCACCATGGCGAGCTGTCCGCCGGCCTCCGGAAGGAGTTCGGCGATCTGTCCCGGGATGGCCAGGCACACGTCAGCGGTCCTCTCGCACGGCGACCGCGACGTCGCCCGGGCGGTCGACGGTCGTGCCGCCGTCCGCGTACTCGACCCACTGGAGCATCAGCTCGTCGCCGCCTTCTGTGACCACGTCCGTGCTGTGGCAGTCAGGGCAGGCCGGCAGCGGCTCGGGGGTCTCGAAGCCCGCCGAGCAGGCGGCGCACGAGGCACGCATCGGCGCGATCGACACCTCGGTGCCGGCCCCGGCCGCCACACCGCCCTCGGCGACGAGGTGGAAGGACTGCTCGAAAGCCGCCGGGGAGATGCAGTGCCGGGCCCCGACCAGCACCCCGATCCGGGCGACCGGGCGGCCCGCGGCCCGGCGCTCGACGGCTTCCAGGACGCCGGCACAGTAGCCGATCTCGTGCATGGGATCTCCTTCGCAGCTTTCAGTGGCCGGGTCGTCGGTGGGCGTCACCGGCCTGGAACCGCTCCGGATCCGCAGCCGGCGGACCCGATCTGGATCATCGCCGTCACCCCCCTTAGTTTGCGCGTCTGCCGTCGCTCCTACCGGCCCTCCGGAGACAAGCACCCGGATGGCCGACAGGGCCACGCTCATCGCTGCGGCCACTTCCGGCGTAAGACCGATGCCCTCGCTGACATCCCGGGGCTCGCAACCCACAACGAAGGTGCGCGGCGGCAGCCGGGTGCCGAGCCGGCCCAGGCTCGCCAGCACAGCGGTCGGGTTCATACCGTGCGCATCGAACTCGCCGTCACCGATGTCTTCCTCGCCGATCTCGAGCACGGTGACATCGCCGGGCGTCCCACCGCGCGGGAGCGCGTCGACGAGCACGAGCGTGTCGTAGCCGGCGAGAAGGTCGAAGGCCAGGTGCATGCCGCGGATCCCGTAGTCGACCACCGACACCCCGGGCGGCAGCGGTTCGGCGAGCAGCCGCCGGGCCGCCTCGGAGCCGAAGCCGTCGTCGCCGAGGAAGACGTTACCGATGCCGGCGACGAGGGTGCGGGGCACGGTCACGGGGTCGGCGTTCGACATGACGGCAATCTACGTCTTTTTCCACCGATCTGCCGGTATTGATAGACCATGAGGATGCTGGCTCGCCGGAACGGACGCGTGGCATGACCCGGATCCGCGTACGCGTGGCCGGGGTCGTCCAAGGGGTCGGGTTCCGGCCCTTCGTCTACGGCGTGGCGAGCCGGCTGCGTCTCGGCGGCTTCGTCAACAACGACGGCGGCGGCGTGGTGATCGAGGCCGAGGGCGACGACGCCGCGCTGGCCCGGCTCGTCGACGCGGTCCGGACCCAGGCGCCGCCGCTCGCCAGGGTCGAAGACGTCCAGGTGATGACGCTCGCGCCGACCGGGCAGCCCCCGCAGACCGGCTTCAGCATCTCACACAGCGGCCGCACCGGGCCCCGGACCACCCTCGTCGCCCCCGACACGGCGACCTGCGCCGACTGTCTGGCCGAGATGGCCGACCCGGCCGACCGGCGGTTCGGCTACGCGTTCACCAACTGCACGAACTGCGGGCCGCGCTTCACGATCGTCAGGGAGTTGCCCTACGACCGGCCGGGAACGACGATGTCCGCGTTCACTTTGTGCGGGCCCTGCCGCCGGGAGTACGAGGACCCGCTCGACCGGCGGTTCCACGCCCAACCGGTCTGCTGCGCGGACTGCGGGCCGCGGCTGAGTCTGCTGGACGACGCGGGCGGCGCCATCGCGGGAGATCCGGTGGGCCGCGCCGGGGAACTGCTCGCCCGCGGCACGATCCTCGCGGTCAAGGGGATCGGCGGCTACCACCTGGCGGTGTCAGCGGCGGACGAGCAGGCGGTCAGGAGGCTGCGAAGGCGCAAGAACAGGGAAGAGCGACCGCTCGCCGTCATGGTTCCCGATGTCGCCGCCGCGCGGCGGCTGTGCCGGGTCGACGACGCCGAGGAAGCGCTTCTGACCGGCCCGGCCCGGCCGATCATGCTCCTGGAGCGCCGGACCGGCGCGCGGGTGGCCACCTCGGTGGCGCCCGGGCAGCGCCGGCTCGGCGTGCTGCTGCCGTATACGCCGCTGCACCACCTGCTCACCGCGGCGCACCCGGAACCGCTGGTCTTGACCAGCGGCAACGTGTCGGACGAGCCGATTGCCTACCGCGACGCCGACGCCCTGACCTGCCTGGCCCCCCTGGCCGACGCCTTCCTGCTGCACGACCGGCCGATCCACACCCGGGTCGACGACTCGGTGATGCGGGTGGTGCGGGGTGCTCCGCTGCCGATCCGCCGCTCGCGCGGCTTCGCTCCGGAACCGCTGGCCCTGCCGTGGGAGTTCCCGCGAGCTGTTCTGGCCTGCGGGCCCGAACTGAAGAACACCTTCTGCCTGGCCCGCGACCGGCACGCGTTCGTGTCCCACCACATCGGCGACTTGGAGAACTACGAGACGCTGGAGTCCTTCGTGGAGGGAATCGGGCACTTCCAGCGGGTGTTCGACGTCGAACCGCGGGTCGTCGCGCACGACCTGCATCCCGAGTACCTGTCCACCAAGTACGCCTTCGACCTCGTCGCCGACGACGCCGGTGTGGAGCTGGTCGGCGTGCAGCACCACCACGCGCACATCGCGTCCTGCCTGGCCGACAACGACCGGCCCGGCCCGGCGATCGGGGTCGCCTTCGACGGCCTGGGGATGGGCCTCGACGGGACCATGTGGGGCGGCGAATTCCTGCTCGCGGATCTGGCGGGCTTCGTGCGGTCGGGACACCTGGCGCCGGTTCCGATGCCGGGCGGCGCGCGGGCGGTGCGGGGGCCGTGGCGGATGGCGACCGCCTATCTGGACGCGCTGTACGGGACGTCGTGGCCGGACACCTGGGCCGTCGAAGGGCTTCGCGCCCGCCGCTCGCCGGAGCTGGACCAGGTCGTCGCGGCGGCGCGCGCAGGGCTCAACGCCCCGCTCACGTCGAGTGCGGGGCGGCTGTTCGACGCGGTCGCCGCGCTGGCCGGGGTCCGGGACGAGGTCTCCTACGAAGGGCAGGCGGCGATCGAGTTCGAACAGCTGGCCGATCCGCACGAGGAGGGGCGGTATCCGGTGCGGATCGCCGAGGGCGAGGCGCTGGTGGTGCGGGCGGCCGACCTGGTCGGCGGGGTGCTCGACGACCTCGCCGCCGGGGTGCCGGCACCGGTCGTCGCGGCTCGTTTCCACAACGGCCTGGCCGCGGCGGTCGTCGAGGTCTGCGAACGGATCCGTCTGGACAGTGGGGTGGGCGTGGTGGCGCTGTCCGGTGGGGTTTTCCAGAACGTGCTGCTGGTCCAGCGATGCGTGGCGGGTCTGGAGAGGGTGGGATTCGAAGTGCTCACCCACCGACGGGTGCCGCCGAACGACGGCGGCGTCAGTCTCGGGCAGGCCGCGGTGTGCGGGGCGCGGGATCGGGCGCGAGGCGGCTGAGCTCGGCCTGAACGGCTTCCCACAGCACGTGGTAGAGGGTGGTCTGGACTTCCTGAACCCGGTGGACCGAGGCCGACGGGATCGCGAAGAGATGGTCCACGCAGCCCGGTTCCGCCATCCGGCCGCCGCCGTAGCCGGCGAAGCCGACCGAGATCAGGCCGGCCTTACGGGCGGCGGCCAGAGCGGCGAGGACGTTGGCCGAGCCTCCGCTGGTGGAGACCGCCACCGCGATGTCGCCGGGGCGGCCGACCGCTTGGACCTGGCGCGCGAAGACGGCTTCGAAACCGACGTCGTTGGACAGGGCGGTCACGACGGCGGTGTCGTTGGTGAGGCAGAGAGCCGGGACGGGGACCGGGTCTGCGGTGGTCGTGGTCACGACGGGGCGCAGGGTGGCCGCCGCCGCGGTCGAGCCATGCGGGGCGGTCGTGGCTGCGGCGGCGACCGAGGTCTGCGCGACGGTCTCGGCCTGCGGGGCGCTCGCGGTGGCGCAGGCGGCGGCACGATCCGGGCCGGTCGCGGCCCTGCGGCGGCCGGGGTGAAGGAAGGTGTGGACCACGTCCTGGGCGTCCGAACTGCTGCCGCCGTTGCCGAAGGCGAGCAGGGTGCCGCCCTGGTGGAACGCCCGCGCGAGCCGGCCGGCGCAGTCGGCGAGGCGCTCGGCCTGCGCCTCGCCGACCTCGCGCCGGAGCCGTACGACGTCGGCGATCTTGGCGCGGGCCGAGGCGGCCACTTCGGCGGTCAGCGCGGTGAGCGAGCCGGTGCCGCTGTAGAGAAAAGGGTAGAGCCCTGCGATGCCGGTGTCCGGGCTTCCCTCGGTCCCAACCCGTTGTGCTCCCTCCGCGCGATCGAGAGTCTGCGGCTGCTCCAGGAACGCGTGGGTGAGTTCCCACAGCAGGTGGTAGAGGGTGACCTGGCCTTCCTTGACCACGTGGGGGTCGGCGGAGTCCACGGTGAAGCAGTGGTCGGCCAGGCCGTGCCGGGCGACCCTGCCGCCGTCCCCACCGGTGAGGGCGACGGTGAGCAGGCCGCGCTCCCGGGCCTCGACCAGCGCCCGTACCACACTCGGGCTGTCGCCCTCGCCGGAGATCCCCAGCGCGACGTCTCCGGACCGGCCCAGGATCTCGAGCTGGTGGGCGAACATCGCGTCCGGGCTCGCGGCCTCAGCGACGCCGGTGACCGTGGCGGAGTCCGCGGCCAGGGAGAAGGCCGGAAGCGCGCGCTTGCCGACGATCACCGGGTGGACGAACTCGACGCAGACGTGATGGGCGTCGGTGGCCGACGTGCCGGCCCCGAACGTCAGCAGCCGGCCGCCGGCACGGAAGGCACGTGCCAGGGCCAGGCAGGCGATGGCCACCGTGTCCGCGGCATCGGCCAACTGCCCGATCGGTGTCGCCCGGAGTTCGAAGGCAGCGGTGACCATCGAGTGGAGTGGTTCGGTCGCCATGGGAGACGACGCTACCCAGCGATCCGCGCGGGGACGGCAACGACACTCTGAGCGCGGAGCATGTCTCCCGCCGGTCGCTTCCGTCTACTCGGCGGCACTTCCAGACCTCGCGCAGCGACGCCGCCAGGCGCTCCGGCTCCGCCCCCCCGGAAAGCGTGCCAGACCCCCTTCAAACCGCTACACACAGGGGAGTGAAAGCTCAGGAAAGGCCTCGAGTTCGCCCCGATCGAGTGATATGTTAGTTACTAACATATCTGGCGGATCGAGCACGGCCCGCAATGTGGCGCAGACTCGGGGTTCGCGGCCGGTGCCGGGAGGACGGCGGCGGCTGCTGGTGATGGGGGTGCGCGGTGAGCGCGGGGCGGGCCGGCGGTGAAGCAACCGGAGGCGTCTGATGGTGATATCCGAGGGAACGATCAAGACTGAGGGAGCGGGCCCGGTTTCGGGGTTCCGTTCCAGGCGGGAGGCGGTGATAGCCAGAGCCGAGGTGGTCATCCTCTTCGTGGCCCTGATCAAGACGGTGGCAGGGATCTACCAGGTGAAGGCTCTGCCGGGTAATCTACTTCCGTCCGACAAGGTGATTCCGCTCGCCACCGGGTCCGTGGTGGCCGCGGGTTCGTGCCTGGTCCTCACGGTGCTGTGTTTCTTTCGCAAGACCCTGATCATGCATGTCGCCTTCGTGCTGGCGATCGTCGGCCTGGTGCTGGTGAAGGTTCTCCTGCACATCGACTGATGGAGCCGGGCTGGCGCTTGGCTCGGGCGAGGGCGCCGAGGCCAGGTTGGTGAGGGCGTCGAAAGCCTGCTCGAGCAGCTCCGGCAGTTCCGGGGTGCCGCCGTTCTCGACCCACATGAGCACGGCCATGCTCGCCGCGGACAGGCAGGTCGCCACGGTGACCCGGGTCTGCACGCTGTGGTGCACATCGTCCTGCCCGCCGCTGAGGGCCCGCAGGATCACCTCTTGGGTGGCGACCTGGTCGGACCACAGGCGGTCTCTCAGGGCGGGTGTGCTGACGATCAGGTCGTTCTGCGCCAGCAGGGCGTCGCGGTTGGCGGAGTACATCTGCTCGAGCCCCTGTTCCAGCGCCGTCCTGATGCGCTGCATCAGGGGCTGGTCCTGCGGAGTCTGCTCCAGCAGGCTGCAGATCAGGGGGTCGAAGCTGTCCGAGAGCGCCACGTCCTCTTTGGAGGGGAAGTAGCGGAAGAACGTCATGTGCGACACGCCGGCGGCTGCGGAGATCTGCTCGACCGTGGTGGCTTCGTAGCCGTGTTCCTGGAAGAGGCGCAGCGCGCTGGAGCGGATGCGGTCGCGGGTGGCGTTTTTTTTCTGCTGCCGCCAGCCCGCTCCGGATTCCGTCACATTCCAAAGTATAAGGGCTAGCGCGCTTGTGTACTCGTCTTCTCCTGCGCGACAAGGGGAGCGGTGGTCTTCGCGCTGCGTCCCGGCAGGAACTTCAGGCTGGTGAGAACCGCGAGGGCGGCGACGCCGGCGCAGATCAGCATCACGGCGCTCATGCCGTGCAGGTAGGCCCGTCCGGCGGCGGCTTGCAGCCACGCCCCGTCCGGCAGGTGCTGGGCGAGTTGGGAGGCCCCAGTGATCGAGCCGAGGGCGGTGGAGGCCTGGTCGGCGGGCAGTTTGACCAGCTCCGGTCGCAGTTTGCCGGTGTAGGCGTCGGCCAGGACGCTGCCGAGTACGGCCACCGCGATCGCGCCGCCGACCTGCCGTAGCGTGCTGTTCACCGCCGCGCCCAGGCCCGCCTCGTCGCCGCCCGCCGCGGCCATGACCGCGTCCATCGCGGCGGCGATGGGGGCCCCGATGCCCAGGCCGGTCAGCCCCAGCCCGATCGCCGCGACGGTGTACCCGGTCTCCAGGTGGATCTGGCCCAGGATCACGAGTCCGGCGATGAGCAGCACCAGGCCGCCGGCCACGGTCAGCTTCGTGCCGAGCGCCTTCGCGATCGGGCTCGCCGCGGCGCCGCCGACCAGCAGGCCGCCCATCATCGGCAGCAGCCGCAGGCCGGCGCTGGTCGGGCTGTAGCCGAGCACACTCTGCTCGTACTGCGGGAAGACGAACATGATCCCGAACAGCGCCACCGACACGGCCACGGTGGCGGCCGTTCCCCAGCTGAACCGGCGGTCGCGGAAGAGTGCCGGGTCGATCAGCCGGTGCGCGGCGCTGCGTTCCCGGGCGAGGTAGGCGGCGAACAGCACCGCCGCGCCGATCAGCAGCGCCCAGGTCGCCGGCGCCGTCCAGCCGCGTTCCGGGCCGTTGATCAGGCCCCAGACCAGTGCGGTGATCGCGCCCGCCGACAGCAGCGCGCCGGGCACGTCCAACGGTTGGGCTTCGGGGTTGCGCGACTCCGGCACCAGGAAGGCGCCGGCCGCCAGCGTGATGCAGACCGCCGGCACGTTGATCCAGAAGACCGAGTGCCAGGAGAAGTGCTGCAGCAGCACGCCGCCGATGATCGGGCCCAGCGGCAGGCCGAGCGCGACCACCGCGGTCAGGGCCCCGACGGCCTTGGGGCGCTCCTCGTCGTCGAACGAGGCCGAGACGGTCGCCAGGCTCAGCGGGAACACCGCTGCCGCGCCCAGCCCCATCGCCGCCCGGGCCGCGATCAGCTCACCGGAGGTGGTCGCCAGCGCGGCCACGACCGACGCGGCCAGGAACACCACGAGACCGGCCATCAGCAGGCGCTTACGGCCGACGCGGTCGCCGATGACGCCGGCCGGCAGCATGACGGCCGCGAACGCCAGCGAGTAGGCGTCCACGATCCACTGGAGGTCTGCGGTGTTCGCGCGCAGCGAGCTCGAGATGGTCGGCAGCGCGATGTTGAGCACGGTGAGATCCAGGGCGATGACGAGCACTGACAGGCACGTCACGCCCAGCATCCACCAACGATTGCCTTGCACGGTGACCTCCGCTGCTCTAGCATTAAAAATTGTTATCCACTAACATATCGATGATCGAGGCAGGAGCGCAAACGGTTCACGGCCCTCGCGGGGGGCCTGTCAGCGGCAGGAGAGAACTGAGAAGTGGCGAATCCACCCGTTCGCATGAAGGCTGTCGTCCAGGAGCGGTTCGGCCCTCCGGAGACCCTGCGGTTCACCGATGTCGAGCAGCCCGGCATCGGCCCGGACGATGTGCTGCTGCGTGTGCACGCGGCCGCCCTGAACCACTACGACTGGCACGTGCTGCGCGGCGACCCCTACATCGCCCGGCTCGGGCGGGTCGGGCTGACCCGGCCCAAGACCCGCGTCGGCGGGGTCGACGCGGCGGGCTGTGTCGAGGCGGTCGGTGCCAACGTGCGTACGCTGCGGCCCGGCGACGAGGTGTACGGGTTCTGTTCCGGCGCCTTCGCCGAGTACGCGCGCGCAAAGGCCGACCTGCTGGCCGTCAAGCCGGCGAAACTGAGCTTCGAGGAGGCCGCGGCGATACCGACCGCCGCGACGACCGCGTTGCGCGCCATCCGGGAGGTGGGCCGGGTCAAGCCCGGCGACCGGGTGCTCGTCAACGGCGCCTCCGGCGGCGTGGGTACGTACGCGGTGCAGATCGCCGCGGCGCTGGAGGCCGAGGTCACCGCGGTGTGCAGCACGCGCAACCTGGAGTTGGTGCGCTCGCTCGGCGCCGCGCGCGTGGTGGACTACACGGCCCGGGACTTCACCGACGAACCGGCCCGATACGACGTGATCCTCGACAACATCGCCAACCACCCGCTGAGCCGGGTGCGTCGCGCCCTGGCCGCGCGCGGCACTCTGGTGCTGAACGCGGGCGGCACGCCCGGCCAGGTCTTCGGCGAGGTCGGCCCGATGCTGCGGCTGACCATGGCCAAGTCGTTCACCCGGCAACGACTCACCATTCTGCTGCCGAAGGAGGATCGCAGGGAACTGCTGGCCATCGGCGAACTGATCGAGGCGGGCAAGCTCCGCACAGTCGTCGGTCGGACCTATCCGCTCGCCGATGTCGCGCAGGGACTGCGTCTCGTGGAGAGCGGACACGTCCGGGGAAAGATCGTCGTCACAGCGAGCTGAGGCCCGCCGGTCCGCATCCCACCACCACTCCGGCGCCACCACGGCGTCGAGGGCCTGGTGCCGGCTGTTGCTTGACACCGCAGATGTTAGTGTGTCACGCTTTTTCCGCGGTACAAGTATGCTTTTAGTCGCCCGTCTGCAGACAAAGCGCTAGGGCCGCCTTCTGATCGAGACACCCCGTGGGGCATTGCCCCACGGGGCTTTTGCCGTTCCCGAGCGTTTGCGGCACGACGTTGGAGGGGGGCACTGTCCCTTGGCGCAGAAGACGGTCTTCATGTTCCCTGGTCAGGGATCGCAGTACTACGGGATGGGCAGGGAACTGCTCTCGGCGAACGCCGTGTTCGCCAGATCCATGCGCCGGATGGACGAGGCGTTCGCGGCTGCCGGACTCCCCGGCACGCTCGCCGAGATCTACCGGGATGGCTGCGGGCCGTCCACTCCGTTCGACGACCTGCGGTTCACTCACCCCGCGATCCTGATGGTCGAGCTCAGCCTGCTCGACGTGATGCACGCCGAGGGAATCGAACCCGACTACGTCCTCGGTGCGAGTCTCGGCGAGTACGCCGCCGCGGTCGCGGTCGGCGCCCTCGACCCCGGCGATCTCGCGACGGTCATCGCCCGGCAGGTCGACCTGGTCCACCGGCACTGCCCGCCGGGCGCCATGCTCGCCGTCTTCGACGACGCCGAGCGGTATTCCGCGTGGCTCAGGGCAGCCGACTGCGAGGTCGCCGCCGTCAACTCCGACTCCCACTTCGTAGTCACCGGCCCGCCCCCAGCCGTGGAGGCCGTGGCGCGCGCGGTCGCCGACAAGGGCGTGGCGCACCAGCGCCTGGCTGTGGGCTTCGCTTTCCACTCTCGGCAGATGGAGGGCGCGGCGAAGCCGTATCTGGACCTGCTCGGCTCGCTGCACCTGCGGACACCGCGCGTCCCCATGATCTCCTGCGCGCGAGCCGGGATACTCCCGGAGCTCACCGCCGACCACCTGTGGCGGATGGTGCGCTCGCCCATCCGCTTCCGCGACGCGATCCGCTTCGTCGAGCGGGAGATCGGCGAAGCGCTGCTCGTCGACCTTGGGCCGTCGGGGACGTTCGCGAACTTCGCCAAGCAGGTACTGGGGCCGGGATCCGCCGCCGGGACCATCGCGCCACTCAATCCGTTCGCGTCGAAGAACCGCGGTCTGGACCAGCTCAGAGCACATTTCCGTGGGCGGCAGGAATCACCCGGGCCAGCATCGAAGGGGCAACGAATGAGAGCACTGGTCTTCACCGGTCAAGGAGCCCAGCACAAGGGTATGGGCGGAGATCTGTTCGACGAGTTCCCCGAACTGACCGCACGGGCGGACAAGATCCTCGGCTATTCGATCGCCGAACTGTGCATCGAGGATCCGGACGGCCGCCTCGACAGCACCGAGTACACCCAGCCGGCGCTGTTCGTCGTCAACGCGCTGTCCTATCTGCGCAAGACCCGCCGGGGCATGGAGCCGGTGGCCTTCATGGCGGGCCACAGCCTGGGGGAGTACAACGCCCTGTTCGCCGCCGGAGCCTTCGACTTCGCCACCGGCGTGGCCCTGGTCCAGCGTCGCAGCGAGCTGATGAGCCAGGCGCGCGGCGGCGGCATGGCGGCGGTGGTCGGCCTCGACGCCGACGCCGTGCGCGCGGTCCTGGCCCGGCACCGGCTCGACCAGCTCGACCTGGCCAATCTCAACGCGCCAGACCAGGTGGTGGTGGCCGGGCCGGCCCAGGACGTCGCCGAGGCCAAGCTAGCGTTCATCGAAGCCGGAGCGCGCGCCTACATCCCGCTCAAGGTCAGCGGTGCCTTCCACTCCCGTTTCATGGAACCGGCCCGGGCGCGGTTCGCGGACTTCCTGTCCCGGCACGCGTTCGAACCCTTGAAGACCCCGGTCATCGCCAACCTCACCGGTCGGCCGTACGAGGCGGATACCGTCGCCGACACGCTGCTCGCACAGCTCGTGGAACCCGTGCGCTGGGAGGACGGCATCCGCTACCTGCTGGCCCATGGTGTCGAGGAGTTCCAGGAGATCGGCCCCGGGCGGGTGCTGACCTCGTTGATCGAGAAGATCCGCAGAGCCCCGGTGCCGACCGAACGCGCGGCGCAGGTTCGGCCGGCCGCCCCGGCGAACGGTGCGCCGATGTGGACCTCCGGCGAGCCGGCGGCTCCGCCCCAGGTGTCGCAGGTGTCTGCGATGTCTCCGGCATCCGCGGCCCCGGCGCTGTCGGCGCTGTCGGCGACAGAGCTCGGCAGCGCGGACTTCCGACGGGCCTACGGCGTCCGGTACGCCTACATCTGCGGGGCGATGTACCGGGCGATCGCGTCGGCGGAGCTGGTCATCAAGGCGAGCCGGCGCGGGATCTTGTCGTTCTTCGGCGCGGGCGGCCTGGATCCGGAGCGCGTTCAGACCCAGGTGCGCCGGATCCAGCAGGTCGTCGGCCGCGATGGGCCGTTCGGCGTCAACATCGCGCATGATCCCGCCTCGCCGCAGATCGAGGAGCGGTTGGTCGACGTGCTGCTGGCCGAGGGCGTGCGCAACGTCGAGGCGTCGGCCTTCATGAACGTCACGCCCGCCCTGGTGCGCTACCGTCTCAGCGGTCTGACGCTCGACGCGGACGGCACGGTCCGCGCCGCCAACAGGTTGCTGGTCAAGCTCTCCCGTCCGGAGGTGGCCGAGGCATTCCTGGCACCGGCCCCCGAACGGCTCGTTCACGCCCTGGAGCAGGACGGCCGCATCACGCCGCAGCAGGCCCGGCTCGCCGCCCGGGTAGGGCTGGTCGACGACGTCTGCGTCGAGGGCGACTCCGGCGGGCACACCGATCGCCGCGACTGGACGATCCTGCTGCCGACCATCCTTCGGCTGCGCGACCGGATGGCCGCCGACCACGCGTCGAACCGCCGGGTGCGGGTCGGCGTCGCGGGCGGCATCGCCACCCCGGAGACGGCGGCGGCCGCGTTCCTGCTGGGGGCCGACTTCGTGGTCACCGGATCGATCAACCTGTGCACCGCCGAGTCCGGCATGAGCCCGATGGTCAAGGCGATGCTCGAGCAGATCGGCATCCAGGACACCGACTACGCCCCGGCCGGCGACATGTTCGAGCTGGGCTCGCAGGTCCAGGTGCTCAAACGCGGGGTCTTCTTCCCGGCCCGGGCACGCAAACTGTACGACCTGTACCGCAGATACGACAGCCTGGACGACATAGACGCCGAGACCCGCGGCCAATTGGAAAGCCGGTACTTCCACCGCAGCATGGAAGAGGTCTGGCAGGAGACCGAGACCTACTTCGCCGACCGCGACCCGCAGCAGATCGCCAAGGCGCGGCAGGATCCGAAGCACAAGATGGCGCTGGTCTTCCGCTGGTACTTCGCGCACAGCCAGCGGGCCGCCATGACCGGCGACGAGCGGTACCGGCTCGACTTCCAAGTGCACTGCGGCCCCTCGCTCGGCGCCTTCAACGAATGGGTGCGGGGCACCTCGCTGCAGAGCTGGCAGAGCCGGCACGTCGACGACATCGCCGAGCGCATCATGGACGGCGCGGCCGCGCACCTGCGCGAACGCCTCGCCGAACTTGCCGCCGCTGGCGGATCGCGATGACCGCGGGCGAGCAGGACGCCCGGGAACGGGTCGCGGTCGTCGGCATCGGCTGCCGGCTGCCGGGCGCCCGCGACCACCACGAGTACATCGAGAACCTGATGCGGGGCACCGATTCCGTCGGGGTCGTCACCGCGGACCGGTGGGACGCCGAAGCGGTCTACTCGCCCGACATCACCGCGCCGAACCGCAGCGTCAGCAAATGGTGCGGCATGATCGACGCACCCTACGCCTTCGACCACGCCTTCTTCCGCATCTCCCCGCACGAGGCGCAGCTGATGGACCCGCAGCAGCGGCTGCTGCTGGAGCAGAGCTGGCGATGCGTTGAGGACTCCGGCAGCTCGCTGGCGGACCTGCGGGCGGCCCGCACCTCGGTGTTCGTCGGCGTGATGGGCCGCGACCACCTGCAGCTCGTCTCCGACCGCGCCGAGGACGTCGAGAGCCACTCGGCCCTCGGCGCTTACGACTGCCTGCTGGCCAACCGGCTCTCGCACACCCTGGGCCTGCACGGGGCCAGCATGGCGATAGACGCCGCCTGCGCGTCCTCGCTCGTGGCCGTCCATCTCGGCATGGGGGCGCTGCTCAACGGCGAGACGGACTATGTGCTCGCCGGCGGCGTGAGTCTGAACCTGTTCCCCTGGAAGTACATTTCCTTCTCGAAGGCCCGCATGCTCAGCCCGCGCGGCGCGTGCCACACCTTCGACCGGACGGCCGACGGATACGTTCCCGGCGACGGTGCCGCGATGGTCCTGCTGCGCCGGCTGTCAGACGCCGTGCGGGACGGCGACCACATATACGGTGTGATCGCCGGATCCGCGGTGAACCACAGCGGGCAGCGGCTGACGGTCACCGCGCCCACGGTCGAATCCCAGCGCCAGGTGATCAGCGAGGCGATGGGCCGCGCGGGATTCGATCCGCGTACCGTCGGCTACGTCGAGGCGCACGGTACCGGCACCTCGCTCGGCGATCCCATCGAGGTCCAAGCGCTGCGGCAGGTGTTCTCATCCCCTGTGCGGCGCCGCCCGTGGTGCACGATCGGCTCGGTGAAGCCGAACATCGGCCATCTGGAGGCCGCCGCCGGGGTCGCCGGCCTCATCAAGGTCCTGATGATGATGCGGCACCGCCGCATCCCGCCGAGCATCCACGTCCAGACCGTCAACCCGCTGATCGACCTGACCACCGGGCCGTTCCAGCTGGCGCTGACCGAACAGGCATGGACCGCGCCTCGCGGCTCGCGCACCGCGCTGCGCGCCGGGGTCAGCTCGTTCGGGATGGGCGGGGTCAACGCCCACGTCTGTGTCGAGCAGCATCGGCCGGCCCGCAGGCGCGCCCCGCGGCGCTCGGCGCCCGAGCGGCCTGAGCGTTACCCGCTGATCCTCTCCGCCGGCACCCCCGAGGCACTGGACCGGGTCATCAGCCGCTGGCAGGACCTTCCGGACCTGGCCGGTGCGGCGGACGTCGCAGACGTCTGCGCCACCCTCGCCCGCGGCCGTGAGGCGCTGCCGGTCCGGATGGGCGCGCTGGTCGGCGCCGGCGACGACCTTCCGGCGGCCCTGTCCGCCGCGCGGGCGACGGCCGTGACGAGCGCCGGCGGGGCGTGGCGGCTGCGGATCGGCGAGCTGCCGCTGCCCGAGCCGGCCGAGTTCGCCACGCTGTGCGGGCCCGATCCCGGCAGCACGCTCGCCGAGTCCGCGGTGGCCGTGGCCGAGGACGCCTCCGTCGGCGAGCTGCTGCGGAGCCTGACCGAAGGCGGGCGCGGCGCCAAGGAAGCGTGCCTGTACCGCTACCTCGTCGCGCGCTCGTTCCTCCACCTGGTACCGCGCCCGCAGATGATCACCGCCTCCGGCGCGGGTGTGTGGCCGGCGCTTGCGCTCGCCGGAGCCGTCGACCTGGCCACAGCGCTGGAGCTGGCGGAGTCCGCCGAGGCTCCGTTGAAGCTCGGCGCACCGACGCTGACTTTCCAGGGTGCCGGAGCCGATCAGACCCTGCGGCCACGGACGCTCGAACCGGAGTATCTCGCCGGGCTCGTCGGCCAGGCCCGGATCACGCAGGCCGAATGCGACGCTGTCCGGGACCGTGCCGCCGCGCTGGTCCATCAGCACACGTATCGCGCCGGTCTCGAGGAGTGGCACCAGGCGCTGCGGGGGCGAGGGCTCGACGGCCTGCAGGTTCCCGTTCAGGAGGCGGACCTGGCCGAGCTGGAGCTGGGCGACGGCCGGGACGCCGTGGTCCGGGTCCTGGCCCTGCGGCACGCGGCCGGCCGGCTGGACCGCAAGTGGTCTCTTCCATCGGCGGATCTCTTCGATGATCCGCACTTGCGGGAACTGCTCAATCTGCTGCTGGAGGGCTTCTGTACTCCCGAGGATCTGCTCGCGTTCACCCACGGCGACGCGGCCCAGCAGTCCGCGGCGGCGCAGTCGGCACAGCGGCGCGTCGACGACCAGGCAGTGGACCGACCCGTGGACCCAGAAGCCTTTCCGCGCCTTGCCGAATACAGCGCCGGGCGAGCGGCGGCGCCGGAGACGGCGGCCTGGCTCCGGTGGTTGGCGACCGAACGACCGGTGCTGCCCGAGATGCCGGAAGCCGTTACGGTGCTCGACCTGACGGCCGCCTCCGACCGGGTCGCCGGCGGGCGGGTCGTATCGGTGGGCGACGCCGCGACGCTGCTGGACGCGGGTGTGAAGCCGCTGCTGGAGCTGTGGACGAACGGCGTCGACGTCGACTGGGGCCGTTTCTGGTCAGGCCGCCGGCTGGTGAAGACGCCGCTGCCCACGTACGAGTTCGAGCGGTTCGAGCACCGGCGGGTGCCCGCGCCAGCGGCGGTGGCCACCCACGCGGGCGAGCTGATCGAGGTGACAACCCGCTGGGCCGACACCGACGACCGGCCAACACCGGCTGCTGACTCGCAGGCGCCGGTCCTCATCCTCACATCGGTTCCGGACGAGGCACTTGAGAGTGCGGCGCGCGAAGGTATCGGGGCGCCGTGCGTCGTCTTGGCGGACAATGCGTCGGCTTGGCCGCGGCGGCTTGCGGCGCTTGCCCGTGACGGGGGAGTGGCGGACCGGATCGTGGTGCTCGCACCCGCGCCCATGGAAGCCGTCCTGCTTCTGGTCAAAGCCCTGCTACGGCAGCCGGGGTCCGGACCGGTGCGCCTGCTGTGCGTACAACCGGATGGAGCCCGGCATTCGGATCCGGGATGGACCGCCCTGAGCGGACTCGCCGCGACGCTGCCCCACGAAAGCAGCCGCCTGCGGCTGACCTGTGTCTTGGCCGAGCATGAGGTGGGAGATCCGGACCTGTGGTCGGTATTGGCCGCGGAGTTCTCCCGTGCGGATCATCCGGGCCTGGCCCGGTACGACCGGGGGCGACGGCAGGTCCGCAGACATCAGGCGCAGGCTGTCGCTCGGCCCGCGGCGGCAACCCGGCTGCTCCCTGAGGCTCAGCGCGGCGGCGTGTACCTGGTCACCGGCGGTGCCGGCGGTCTGGGCCGCAAGCTCACCGGCCACCTCGCGGCGACCACGGACGCCCGCGTGGTGCTTGCCGGACGGTCGCCCGAACCCGCGCGGCTGCTCGCGGAGATCGCGGCCGAGGCCGGTACCGATCCGTCACAGCTGCTGTACTGCCAAGCCGACGTCACCAGTCGCGAACAGCTCGACGTGCTCGTCGCGCGGACCCACGAGGTGTTCGGGCCGATCACCGGGGTCTTCCACGCGGCCGGTGTGCTGCGCGACGGCCTGCTGATCGACAAGGACCCTTCCGACCTCCAGGCGGTGCTCGCGCCGAAGGTGCTCGGAACACGAAACCTGGACTGGGCGACCCGCGAGGAGCCGCTCGACTTCTTCATCCTCTTCTCCTCCATCGTCGCCGTGGTCGGCAACGTCGGTCAGTCTGACTACGCGGTCGCGAACGCCTACCTCGGCGAGTTCGGCGAACAGCGGGAGTCGTGGCGGGCGGCGGGGACGCGCCGGGGACGCACGGTGACCCTCGAATGGCCACTGTGGGACGGCGGCGGGATGAGCGTGCCCGACACCGCGGAGAGCATCTTCCGCCCGGGGCGCGGGCTGTTGCCGATGCCCGTCGGCGTCGGTCTGCCGCTGCTGGATCAGGTCATCGCGAAGGCAGGCCGCCACTCGCTGCTGTTCGGCGATCCACGCCTGGCCGCCGCGTTGCTTCCCGGCTCGGCGCAAGCATCGCCAACGGCGTCGGTGCCGTCATCGGCGTCGGTGGCTCCGGCACCCGTCGATCCCTCGCAAGCGCACCAGGCCGCGCTGGCCTATCTGCGCTCGGTCTTCGCCGCAATGCTGCGGGTGTCCCCGGAGGATCTGCCCGCCGACCTCGGGTTCGACCAGTACGGCATCGACTCCATCTTCGTCTCGCAGTGCGGCACCCGGATCGAACAGGACCTCGGGGAAGTCCCGGCCACCCTGCTGTTCGAGTGCCGGACCCTGAACCAGGCAGCGGACCGGCTCAGCCAGCTGCACGGCGCCCGGTTGGCGGGGTGGTCCGGCACGCGCTCCAGAGCCTCGGACCCAGTCGTGTCCGAGGCTCTGCCGGATGTCGTTCCGGACACTGCGCTGGACGTCGCGCAGGACACCTGTTCGGACATAGCGATCATCGGGCTGGCCGGCCGCTACCCGATGGCCTCCGACGTCTCAGCGTTCTGGCGGAACCTGTCCGCAGGCCGCGACTGCGTCTCGGAGATACCGGCCTCCCGCTGGGACCTCTGGCGGCACAACGGCGATCCCGCAGATACCGACGAGATGTACTGCCGCTGGGGCGCCTTCCTGGAGGACCCGGACAGTTTCGATCCGCTGTTCTTCAACATCTCGCCACGCGAGGCGGAGCTCATGGATCCGCAGGAGCGGATCTTCCTGCAGACCGCCTGGCACACCTTCGAAGACGCCGGCTACCCCCCGAGCCGTCTCGGCGACCCCGACCGGCATGGCGGGCGCTCAGTAGGCGTGTTCGTCGGCGTGACCACCCAGACCTACCTCATCTGGGGCCCGGACCAGCGGCGGGCCGGGGAGCCCGGGCTGCCGACGTCGACGCCGTGGTCCATCGCCAACCGGGTGTCGTACTGCTTCGATCTGCACGGGCCGAGCATGCCCGTCGACACCGCCTGCGCCTCCTCGCTCAGCGCTGTCCACCTCGCGTGCGAGAGCCTGCTGCGCAACGAATGCCGGATGGCGCTCGTCGGGGGCGTGAACCTCTACCTGCACCCCAGCAAGTACACGTGGCTGTGCCAGATGCAGATGCTCTCGCACACCGGGCGCTGCCATTCCTTCGGTGCCGACGCGGACGGCTTCGTACCCGGCGAAGGCGTCGGCGCGGTCCTGCTCAAGCCGCTCGCCGCGGCGAAGGCGGACGGCGACAAGATCCTCGGCGTCATCAAGGGGACCGCGGTCAACCACGGCGGACGGACCAACGGCTTCACCGTCCCCGCCCCGGCCGCGCAGGCCGAAGTGGCCGCCACGGCCCTGCGCCGGGCCGGCCTCGGTCCCGGAGCCGTGAGCTACATCGAGGCCCACGGCACCGGCACACCACTCGGCGACCCCATCGAGATCAGCGGCCTGAGGACGTCCTACGGCGGCGCGGACGGCGCGTGCGCGATCGGCTCGGTGAAGACCAACATCGGGCATCTGGAGTCCGCGGCGGGCATCGCCGGGCTCACCAAGGTGCTGCTCCAGATGCGGCACGGCGCCTTGGTGCCCTCGTTGAACTGCGCGACAGCCAACGAGCGCATCGATTTCGACGCCACCCGCTTCCGACTGCAGCGAGAATCGCAGGACTGGACGACCGACGGCTTCGCACCCCGGCGAGCCGGGATCAGCTCCTTCGGGGCCGGCGGAGCCAACGCACATATCGTCGTTGAGGAGTTCCCGAGCCCGTCCCGCGAGCCCCGGGCGTCCCGGGAGCTGCCCGGCCCGCACCTCGCCGTCGTCTCCGCCCGGGACGCCGAACGGTTGCGAGAACTGTGCTCGGATCTGGCCGACCGGCTCCGGCAGGAGCCCGACCTCGACCTCGCGGATGTCGCCCACCAGTTGCAGGTGCGCCGTGAGCCGCTGCGCGAACGCTGTGCGATCCTCGCCCACAGCCTGCCGGAGCTGGCCGAGCGGCTGGCAGCGATGGCCGCGCGCCAGCCGGTCGCCGATGGTTGCTGGCGCAGCGATCCGGCCTCGCGCCGACGCTTCGGGACCGGTGCGGACACCGATGCCGATCAGGTTGCCGCGGCGCTCGCTGACAGGGACCTGCATCGGCTGGCCGCGTTGTGGACCGCCGGCGCTGATGTCGCATGGAGCCGCCTGTATTCCGAGCCCCTGCCGCATGTCGAATTGCCCGGCTATCCGTTCGCGCGTGAACGTTACTGGCTGCCCGCCATCGTGAAGCCCGCTGTATCGCAGAGCCATCCCTTCCTCACGGCGCGGGACGGGCAGGGCGCCGAGGGCGTTCTCACCGGCACTGAGTTCTTCCTGGCCCACCATCGGGTCGACGGCACGCCGGTCTTCCCCGCGGTCGGCTATCTGGAACTGGTCCGAGCGGCGGCGGAAGGCCGCGGCACCGGCAGCGTCGTCACGTTCCGTGGCAACGTCTGGTCTGCGCCGTTGGCCGTGCCCGCGCCGGTCACCGTCCGCGTCGACCTCTCGCCGACCGACTCCGGCGCTATCGGATACGCGGTGCGCAGCCAGGGACAGGACGGCGAACGCATCCTGCACGCCGAAGGCAGGGTCGAGTTCGGTGCGGGTGCGGATGCGCTCGATGAGCGGGTCGACCTCGCCGAACTGCGCGAGCGCTGTCCAGTCGAGATCGACGCTGCGCAGTTCTATGCCCGGATCGCCGAGCGGGGACTGAATCTGGGGCCGAGCTATCAGGGGATCCGGCGGCTGCGCGTCGGCACCGGCGAAGCGCTGTCGGAGATCCGACTGCCGGAGCATCTGTCCGCTGATGCGGACCGGTTCACATTGCACCCATCGGTCTTCGACTCCGCGCTCCAGGCCTCGCTGTGGTTGGTCGAGCAGCAGCAGGACGGGGGCCGGCTGCATCTGCCCTTCACGATCGGCACGGTCCAGGCCGCTGCCGCGACGCCGCGCCGCTGTTTCGCGCACGTCGGCCTGCGCGCGGCAGTTCCGGGGGCGAAGAAGCTGGACGTCCAGATCATCGATGAGGACGGCAGGGTCCTGCTACGAGTCACCGACCTGTGGCTGCGTCAGTGGCAGCAGTCGCCGGATGAGGGCTCGTACTTCCGGCCCGGATGGGTTGAGGCGCCGGCTCGGACCGGTGTCCGCGGACCGCTGCCGGACGCAGACCTCGAAATCTGGCCCACAGCCGATCAGGACTTCGAAGCCCTGCTGGCCCGGATGGGGACGGCGCCGACAACGATCGTCTGTGCGTGGCCCGGCACGAAGCCGAGCCAGACCCCGGAGGACCTGGCCGACCGGTTCGACGACGGTTTGCGATCGCTGTTCCGCCTGGTGCGCGCCGTGCTCAAGGCCGGACACAAGAAGCGGATCCGGTTGTTGTGCCTCGTTCCCGGCGCCGAAGCGGAGCAGCCGGCCTATGCGGCGCTGACCGGATTGCTCCGGACCGCCGGACGCGAGCACCCCGGACTGCGGTGGCGGCTGCTGGAGCTGGAAGCGGAGGCGCTGGCGGCCTTCGCTGCCGGGTCGGGTCCGGTGCCACAGCTCGTGCGGGCCGAACTGGCCGAGGACTGGGACGGCGACAGTCGGCTGCGTCACCGCGACGGCCATCGGTTTGCCTGGCGTTGGAACCGCATCGACCCGCCGGACGGTCGGCAACCGCTGCGCCGTAGCGGCGCGTACCTGATCAGCGGCGGCGCCGGCGGTCTGGGATCATTGATCGCGCGGCATCTGGCCGGCAGATATCAGGCCCGTCTGATCCTCCTCGGCAGGTCCGAGCCGGACGAGCGCATAGCGTCGCTGATCACTGAGATCCGCAGGGCGGGTGGGGAGGCCAGGTACGTCGCGGCCGACGTGTCGCAGGCTGCCGGCGCCGTGGCGGCGGTCGACGCCACGCGGGAGGCGTATGGCGGGCTGGACGGAATCGTCCACTGCTCGGGTGTTCTGCGCGATGACTACCTGGTCCACGCGCACTCCTGCGACCTGGACGCCGTGCTCGCCCCGAAGGTGTGGGGCGCGGTGCATCTCGACCAAGCCACCCGTGACCTGCCCCTGGACTTCTTCGCGCTTTTCTCCTCTGTCGCCGGACCCCTTGGCACCGCCGCGCAGGCCGGTTATGCCTACGCCAACTCGTTCCTTGACTCTTTCGCGCTCTGGCGCGAGGAGCAGCGATCGCAGGCGCGGCGTTCGGGGGTCACGGTCTCGATGGACTGGCCGCTGTGGCGGGACGGCGGGATGCGGGTCGACCAGGAGGTGGAGCGTGCCTTGCACGCGAGCTTCGGGCTGCGGCCGCTGGATTCGGCCTCAGGGCTGCGCGCCTTCGAGGCGATGCTCACGGCGTCGGCGGGCCCGGTCCTGTTCGTGCCGGGAGACGGCGTCGCGGTGTCCGTTCAGCTGGGAATCGAGACGAAGGAGCGGGAAACCGTGCCGACCGATGCCAAGGCCGCGGGCCCGGAGGTCGCCGATGTCTGCGAGGCCGCCGATGTCTGCGAGGTGGTCCGCCCGCTGGTCGTCGACGAGGTGGCCGCCGTCGTCAAGCTCGAACGGTCGCGGATCGACGACACACTGGACTTCGGCTCCTACGGATTCGACTCGCTCAAGCTGAGCGAGCTGGCCAACCGGCTCAACGAGCGCCTGGGCGTGGATGTCACCCCCGCGATCTTCTTCGAACACACCTCCCCGGCCGCGGTGGTCGAGCACCTGGTCGAGATGTTCCCGGCCGAGGTGCAGCGGTTGGCCGCACCGATCGAACCCGCGGCACCCACCGAAGCCAGCCCACTGATCGCGCCGGCCGCCGAGCCCGCGCCGGCCGCTGAACCCGTGCACGTCACCGAGCCCCCGCCGGCCATCCGCCGCGGCGAGCCGATCGCCATCATCGGCATGCACGGCATGCTGCCGCAGTCCGCTGATCTGGCCGAGTTCTGGCGCAACCTGGATTCCGGCCTCGACATGGTCACCGAGGTCCCCGGCGACCGCTGGGACTGGCGCGACTACTTCGGCGATCCGCTCGCCGAGCCGAACCGCACGAACAGCAAGTGGGGCGGCTTCGTCCCGAACGTGGACCGGTTCGACGCGCGCTTCTTCGCCATCTCGCCGCGCGAGGCGCAGCTGATGGACCCGCAGCAGCGGCTGTTCCTGCAGACCGTGTACGGGGCGATCGAGGAGGCGGGCTACCGGCCGAGCGAACTGTCGGAGAAGACGACCGGCGTGTACGTCGGGGTAGCCACTCACGACTACTACGAGCTGCTGCGGGACGCCGGCGTCCCGATCGACGCCTACACCACAACAGGGCTCTTCCATGCCATCCTCGCCAACCGGGTGTCCTACCTGCTCGACCTGAACGGCCCCAGCTTCCCCATCGACACGGCCTGCTCCAGTTCGCTGGTCGCGCTGCGCTCGGCAGTGGAGGCGCTGTGGGCCGGCAGCTGCGACGTGGCGATCGCGGGCGGGGTGAACCTGTTGCTGGCGCCCATGATCTACATCTCCTTCGCCCGCGCGGGGATGCTCAGTCCGACGGGGCGCTGCCGAACCTTCGACGCCGCCGCCGACGGCTACGTGCGCGGCGAGGGGGTCGGCGCGCTCCTGCTCAAGCCACTGTCCCGGGCGATCGCCGACGGAGATCACGTCCATGCCGTCATCCGCGGCAGCGCGATCAACCACGGCGGCCATGTCAACACCCTGACGACGCCTAATCCGAATGCGCAGGCGCAGCTGATCGTGCGCGCGTTCCAGGAGGCCGGGGTCGATCCGGAGACGGTCGGCTACGTCGAGATGCACGGGACCGGCACCCCGCTCGGTGATCCGATCGAGATCAACGGGCTCAAGAAGGCGTTTCGCGAACTGCGGGACCGGGCCGGCCTGCCGCCTCTGGTCGAGCCGCGCACGATCGTCGGCTCGGTGAAGTCGAATATCGGGCACCTGGAGGCGGCGGCCGGGGTGGCGGGCATCTTCAAGGTGATCCTCGCCATGCGGCACGGCCGGATCCCGGGGAACCTGCACCTCAGGGAGATCAATCCGCATATCCGGCTGGACGGCAGCCCGCTGCGTCTGGCCCGGCAGTCGCAGGACTGGCCGCGTGCGCTGGATGACGCGGGAGCCGAGCTGCCGCGCCGCGCAGCGGTCAGCTCGTTCGGATTCGGGGGCGTCAACGGCCATGTGGTCCTCGAGGAATATCTGGAGCCCACGTCCGCGCCTGTGCCTGCTGACGACGGCGCGCTGCGGGTGTTCGTGCTGTCCGCCCGGACGCCGGAACAGCTTCGGCAGTACGCCGGCCGGCTGGCCGGGCACCTGCGCACGGTCGGCCCGGAGGGCCCGGTCGGGGACCGACGCGGGGAACTGCGTGCGGCGGTGGCCGAGCTGCTCGATGTCACGCCGGACGACATCCCGGCCGACGAGGCGCTGGAGGACCTGGGTCTCGGGCCGGCCCATCTCGCGCTGTTGCGCGACCGGCTGAGCGAATCCTCGCCGGCCGGGGCCGGGGCGGTCGCCGGGGCCGTGCATGCGCGGCAGACGGTGGCGGGGCTCGCCGCGGTCCTGCCCCCGGCGGCTCCACTCGCGGCCGGGGCGCCGCTGCGGGACCTGGCGTTCACGCTTCAGGTCGGACGGGAGCCGATGAACCACCGGCTGGCCGTGACCGCCGCGTCGGTCCAGGAACTGGTGGACGGTCTCGATGAGTACGCCCGCGAAGGCCGGTGTGCGCCGGGCGTGTTCGATGGTGTGCTCGACAGCGCGGCGCGGCGCAGGAGCCCGGATGACGCCAGCGGTGCTGATCCGGCTGCGCTGGCCCGGCATTGGGTCGCCGGTGGCGAGGTTGATTGGGCGGGACGGTACGACGGGTCGCGACCTCGGCGGTTGTCTTTGCCGACCTATCCGTTCGCGCCCACGCGCTACTGGATTCCGGAGACTTCAAAGACAACACAGACTTCACAGACAACACAGACTTCACAGACAACACAGACCTCGAAGAAACCGGCTGTGGAGCCCGCGCCTGTCGTCGAACTGCCTGCTGCACCCGTCGTGGTGACACGGCGTCTGGTAGCGGCCGACGCGCTGCTGGCGGACCACCTCATCGCGGGCGAGGCCGTACTTCCGGGGGTAGGCCATCTCGAACTGGTGCGGGCGGCGGCGGGCCTGCCAGGCCGGTTTCGTCTCTCCGGGGTGGCTTGGCTGCGCCCGCTCACCGTGGCCGGTGGGCATCGCGACATCCGCATCACGTTGTCACCGGCCGACGGCGCGATGGCGTACCGGATCGAGGCCGAAGATGTCGGCTACTCACAGGGACGCCTACAACCGGTGCCGGCCATCGAGCCAGAGCCACCGCGCACCGATCTGGAGGAGGTGCGCGGCCGTTGCCCCCGGCGGCTGACCGCCGAGGAGATCTACCCGCGGTTCGAGCGGCTCGGCATCGAGTACGGGCCGCTGTTCCGCGGGATCCACGAGGTGTGGGCGGGTGGTCGCAAGGAGGCCCTGGCGCGGATCGCGCTCGGCCCGGTGGCGCCGGCGGAGCCCGCCGTGCTGCATCCGACGTTGATGGATGCAGCACTGCAACTGATCACGGTGATGGACTTCGCCGGAACCGCGTCGGACGAGCCGGCCCGGCTGCCCTTCTCGGCCGAGTCGGTGGAATACGTCCGTGACCTGCCGGAGTCGGGTTACGCGCACGCCAAGGCGCGTGGCGAGGACGGCTACGACGTCACGCTGCTCGACGAGTCCGGCCGGCCGTGCGTGGTCTTCCGCGACGTGTCCGTGCGACCGATGCGGCCGCATCGGGTGGCCGCGGAGGGCTTCCTCTACCGTCCGTACTGGGTAGCCGAACCCGCGGCGGCACTGGACCGTGCGGCCTCCCGCGACCGGGCTCTCATCGTGCACGCGGGCCGGGCCTTCGGCCTTCCCGAGCGGATCGGCGGACGGACCTGGGAGGTCGATCTTCGGGACCCCGCCGCGCAAGCCGACTTTGTGGGGAGATTCCGGCAGGTCGACGAGCTCTGGTTCCTGGCCGGTCTCGCCGATGCGTCGGACCCGCCGGGTGCGCCCGGTGACGTCGACCCGGCCACGGCGCTGTACAAACTGCTGCGGGCGCTGGCCGATGCGGATCTCTTGCAGCCGTTGCGGGTCCTGCGGATCGTCGTCAACGACACTCAGGATCCTGACGGACGGCGCACCGGCAACCCCGAGGCCGGCGGCCTGATCGGCCTCGCCAAGTCGCTGGCCAAGGAGTATCCGCGCCTGGATGTGACCTGCGTCGACATCGGCTTGCCCGCGGACGCCGAGCCCTCCGAGGCCGAACTCGACCGGATCGTGCGCCAGCTCGCCGCCGAACCGCCGCAGCGGGACAACCAGGAGGTGGCCCTGCTGCGCGGCGAGCGGTATGTCAAACGGCTGCGATCGGTCCGCCTGCCGGCTCCGGGGCGCTCGCCGTTCCGGCGGCACGGCGTGTACCTGATCGTGGGTGGTGCCTCGGGAATCGGCCGCGAGCTGGCCCGGCATCTGGCTGCCACGGCCGCCGCCCGGCTGGTGCTGATCGGCAGGCGGGCTTCGGACGCCGACATCCGTGCCGAACTACGGAACCTGATGTCGCTCGGCGCGCAGGACGTCGGCTACGACAGCGCGGACGTCGCCGACCCGGAGCGTATGGTCGAGGTTTTCGCGGCGGTGAAGGCGCGGCACGGCAGAGTCGACGGGGTCGTGCACTGCGCCATGGTGTTGCGCGACGGTCTGCTGGAACGGCTCGAGCCGGAGGCGTTCGAGGCGGTACTCAGGCCCAAGCTGCAGGGAAGCCGGACGTTGGTACAGGTGCTCGGCGGCGAGAAGCTCGAATTCCTGCTCTTCCTGTCTTCGGTTCAGTCGTTCACGGGATCCGCCGGCCAGAGCAACTATGCGGCCGCATCGACGGCGCAGGACGCGGTCGCCCGCTGGGCGGCGTCGCGCCTGCCGTTCCCGGTGCGGGTCATCAACTGGGGTTACTGGGGCACCGTCGGCAGCGTCTCCGGTGAGGAGTACCGGCAGACCATGACCGCTCGCGGATACCGGTCGATCGCGCCGGCCGAGGGGATGGCAGTGGTCGAAGCCGTCTTGGCCGCGGACGATCGGCAGATCGTGGCGATCCGTGCGCAGGATCCGGTGCTGGCCTCGATCGGGGTCCGGCCGCAACCTGCCGGGAGCCGGCCGGAGCCATCGGCCGCGCCGCTGGGCCGCTCGTCGGACTCCGAGGCCGAACAGCGTGCGTTCGACGAGCTGATCGGTCGGCGGGCGCTGGAGGCGCTGCGGCGGTTGGGGCTTTTCCAGCGCGTCGGCGAACCGCATCGGTGGGACGCTCTGGTGGGGCGATCGGGCTGCGTGCCGAGGTACGTCCGGTTGCTGAACGCCCTTGTGGACATGCTGATCGAGCAGGGGCTGCTGGTGGACACGCCGGACGGGGTGGCCGCCTTCGGTGCCGGGTCCGGGGCGCGGCCGTCGCCGGACGACCTGGCCGCGCGCCACCCGAACCTCGCGGCGCGGCTCCATCTCGCGGTCCACTGCCTGGCCCGGCTGGACGAGGTGCTGACCGGCGAGGCGTCCGGGCCCGAGGTGCTGTTCCCCGGCGGATCGGCGGACGGGGTCGCCCGGATCTACCGGGGTGAGCATCTGGTCGACTACTGCAACGGGCTCGTCGCCGACCGGGTTCTCGCGCACCTGAGCGCGCCGGGCGAGGTCACGGGGCCGCCGGCGCGCGTGGTCGAGATAGGGGCCGGCACCGGCGGTACGACGCGGGCGGTGCTCGACGCTCTGGCGCCGCTGGGATCGGCCGTCGCCTACGACTTCACCGACGTGTCGTCCCGGCTGGTGCGGGACGTGCAACGGAGCCTGGACACCGGGCGGGTCCCGGTGAGCTTCCGCGAACTGGACATCGAACGCGATACCGGGGCGCAGGGCTTCGCGGCCGACTGCTACCGGGTCGTGATCGCGGCCAACGTGCTGCACGCGGTCCGCGACCTGGACGCCGCGCTGGCCCGGATCCGAGCACTCCTCGAGCCCGGTGGCCTGCTCGTGCTGACGGAGGTGACCAGGGTACTGCCCTTCCACACCGTCACCTTCGGTCTGCTCGACGGTTGGTGGAACCACGAGGACACGTACCGCAGGCTCGCCGGGTCGCCGCTGCTCGACGAGGAGATGTGGCGGCGGCGGCTCGAGCTCGCGGGCTTCGGCGGGGTCGCCTTCCTGGGTACGGCGACCGACGGCGGGCGGCTGTCGCAGCGGGTCATCGTGGCCGCCGCGGACAAGTCGCTGCCCGTGCCGTCTGATCCGTTGCCGGCGGTGGCTGCCCCGAGTGGACGCGAGGCGCTGCGGCGGCTGCTCGCAGGACTGGTCGGGCAGTGCCTGGACATGGCCGCCGACGAGGTCGACTCGCAGCTGGCACTGGTCGCGCTGGGTGTTGACTCGATCATCGCGGTGGAGTTGATCGACAAGGTCAACACAGCGCTCGGGATCGTGCTGAAGACGATTGTGGTGTTCGACCACCCGACGGTCGACGCGCTGACCGACTTCCTTCTGGACCGGTACGGCGCGGCCGTGGCCGCCGCAGTCGCAGAACCAGAACCAGAACCAGAACCAGAACC
>JABFWL010000741.1 GCA_013362315.1 Catenulispora sp. | reverse complement strand
GGCCGTCGTAGCCGGCGCCGGCCGTGCACAGGTACGCCGGCGTGCAGGTGCCGTTCGAGCCCTGAGTCACGTCGTTCAGCGCCGAGGAGTTCGCGTACGGGTACGCGTTCGGGTAGGTGCCGGCGGAGGGGGTCCCGGCGGCGGCGTAGACCCCGGCGATCAGCGGCGCCGAGACGCTGGTGCCGCCGTAGACCTGCCAGCCGCTGGCCTGGTAGCTGTCGTAGACCGACACGCCGGTCGCCGGGTCGGCGACCGCGGACACGTCGGTCAGCGCCCGCATCGAGCACCCGGTGTCGTGCTGGAAGCTCGGCTTCGGCTCGTACAGCGAGCAGCCCGAGCCGGGGCCGCCGTAGGAGTTCAGCCACACCGACTCCGACCAGCCGCGCGTGCTGGTGTCCTTGACCAGCGACGTGCCGCCGACCGAGGTGACGTACTGCGAAGCCGCCGGGTAGGAGACGCCGTAGGCGCTGTCGCCGGAGCTGGCGATCACCGCCACGCCCGGGTGGTTGTAGTACGGGTCCATCGCGGTCAGCTCGGACGGGTCCTCGCCGCTGCCGGGGCTCGAGGAATAGCCGGTGCCGTAGGAGTTCGAGACGTATCCGGCGCCCAGCGCCACCGCCTCGTCCACGGCCGCGCCCAGGTCCTCGAAGCTCGTCGAGGACCCCTCGACCAGGATGATGTGCGCGCGCGGCGCGATCGCGCTGACCATGTCCAGGTCCAGCGAGATCTCCCCGGCCCAGCCGGAGTCAGGGCTCGGATAGTTCGTCCCGCCGGTCTGGTCGACCTTCTTGAAGCAGCCGTTGGCCGTGGTGCAGGCCGGCAGCCCGAACTGGGTCCGGTACAGCGCCAGGTCGGCCTCGGCGTTCGGGTCGTCGTAGGCGTCGACGATGGCGACCGTCGCCCCGGCGCCGCCGTCCGGCGGCAGGTTGTACGCGCTGCGCAGATCGGACGGCCCGAACCCGGCGGGCGTGGCGGCGGGGGAGGCGCCGGCGCGCACCAGGCCGAGGGATCCGGCGATATCGGTGCGGCGCAAGGCGAAACAGGTGACCGCGCCCTTGGCGGCCGGCGGGCAGACCGCCTGCGCGTCCGGCTTGACGCCGGTCGCGCTCGTCGGCTTGGGAGCGGCAGTGCCGGTGGCGGTACCAGCAGCGGTGCTTGCGGCGCTCGACTTCCCGGCGGCCGCGGCCGCCGTGGTCAGGTCGCCGACGCCGGCGCTCAGCGCCAGCGCGGCGAGCAGCGCGACGGCTCGGCCCAGGGGACGGGATCGGAGACGGGACAGGGGTTTGTGCACGGGCGGAACTCCTTGGCGACGGTGGTGGCTTACCGTTTCCATGGCGCCGCTCGACACCGGCGCCACGCTGCGCTGTGCCCTAGCCGTGTGTCCGCACGTCTGTCACGGCCTTTGTCAGGATGTGATGACGTCCGGTTGTCAGTAGTCTGACGCGTTGATGGGACTGAGTGTTGCTCAAGAACGCCGAGGATGTCTATACCTCAGGTCGTGGAGCGCCCCAGGTATGTCACGTCACTGGTGTCCGCGGTCGGTATCTCGTGGAACCCCATGCGGTCGTAGAAGGCGCGCGCGGCGGTGTTCGCGGTCGCCATCACCAGGTGGACGCGCGGCGCCCCGGCCTCGGCGAGGGCGGCGAACAGCGTGGTCAGCAGGATGCGGCCGAAGCCGCGGCCCTGGTAGTCCGGCAGCAGGTCGATGTGCAGGTGCGCCGGATAGTCCGCCGACTCCGGGGCGAGCATGTGCTCCGGGTTGTGGAGCAGCCGCGTCATCGACTCCTCGAGCGTCGCCGGCTCCGACTCCTCTTCCGGCAGCGGGTGCTTGGCGGCGACCGTCGGCAGCCAGCGCTCGCGGAAGTCGCGCACGAAGCGCGGGGTGTCGCTGGTGCCCACCACGTATCCGACCGCGCGGCCGCCGTCGTCCAGCACGAACGCCAGCTCCGGTTCGAGCACCGTGTAGGGGCCGGCGAACATGTCCGGCAGCAGGTCGTGATCACGGTAGACGTCGCGCGCGTCGCCGCCGGTGTGGCCGGTGCGGATGCAGATGTCGTAGACCGCGTCGCGGTCCTCGGGGCGGTAGAGACGGACGGTGGGCTCGGACATTCGGCGGCTCCTTTCAGGAGGGCCAGCCTAGATCGCGAAGCCGGCACTGCGCGGCGTTCTTTCCTGGCGGAGCGGCCGGTATCCGGGTTTGCGGGTGTTTGCCGGTGACGTTGCCGGCCGGGTCGTAACTTCCGACGTCCGCGGCCGCCGCGCCGGCCGGGCGACAGCCGCCCAGACCCGATACGAAATCGTTTTCGTTGCCGGTGCGGCGAACCCTTGCCGGGCGCCCTTCCGAGCTCTAGCCTGAAGCCTTCTCAGTGCGTTGATCAGGGGGCAGGCCGCCCACGGAGGGGAGCACTGAAATGCGGTTCGTCGTCTACGGCGCCGGCGCCGTCGGAGGTTTCGTCGCCGGCGCGCTGCACCGCTCCGGGTCACCGGTCCTGCTGGTGGCCCGAGGCGAGAACCTGGCTCGGATCCGCTCCGGCGGCCTGGTCTTGAAGACCCCCGGCGCCGCCGAGCGGATCCCGATCGCGGTGAAGAGCCCTGACGAACTGGCCGCCGGCGACGCCGACCGGGACACGATGGTGCTGCTGGCCGTCAAGTCCCAGCACACCCTCGACGCGCTGCTGACGCTGCGGCGCGCGCTGCCGGACCCCGTCGCGGTGGCGTGCCTGCAGAACGGCGTCGAGAACGAGCACGTGGCGGAGCGGTTCTTCCCGTCGGTCTACGGCGTGAGCGTCATGTGCCCGAACGTGTATCTGGAACCGGGCGTCGTCTCGGGCTTCTCCAGCCCGGTGCGCGGCGTGCTGGACGTGGGCCGCCACGTCGGCGGCAGCGAGGCCGAGCTCGCCGAGCTGGTCGTCGCCTTCACGAAGGCCGGGTTCAGCAGCGAGGCGGTCGCGGACATCCGCGCCGTCAAGTACGGACGGCTGCTGGGCAGCCTGGGCACCGTCGTCGAGGCCTTGTGCGGTCCGCCGGCCCGGCGCGGCCCGATCACCGAGGCGGCCCAACAGGAGGGCCGCGCCTGCCTCGCCGCCGCCGGCATCGCCGTCGACGAACGCGCGGCCCGCGACACCCTCGTCACGCCGACCGAGGTCGACGGCCGTCCGCGCCCGGCCGGCTCGGTCTGGCAGAGCGTGCAGCGCGGCCAGGACAGCACCGAGACCGACTTCCTGAACGGCGAGATCTGCGCCCTGGGCCGCCGCCACGGCGTGCCGACCCCGGTCAACGCGCTGCTGCAGCGCCTGATCCGGGAGCTCAGCGGCGCCCCGGAGCGGATCGCGGCGTACGGCGAGTCGGAGGTGCTGGCGATGGCGGGTTCCCCGGACTGGTAGCGGCTCGCACAGCTCAGATGTTTAGATCCTCGCAGGCCGGGTGGGCGTTGTAAGCCATCTGGTACAGATGTGCCGCGTTCACGCGGACGTGACGGTGCGGACCTGATCATGCAACACGCCTCGGTGACAGTGGATGCATGACAAGTATGCGGACCCTGACCCACAGTCACCGGCACGGCTCCGGCCGGGGCCGCCGCCGCCCGGAATGGAGCTGGCGGCGCGAGATCGTCGAGCTGGCGGTGCTGTTCCTGGCCGTCGGCACCGCGGGCCTGTTCACGGAGATGCTGGAGCGGCGGCACTACGGCTGGTCACTGCTGATCGTCCTCGGAGCGGCTCTGCTCGGCGCCTCGGTGCTGCAGTGGTGGTGGCGAGCGCACGGTCCCGGGCGGTTACGAGCGCACAAGCCCTTCGCCTCGGTGCGCTCGACCGACGGCATGGAACTCGATATCGGGGAATGGCATGAAGATGCGTTGACGCTGTGGCGGATCCGGGCCGTGGTGCGGGATCGGCCCGGGAGTCTCGCGGCCGTGTGCGAACGGCTCGCCGACCTCGGCGCCAACATCGTGGGCCTGCAGGTCCATCCGCTGCCCGAGGGCGTCCTGGACGAGTTCCTGGTGGACCTGCCGCCGGAGATCGGCGGCGACGTCCTCGCCGCGGCCATCGCCGCCGGCGGCGCCGACGTGCGGCACGTCGACCGGGCGGCGCGCGACGACCTCACCGACGCGCCGGCCCGGGTGCTGACCCTCGCCGCGCGGATGGCCGCCGGCGACGCCGGGCTGCCGGTGGCGCTGCACGACCTGTTCGGGAAGTGCGCCGTCGCCTGGGAGCCGCGGGAGTGTGAGGAGGCGGCGTGCTCCGGGACCCTGATGTCGCTGCCCGATCCGAGCGGCGGGACGCTGTGGCTGACCCGCGAAGCGCTGGACTTCACCCCGACGGAGTTCGCGCGCGCCCGCGCGCTGGTGGGGTTGTGCGGGGAACTGCGGCGCCACGTGTCAGGCTGACGCCAGGAAGATATTTCGGAGTCAGAAA
>JABFWL010000107.1 GCA_013362315.1 Catenulispora sp. | reverse complement strand
TGGAGATCGTCAACGAGGTGCTGCTGGACGGCATGAAGACGGTCGGCGAGCTGTTCGGCTCCGGCGAGATGCAGCTGCCGTTCGTGTTGCAGAGCGCTGAGACGATGAAGGCGGCCGTGGCGCACCTGGAGCCGCACATGGAGAAGTCGGACTCCACCGGCAAGGGCACGATCGTGCTGGCCACGGTGAAGGGCGACGTGCACGACATCGGCAAGAACCTGGTCGACATCATCCTGTCCAACAACGGCTACACCGTGGTCAACCTGGGCATCAAGCAGCCGCTGCAGACCATCCTGGACGCCGCCGAGGAGCACGGCGCCGACGCCATCGGCATGTCCGGGCTGCTGGTGAAGTCCACGGTGGTGATGAAGGAGAACCTGGAGGAGATGAACACCCGCGGGGTGGCCTCCCGCTGGCCGGTGCTGCTCGGCGGCGCCGCGCTGACCCGGGCGTTCGTCGAGCAGGACCTGGCCGAGCTGTATCAGGGCGAGGTCCGCTACGCCCGCGACGCGTTCGAGGGCCTGCACCTGATGGACGCGGTCGCGGCCGTGAAGGCCGGGGTGCCGGGTGCGGCGCTGCCGGCGCTGCGGCCCCGGCGGGTGAAGGCGAGCGGGCCGCTGCGGGAGCTCCCGGACGTGCCGATCCCGGACCGCTCCGACGTCGCCGTGGACAACCCGATCCCGACGCCGCCGTTCTGGGGCGACCGCCTCGTCAAGGGCATCCGGCTGGCCGAGTACGCGCCCTACCTCGACGAGCGGGCGCTGTTCCTGGGCCAGTGGGGACTCAAGCCGGGCCGCGGTTCCGGCGGCCGCAGCTACGAGGAGCTGGTGGAGGAGGAGGGCCGCCCGCGCCTGCGCATGTGGCTGGAGCGGCTGCAGACCGAGAACCTGCTGGAGGCGGCCGTGGTCTACGGCTACTTCCCGGCGGTCAGCAAGGGCGACAGCCTGCTGATCCTCGACGACGCCGCGGGTACGCCGTCATCGCGGCAGGAGCGGATGAGCTTCACCTTCCCGCGCCAGCGCCGCGACCGGCACCTGTGCCTGGCCGACTTCTGGCGTCCGCAGGACGCCGGCGAGGTGGACGTGGCGCCGTTCCAGCTGGTGACGGTCGGCGCCCGCATCGCCGAGGCCACCGCCGAGCTGTTCGCCGCCAACTCCTACCGCGAATACATGGAGCTGCACGGCCTGTCGGTGCAGCTGGCCGAGGCGCTGGCCGAGTACTGGCACGCGCGGGTGCGCGACGAGCTCGGCTTCGCCGGCGAGGATCCGGAGTCCACCGAAGGGCTGTTCAAGGTGGAGTATCGGGGCTGTCGGTACTCGTTCGGGTATCCGGCCTGTCCGGACCTGGAGGACCGGTCCAAGATCGTGGAGCTGCTGAAGCCCGAACGGATCGGCGTGCGGCTGTCGGAGGAGTACCAGCTGCACCCCGAGCAGTCGACGGACGCGATCGTGGCGCACCACCCGGAGGCTTCGTACTTCAACGCGGGCTGAGCAGCACCCTTCAACACGGAGCTCGAAACGGGCCTCGAAACGGAGTTCAATACAGAGCTCGAAACGGAGTTCAATACAGAGCTCGAAACGGAGCTCAACACGGAGTTCAAAACAGGGCTCGATGCAGAGCTCGACGCAGGGGGTCGTGATGAAGGTCGCCTTCATGGGGGACGTCCACGGGTGCGTCCTGCACGCGCTCGGCGGCGTCCTGATGCTCCAGCAGCGCCGAGGAATCCGCCTCGACGCGGTCGTGCAGGTCGGCGACCTCGGCGCCTACCCCAACGCTGACCGCTTCGACCCGCCCAGCCGCCGGTTCATCGCCTACAGCCCGGCCCAAGGCGACTTCTTCCGGCTGCTCGATCCTTCTCCGGACCTGGCGACGACCGTCCGGGCGGCGCTGGAGCACGTCCCGCCGGTGCTGTTCGTGGCCGGAAACCACGAGGACCACGAGTGGCTGGCGGCCCTGCACGAGACGGCGGGCTCGCCGATCGCGGCCGTGGACCCGCTGGGAGCGTTCTCCCACGTCGCCTGCGGCACTGTCATCGACGTCGCCGGCTTACGGACGGCCTTCCTCGGCCGCATTGAGAGCCCTGACATGGACTTCGACCCCGCCGCCTACGCCGCCCTGTCGGCCGCCGCCCCCGGCAGCATCGACCTGCTGGTGACCCACGAAGGCCCCTATGGCTTGTCGCTCAACCGCAGCGGCGATCTCCAGGGCTCCCTGAAGCTCACCCGCCTGATCGAGCACCTGCAACCGCCCCTCCACATCAGCGGCCACATCCACCGCGAGAACGGCCCCCGCACCTACGGGCCGACGACCTCCTACGCCCTGGCGCAGCTCGTCGGCCCCAAGGCGACCCCCTACCAGCCCGAAGGCGTCAACCCGACCCAGCAGATCGCCGCCGGCAGCATCGGCCTACTCGACACGGAGACACTGGCATTCGAATACCTGCACGACCCATGGCTCGCCGAGGTATGCGGCGATGAGGTGGACCTGGTGGGGATCGTGGCCGCCGCTCAGGCGGCTTGAGGTACGGGAACCGTCCCATTACGCGGGAACAGGCACGCCGAACCCTAACTGGCGTGCAGGTGAATGCCCTTCGCGGGCGTGCCCTGGACACCCATGCGCGAGACGATGTTGAAGTAGTCGGCTTCGCTCTCTTCCCAGTCCATCACTATCAGAACCGCCATATATATCAGTTCCCTCATAATGTCGGCCGATCCTCACTGGCCGCCTGATGCCCTCGCCGACGACTTCACTCGTCCGCCGACCGAGTCGCTGCTCCGGCTCTGGGAGCTGTTCACCGCCACGGCCGCGACGCCGGGCGCCGGTGTGCGCGTCGCGGATGCCGCCGAGCTCGGGCGGCTGCACGTGTGGGACTACCTGTTCACCAGTGCCGACACCCTGGTGGCCGGCGCGCGCCTCGCCGCCGAACGGTTGCCCCTGCTCGTCGACCCCTCGGCGGCGATGACCGTTCGCGAAGACGGCGCGCTCCTCACCATCGGCTACAGCTCGGAAACCGCCTGGACCGCCGCCGCCGACGGTATCCACGAGTTCATCATGGCCCTGATTCTGCGCCGCTCCCGGGAGACGGTCGGCCGGGACCTCATACCGGTCCACGTCGGCTTCGCCCACGACGCGCCGCGCACCCACCGCCATCTCATCGACGCGTTCGGCCACCAGCGGCGTGGACTTCGGCGGCCCGACCAACTCGTTGACCTTCCTCACCGCCGATACTCGCATCGCCGACAGCCGTACCGTCCAGCCGAAAGACCCGGCACTCACTCGGATCCTCATGCAGTACGCAGACGTCCTCGCCGCCAGCGCTCGTCCCGCGCGGGACTGGCGAGGGCGCTTCGATGAAGCGCTCGCGCTATCCGTCGCCGACGGCGAGGTTTCCCTTGCCCGTATGGCGAACCGCTTGGCGCTCACGCCGCGTACGCTCCAACGGCGCCTCGCCGATCACGGCACAACCTGGCAGCGCGAACTCGACCAGGCCAGAAACGCCCACGCCGAAGTCCTGAAGTCCGCTGGAACCCCGATGGCCGCCATCGCTGCCCGCCTCGGCTACAGCGACCAGCGTGCGCTGCGTCGAGCCATGCGGCGCTGGACGGACGGCGGATCCGACGATGGCCGCTTCGACGGCGGCGGCGACGGCCGCGACGGCGACGGCAGTTCGGGCAAGGGCGGCTCGGGCACCGGCGGCGACCGTTTCCCGTAGGCGAGCTCCTGACGCCGAACAAAGTCAGATGCGGAGCAGATCCGCCGTCGAGACCTTCTCCTGGCTCGGTCCGGATGTGCGCTGACTCAGTCCTTCCGCGCCACGACCCCATAAGCGATCTGCCGAGCGCGTACCGTCCGCGACACCGCTCCCTCCGGCCGCCACTCGGCCATCGGCACCAGGCCGGGCGCGATCGGCTCCAGATCCCCTAGCAGCTCCAGCACTTCACGGTCGTCGCGGAGCCGGCACGGGATCGAGCACTGCCGATACGCCGCGGCCGTCGCGCGGGCGAGGTCGGCGGCCAGATCGGCGGTGCCGGCGGTCAGGACCAGGTGGCTGCCCGGCGCGCAGGCGTCCATCAGGGTCTTCAGATGCCGGGCCGGGGTCTCGTGGTCGGGCAGGAAGTGCAGGAGGCCGGTCACCACGATGACGACCGGCTCCGCGAAGTCTATGAGCGAGCGCAGGACCGGGTCCTGTAACAGGGCTTCCGGGCTGCGGAAGTCTCCGTCGATGAAGGCTGTGCCGTCGGCGCCGTCGTTGAGCAGGACGCGGGCGTGGGACAGGACGATCGGGTCGTTGTCGACGTAGGCGACGCGGGCGCCGGGCTCCACGGCGCGCGCCATCTGGTGCGTGCTCGGCGTGGCGGGCAGGCCGGTGCCGATGTCGACGAACTGGCGCAGGCCGGCGCCGGCCAGGTGGGCGACGGCGCGGCGCAGGAAGTCGCGCTGCTGGCGGCAGGCGTCGCGCAGGTGCGGGTTGGCGCGCAGCAGCAGCTCGGTGGCCTGGCGGTCGGCACGGAAGTGGTCCTTGCCGCCGAGCAGGCAGTCGTAGACCCGCGCGATGTGCGCGGCGTCGGTGTCCACCGTCGGCGGCCGCCAGCCGGCCGGGGTATCGAACAGCGGCGCCAGCGGACTCATTGCCGGCAACGAGCTCAGCTGGGTCACCGAGCTCACGGGTCTTTTCGGGCTCGTCGGAGGCGGCGGGCTCGAGGGGCTCGTCGGGCCCGTCGGGTCGTTCGGCGGCAGCGGGCTCACCGGGCTCGTCGACGGCAGCGGGCCCGGTCCGTCCTGATCGGCCATGCACCCTCCTGGCGGGCCGGGACACACCCGGGGGCCGTTTGTCAGCGCTCGAAGGCCCCAGGATAGCCAAACTAGCGCCCGGGTCTAGAGCGTTTCAGGTGACGATATGATCTATGCCGGTCAGGAGTATGTGCGGCTAGGAGCGGCGGGGACCCATGGGGGACAAGGAACGACGCTCGGTCGCGGCGGTGTTCGCCGCCCATGGTGCCACCACCGGCACCTTCGCCTCGCGGCTGCCGTGGCTGTCGGACCATCTGCACCTCTCGCCGGGCAAGCTGGGGATTGCTCTGCTGATGACGTCGATCGGCGCCGTCTGCGCGATGCCGTTCGCCGGCCGGCTGGTGGCGCGGGCCGGGACCAAGGCGGTGTCCCGGATCCTGATCGGCGCGTTCCCGCTGGTGGTGCTGGCCGCCGCGTGGATGCCGAGCCTGCTGGCGCTGGCCGCCGTGACCACGGTGCTCGGCGCCGTCGGCGGCACCTCCGACATGGCGATGAACGCCCAGGGCATCCTGGTGGAGAAGCGGCTGGCCCGCTCGATCATGTCCGGTCTGCACGGCAGCTGGAGCACTGGCGTGCTGCTCGCCGCTCTGGCCGGCTCGCTGGCGGCGCACCAGCATGTCAGCGCCCGGGTGCACTTCGCGGTGGCGGCCGTGGTGATCGCCGCCGGCACGGTGTGGGCGACGCGCTCCTTCCGCACCACCGCCGTCGAGGTCGGCCTGGCCGAGGAGCGGACCGAGGACGTCCCGCTGTTCGTGGTGCCGCGCGGCGTGATCCTGCTGATCGGCCTGGTCGGCTTCTGCGGCATCTACGCCGAGGTCGCCGCCCAGGACTGGTCGTCGGTCTACATGCACCGCACCCTGCACGGCGACGAGGCCGAGGCCGCCTTCACCACCGGCATGTTCGCCTTCACCATGGCCGCCGGCCGGCTCTGCGGCGACGCGGTGATCGGCCGGCTCGGCGCGGCGACCACGGTCCGCGTCTGCGGCGTGCTCGGCGCACTCGGCGGCGTGCTGGTGGTGGCGGCCCGCTCGCCGATCCCGGCCATCGCCGGCTTCATGCTGATCGGCGTCGGCGTCAGCGTGGTGGTCCCGCTGGCCTTCGCCGCCGCCGGCCACGCCGCCCCCAACCCCACCCAGGGCGTGGCCGGCGTCGCCACCATCGCCTACGGCGCCGGCATGGCCGCCCCCGGCATGATCGGCGGCATCGCCAACCTCACCTCCCTGCGGGTGGCCTTCACCGCGGTCGCGGTGCTGGCCGGCCTCGTCGCCCTCGGCGGCGGCCTGCTGGGCCGCAACGCGCCGGCCGCGGTGCACGGCGGCGGGGCTGCTGCCGCGGAGATCGGCCTCGCGGAGGCGGCCGAGGCTGAGGCGCTGGCGAACGAGGCCTGACGTGGGGCGTTCCGTTTTTAGCTCCCGCTTGTAGCTCCCGTTTCTAACTCCCGTTTTCAGCTCCGGCACGAAACCCCCGTTTTTAGCTCCGGCGCAGCGTCCAGCACCTGTGCTGCGACCAGCTCCTCCAAATACCGCGCATCCCACCACGCCATCTGCCATTGCTTCGCTCGCCGGAAGTACAACTGCGTGTCGAACTCCACGGTGAACCCGTTGCCGCCGAAGACCTGCTGTGCGGTGGCCGTCATGTCCCGGAACGTGTCGCAGGCGAACAGCTTGGCCATCGGGGCCAGCCGGGATGTCGAGCGCCCCGCGTCTCGTGCCCAGGCGGCTTCCCACACCAGAGCCTCGGCGCCGTCGATGGCCGTTACGGCGTCGGCCAGGTAGTGTGCGATGGCTTGGAACGCTCCGAGCGGCTTGTCGAACTGGCGGCGGGTCAGCGCGTACTCGACGGTGAACTCCAGCGTGCGCCGTGCTGCGCCGACCGCCTGCGCCGCCAGCAGCACGACGGCGTCGTGCATCACCGCGTCCCACACCTGCCAGCCGCCGCGGACGACCGCCTCCTCGGGCACGAAGACGTCCTCGAACTCGACCCGGTACTGCGTGTCCGAGGCCATCGTCAGCTGCTGCGTAAGGCGTACGCCCTCGGCCGCCGGATCGACGAGCAGGAACACCACCTCGCCGGTGCCCTCGTCCCGTGCCAGTACGAGCACCCGTTCTGAGCTCCGAGCGTAAGGCACGTGCCGCTTGACGCCGCTAAGTCGGTAACCGCCGTCCGAGCCTGGCCCCGGTACCGCCCTCGCCCGCACGCCCTTCGGCCCGCAGCTGCGATCTGGCTCCAGCCATGCGACCGTGAACACCCCGGCACCGGACGCGATGCGCGGCAGCCAGCGCTGCCGCTGTTCCGCGCTGCCGGCCGCCGCCAGCACGCGGCCCGCGAGTACGGTGCCCGCGAAATGCGGCGAGGGGACCAGGGCTCTACCGAACTCGGCGTAGACGAGCGCCGCGTCCAGCAGCGTCATGTCGGTGCCGCCGTGCTCCTCCGGCAGCCGCATGCCATGTAGCCCCAGGAGGCCGGCCTGCTTCCAGAAGTCGTCGGGGAGGCGTTCGGGATCGTTCTCCAGGGCGCGCACCGTGTCCAGCGGCACGTGCTTGGCGCACAGCTCTCGCACCGTGTCCCGCAGCAGCAGCTGCTCGTCGCTGAAGTCGAGGTCCATTGTCGGGGCTTCCCTGTCTCGCTAGGGGCGCCAGCGCTCGCCGCGCCGGGTCCACGGGTTGTCGTCGGGGCAGACCGGGACGGCGATCCGTGCGGTGCACCCGGTCTTGGACGCGCCGTCCACGCTCAGGTCCAGCTCGACCGCGGCCCACCCGCAGCCGGTGTCGTCGACCGCCACCTCCGACACGGTGCCGGCGATCTGCATCACGTCGCCGGGGAACACCGAGTCCTTCATCCGGAAGCGCATACGGCCCGGGCGGCCGTGCGGACCGGTCCAGTCGGTGAGGTAGCGCTCGAACCACGCCGCCTGGTTCGGGGTGTTCAGGAAGATGTCCTTCACCCCGTTTCTAGAAACGGCGAAGGAGTGATCATGGTGCATGGGACGCCAATCCCTGGTGGCCAGGGCGCCGAGGACCACCGTTGTGGGAGACACTGTGTATCGCAAAATCGGCAGCCGGTCGCCGGCCGCGATCTGGTCCAGGGTCAGCTGCGGCTTCATGCGGCCTGCTCCTGACGCCGGTAGCCGAAGCCGGTATAGGACTCCACTCCGCACAACTCTCCCCGGGCGTTGCGGTATTCGACGTCGATGGTCCAGAACCGGCCGCGGCCCAGCTTCGTGGTCTTCACCGGGCTCACCGAGCGCAGGCGCTGGCAGGTGGTGAGTACGTCGCCGGGGCGGACCGGCTCATGGAACACCGTTGTGAACTCCGAGATGACGGCCTCCGGCAGTCCGAGCCGGTCCTTGAGGTCGAAGTGGATGCGCAGCGGCAGCTTCGGCTCGTCGCGGCCGGGCGCCCAGTGGTGGGGGCGGAACCAGGTGGACAGCATCGACGGCGGCGCGATCGGCCCGCCGGTGACCTCGGCGGCGGCGGTCTCGTCCCAGAACAGCGGGTTGCCGTTCTCGACGGAGGCGCAGGAGGTCCAGATGTAGCCGCGTTCGACCGGGAAGTCGGCGGTCTCCTGGTAGCGGGTCTGGCCGATCAGAGCGCTGACTTCGGCCGGGAGGTCGTCGGTGTGGTCGATGCTGCGGTCGGCGCTGTGGTCGTCAGTGCTGTGGTCGTCGGTGCGGTCGTGGCTGCGGTCGTCGGCGCGGTCGTCGGTCATGCCACGGAGCCTTCCTCCAGGAGTTCCTTGATCTCGTCTTCGCCGAATCCGGCCTCCAGCAGCAGCTCCTGGCTCTGCGTGCCGACCGGGAGGTGGTACGGGAGCTCGGAGCGGAGCATGCCGGCGAGCAGCGGCGCGGTCTGGCGCAGGGCGCCGTGCTCGGGATGGACGGCTTCGACGAACGCGTTCCTCGAACCGTAGTGGGGATCCTCGGCCAGTTCGGCGACGGTCAGGATCGGCGCCACGCAGGTGTCGGATCCGGACAGAACGCTGATCCACTCGTCCCGGTCCCGGGTGGCGAGTGCCGCGGTGATGTCGGCGCGGATGTGGTCCTGGACAGCGTCGTCCCTCTGGTGTGCGGCCCACTTCTCCAAGCCGAGCAGGCGGCAGAAGTTCGCCCAGAACTTCGGCTCGATCGCCGCCACCGCGAGCCACTTGCCGTCCGCCGCGGGATAGGTGGCGTAGCAGGCGTAGCGGCCGGAGGTCATCGAGTGCTGATAGCCGGGTTCGTCGCCGGTGGCGAGATATTCGTCGACGGCGAGCGACATCAGCGACAGCACGCCGTCGGCGACTGACACGTCCAGGTGCGTGCCTTCGCCCTTGAGCAGCGCCGCAAGGATGGCGATCACCGCGTGCATCCCGCCTGCTGCGCTGTCGGCGAGTGTCGCGCCCGGCAGCGCCGGATTGCCGCGCGTGCCGGTCTCGCCGACTGCGAGGTAGCCGCCGACCGCGAGGTAGTCCAGGTCGTGCCCGGCCCACTGCGCGTAGGGCCCGGTTTGGCCGAAGCCGGTGGTTGAGCAGTAGACGATTCGTGGATTGCGCGCGTGGACCGCCTCGAAGCCGATCCCGAGCCGGCCGGTCACACCGGGCCGGAACGACTCGATCACCACTTCGGCGCGCTCGGCCATCCGCAGGAACGTCTCCCGGCCCCGGTCCGCCTTCAGATCCAACAGGATGCGGCGCATGCCCCGGTGTCCGCTGTAGGCGTGGTAGACCGGGGTGATCTGCACCGCGCCGCGGGCCGGGACGGCGCCGATGTTCACGACCTCGGCGCCGTAGTCGGCGAGCCAGCGGCCGGCGCGTGCGGCCGGGCCGACACTGGCGAGGTTCAGGACCCTGATTCCGGACAGCAGCGGCTCGGCGTCCATCTCAGAAGTTCTTGGGCAGGCCCAGGCGCCGCCGCGCGATGATGTTCTTCTGCACCTCCGACGTCCCGCCGCCGATCGTGTCGAGCACCGTGTACCGGTAGGTCGACTCCGCGCGGCCGACCATCGGCGCGTCCTCGGTGCCGACGCGCAGCTGCGAGCCGGGGGCGGCCAGGTCCATCGAGGCGTCGGCGACCCGTTTGGAGAGCTCGGTGGCGCAGAGCTTGTACTCGCTCGCCTCGGTGGTCGGCGGCGGCCCCGGTTTCGAGGACGCGGCGACCACTCGCAGGCCCATCAGCCGCGCCACCTCAACCTGGGTGGCCAGCCGGGCGACGCGGCGGCGCACGACCGGGTCGGCGCGCACCGGCTCGTCGTCCACCTCGGCGGTGCGCAGCCACTCCACCAGGAGCTCGAAACGGGCGGCGATGGGGGAGTACGTGAACATCGTGAAGCGTTCCAGGTCCAGCGCTTCGGAGATGTACTGGAAGCCCTTGTTCAGCTCGCCGACGCGGTGGTCGTCGGGTACGAAGACGTTGTCGAAGAAGACTGAATTGGTGCGTTCATCGCCCATCGTCCAGATGCCCTGGACGGTGATGCCTGGGTGGTCCAGCGGCACCAGGAACAGCGTGATGCCGTGGTGCTTGGGCGCGTCAGGGTCGGTGCGGGCGCCGACCCAGTACCACTCCGCGAAGTGCGCCGAGGTGGTCCAGGTCTTCTGGCCGTTGAGGATCCAGCCCTCGACGCCGTCCCGGGTGGCGCGCTCGGCCTTGAGCTTCATGGACGCGGCGTCCGAGCCGGCGTCGGGTTCGCTGTAGCCGACGGCGAATTCGACCTCGTTGCGCAGGATCCGCGGCAGGAACTTCTCGCGCAGGAACGGCGAGCCGTGGGCCAGGATGGTCTTGCCGATGATGCCGACGCCCTTGCCGATCTGCGGCCCGCCGCGCCGGGCCAGCGCCTCGTTGAGGAGGTACTCGTAGACGCCGTCGCCCTCGGACCCGCCCCACTCCTTGGGCCAGGTGATGCCCAGCCAGCCCCGCTCGCCGAGGCTCTTCATGAAGGCGCGCCGGGCCGGGGTGTCGACGATCTGCGCCATGTTCTCGCGGGTGACGTCGAAGACGCTGGTGTCGCCGGGAGTCTGCGCGGCGTCGAGGAAGGCCTCGACGTCGGCCGCGAACGCCTGCTGCTCGGGCGTGAAATCGAAGTCCATAGTGCGGCACACCGTACATCTGACGGGGTGTCAGATCAAGACTCGAAGGATCCTGGAGCCTGCTCCAGCTCCACCTTCTACGATGAGCGCATGACGGAGACCTACTCACCGGCCCAGACGGTCGAGATGTCCGGATTCAGCCTGGATACGCTGCGCTACTACGAGAAGATCGGTTTGATTGAGCCGGTCCGGCGCGCCGCCGGCGGCCACCGCCGCTACACCGAGGACGACCTCGGCTGGCTGGACATGCTCCGCTGCCTGCGCGGCACCGGGATGCCGATCGCCCAGATGCAGAGCTTCGCCGAGCTGGCGCGCGACGGCGACGACACCGTCGCCGACCGGCTGGCGCTGCTGGAGGAGCACGACGCGGCGGTGGAGGCGGAGCTTGCGCGGCTGGCTGAGCAGCGCGGCAAGGTGCGGGCGAAGATTGAGTACTACCGGTCCTACCTCGCGCAGCAGCGGGGGGTGTGCGAGGCGCAGTAAGGGGCGCTGGCGTTTCCGGCGGACGTCCAATCTGGTGGGTGGGGCGGTTCAGGAGGCGGTGTCCACCTCAGCCACCCACCTCAAGCTCCGCCTCAGCCCAGCGGATCCGCCAGCCGCCACCCGTCGGCCAGCAGCGCATCGACCGCCTCCAGCGCTGTGCGCAGCCGCTTGTCGCGGTCGCCGCCGACCTCGATCCACGGCACGTCGCCGGCCGCGAGCACGTCGCGGAAGCGCTGCGTCATCCAGCCGCGCAGGTGCTCGCCGTCGCGCAGGCCGTCGTCGTCGAACGGGACGTCGGCGTAGTCGGTGAGGATGTAGAGGGCGCGCGGGGGCAGGTCGGCGGCGAGCTGGGCGACGTCGTCGGTCGTGCGGCCCAGGTAGCGCTCCTGCCACACCGTAGTAGCCAGCGCGTCGGTGTCGCAGACCAGCACCGGGCCGCCCAGGCGCGCGCAGCGGTCCTCGTCGGCGGTCTGGCGGACCGCCACGTCGACGAAGTCCTCGTCGTTCCACTCCAGGTCGAACACCGTCGGTTTCGGGCGGCCGGCGTGCGCGGCGCGGGCGCGGGCGGCGGCAAGCTTCGCCGCGGTGAGTTCGCGTCCGTACTCGCCGACCCAGCCGGTGACGGCGTGCAGGCCGCCGCGGGCCCGCAGCGCGGCGGCCAGGTCCAGGGACAGCGTCGTCGTCCCCGTGGACTCGGCGCCGACCACGACTATGCGCTTGGCGAACCAGGCGCGGACCCCGGCGTCCAGTTCCAGCCAGTGCCGCATCGGGTCGCGGCGGACCGCCGTGCCGGAGACCGGGAACGTCTCGCGGGCGGTGTCCAGGCGGACGTCGGCGGCGTGGAAACGGTGCGCCAACTCCCGTCCGTAGCTCTCGGAGCCAAAAACGGAATCTACCGCGATGTCATAGTGCTGACCTGCGGCGATACCCTCGCGCATGAGTGCCACATGGCCGTCCCAGACGGCGGGGTCGCCGTAGTCGACGGGGATGTTGTCCACGACGCCGGCGACACATACGTGCGGCTGGTCGGCGTACGCCTCGCGCAGCCACGACACCCGGGCCGCCAACGGGATCGACTCGACGTCCGCGGCCATCGCGACCACCGTCACCCGGCGGCAGGAGCTCGCCGCGGACCGGATCAGGAAGTGGTGGCCGGCGTGCGGCGGGTAGAACTTGCCGATCACCAGTCCGTGGTCGAAGAGCCCGCTCACAGCGCACCCGCCGGTGCCGCCTCGACACCTCTGGCGCGCGGTGGAGCCGTCGTCTGGCGATGCCAGGCGCGGGCACCCAGCCCGCACAGACCGAGGAAGACCACGTAGACGATGCCGGTCAGATACAGCGACTTCACGAAGTAGAGCGGGATGTAGACCACGTCCGCGGCCATCCAGAAGTACCAGTTCTCGAACAGCTTCAGGTTCAGCAGCCACTGCGCGCCCAGCGACAGCGCCGTGGTCAGCGCGTCCCAGAACGGCGCGATGTCGTCGGCGTGCCGCAGCACCACGGTCAGCACCCACGTGGCGGGCACGACGAAGAGCAGCACGGCGACCAGCATGCCACGGCCGACGTGTGCCATCGTCCGCCGGCCCCGGCGCTCGCCGCCGTGCAGCCACTGCCACCATCCGGCGATTCCGAGCGCGAAGTAGATGATCTGCAGTACCGCGTCGGCGTAGAGCTTGGCGGTCCAGAAGAGGACGAAGAAGAACACGTTGTTCGCCAGGCCGACCGGGAAGTTCCAGACCCTGGCCCGGACCGTCAGCCACACGCCCAGCGCGCCGGTGATGAACCCCAGCAGCTCAGCCCAGCTGACCTTGTCACTGCCGAAGGTGAACAACACCGTGTTCAGCGGCGCCACCAGGTGTTGCAGGAAGTGGTCCACCGAGTCCCCCGATCATCCGGCCGTTATCGTCGTTGTGACGATAATCGGCGTGATCGGGATCTGTCCAGCCCTGAATCGGTTGTCGGGCCTGCGTTGTCTCTCCAGTTCAGGCGACTTCGCCGAGCCGCGTGCCGAGGATCGACACGAACCCCACCATTTCGCCGGGGTAGCCGCCGAGGTTGTGGGTCAGCGCCAGCTCGCGCTCGCCGTAGGTGCCGATCCGGCGCTCCGGCGGCGCCTCGCCGCGCAGCTGGAGCCAGGCCTCGTAGATCATGCGCAGGCCTGAGGCGCCGACCGGGTGGCCGAAGGACTTCAGGCCGCCGTCGGGGTTCACCGGCAGGTCGCCGTCCCGGTCGAAGGCGCCGGACAGCACGTCCTGCCAGGCCTTGCCGCGTTCGCAGAAGCCCAGGTCCTCCATCAGGACCAGCTCGGTCGGGGTGAAGCAGTCGTGGACCTCGGCCATCGCCAGCTCCCGGCGCGGATCGGCGACGCCGGCCTGGCGGTAGGCGTCCTGGGCGGCGGCGACGATCTCGGGGAAGGTGGTGTAGTCGTAGGCCGGATCGCCGAGCGGCAGGCCGTTGCCGGCGACCAGTGACAGGGCTTTGATGTAGAGGGGCTTGGCGGTGTAGCGGTGTGCGTCCTCGGCCCGGACCACGATCGCCGCCGCGGCGCCGTCCGCGACCCCCGCGCAGTCGAACACTGAGAGCTCGCCTGCCACCGGCGGCATGGCGATCAGCTGCTCGACCGGCCATTCCTTGCGGAACTGGGCCTTGGGGTTGCGGGCGCCGTTGGCGTGGTTCTTCGAGGCGATGCGGGCCAGGACGGTGCGCATGTCCTCGGGCGAGACCCCGTATTTAGCTCCGTAGGCGGGAACCACCATCGAGAACATCGCGGCGGCGGTGACGGTGCGCGCGGTGCCGTCGCCGGGGATCGGGAAGGCGTTCAGTCCCTGGTAGCCGGAGTCTTTGACCTTTTCCACGCCGACGGCCATCGCCACGTCATACGCGCCGGACGCCACGGCGTAGGCGGCCTGGCGCAGCGCTTCAGAGCCGGTCGCGCAGTAGTTCTCAACCCGGGTCACCGGCTTGCCGGCCAGCTCCAGCGGACGCGCCAGGGTGATGCCGCTCATGCCGGACTGCGCGGTGCCGAGCCAGTAGGCGTCGATCTGCTCCTTGGTCAGGCCGGCGCCGGCGAACGCCTCGGCGGTGGCGGACAGCAGCAGCTCATCGGCGCCCTGATCCCAGTGTTCGGCGAAGCGGGTGCAGCCCATGCCGACGATCGCGACGCGGTCCTTGATGCCGTGCGAGGCCATCAGCTCACCTCCCGAGGACCGGTCGGGCCGGTCGGCCTGGTCGGCCCGGTCGGGACGGTCGGCGCGTCCCGGATCGGGCGGGCCTTCCAGAAGTAGTTGTGGACGCCGTCGGCGCTGCTCAGGCGGCGGAAGGTGGCCTGGACGCGGCCGCCGATCGCGACGTCGGCGGGGTCCACGTCGGTCAGCTCGATCGGCAGCCGTCCGCCGCCGTCGAAGTCGACGACCGCGAACACGACCGGGGGGCTGGGGGAGTAGGCGAGGCGATCGACAGTGAATGTGACTATTTTGCCCTCCGCGTCGGCGGCCGGATGCGGGGCGTCGTCGAAGGCTGAGGGCGGCAGGTGCACGCTGCCGTCGGCGCGCTCGGAGCCGACGAGGGCGAACTTCCAGTCGGCGGCCCGGGCGGCGGCCGAAGCGGAGGCGCGGGCCGGCTCGGGACGGCGCGGCGGCTCGACCGGGAGGAAGCCGCGCCAGGCCAGGTAGCGGCCGTAGGGGAGGGGGGCGCCTTGGGTGATCTGGGCCGCGACGGTCGCTGACGGGTGCGGCCGGTATGTGACCAGGGCGTCGGTGGTGCGCCACAGGAACGCGTCGGCGCCGTCGGCGAGGACCAGCAGCGCGATGGTCTGGCCCGGCCGGGCCACTTCGAGCGCGGAGGCGAGCAAAAGGGCGGGCTGAGCTGCGCCGGAGTTGCCTACCGTTTTGAGGAACGGATTGTAGAAACGGTCGGTGGGGACGCCGGTCTTTTTCCGGACCGTTTTGGCCGCGCGTTCGTGGGTGCCGGCGATGAGGAGGACGTCGATGGCGTCGGGGCGCAGGCCGGCGGCGGTGAGCAGGGCGTTCCAGGCCTCGATGCCGAGCGTGGTGTAGCGGGTCTCGCCGAAGCGGTCTTCCCAGGTCTTCGAGGCCTGATCGCCGGGGCTGCGCCAGCGGTCGAGGAATTCCTCGGTGGCGCCGGTGTGGGCGAGGAGCTCGGCCAGGACCGGGGCCGCTGCGGAGCCCTCGCCGACGAGCAGGGCTGCGGCCGCGTCGCCGCCGGCGGCCTCGTCGGCGCTGCCGGGACGGCCGGTGCGCAGG
>JABFWL010000660.1 GCA_013362315.1 Catenulispora sp. | reverse complement strand
CATCGACTGGAGCGAGCCGGCCGCCGAGCGCTGGGGCTTCTACGGCCCGGCGTTCTACTGGGCCCGGGAGAGCGAATGCCACCTGCTACTCGGGCACCCGGTGGAGGCCGCCGACGCCGGGGCGCTGGCCCAGCAGCGCTTCAATCCGGCCTACCTGCACAACAACGCGATGACGCTGGCCCGCCGGGCGCAGGCGCAGGTCCAGTTCGGCGACGTGCCGGCGGCCTGCCAGGCGCTCGCCGAGGCGGCGCGGATGGCCACCCTGGCCGGGTCGCAGCGCCTGGGCATCGAGATGGGCCGGGCCCGCGCGCTGCTCGTGCCCTACGAGAGCGAGGTCGTGGTGCAGGCGCTCGACGCACGGATGGCCCGCTACCGCCGGCAGCGCGGGGCGGCCGATCTCTCCGGCGGCCAAGGCGCCCGGGACACCGCCGCGCCCTCCACGGAAGAGGTTGTCTGAACCCCCGGTATCGCAGCATGCTGCCAGCTTCGGTGCCCGACTTCCCCTTTCGAGGAGCAGGACATGACGACCGACCCGACCCCGCCGCCGGCCGACGACCGCGAGCAGGCCGTCCGGGACGCCGACGCCCTGTTCGACGACCTGCCGTCGAACATCGACACCGACGTCTTCAGCGTGGCCCGGCTTTACGACTTCCTGCTCGGCGGCAAGCACAACTTCGCCCCCGACCGGGACTTCGGCCGGCGGCTGCTGGCCATCGAGCCCAACGGCCGGATGATCCTGCAGCAGAACCGGCTGTGGCTGGCCCGGGCGATGCGGGTGATGCTGGCCGCCGGCGTCCGGCAGTTCCTCGACCTCGGCAGCGGCATCCCGACCCAGAACTACGTGCACGAACTCGCGCACGCGGTCGATCCGCAGGCCCGGGTCGTCTACATCGACAACGACCCGCCGGCGGTCAGCCACAGCAACTACATCCTGCGCGGGAACCCGAACGCCGGCGCGGTGCAGGCCGACATGACCGACGCCCAGCGGGTGCTGGGCGACCCCACCGTCAAGAACCTGATCGACTTCGACCGGCCGGTCGGGGTGACGGCGCTGGCCGCCTGGCACTTCGTGGACGACGCCAGCGATCCGGCCGGCGTGCTGGCCGCCTACCGCCGGGTGCTGGCGCCGGGGAGCTACCTCGGGCTCACCCACGCCACCATCGACGGCGCCACCGGCGACCTGGTCCGCAGTGTGCAGAGCGAGTACCAGGAGGTGATGAAGAACCCGTCGCCGCGGACCAAGGAGCAGATCGCGCGGTTCTTCGACGGGTTCGAGATCCTGGAGCCGGGCATCGTGAACCTCCCGGCCTGGCGACCGGACAAGCCGCAGGACGCTGAGGGCGCGGAGAACGTCTGGTTCTACGGCGCGCTCGGCAAGCTGGCCGCGCCGGTCTGACCGGCGTTCGCGACATCGGTCGCCGCCGCGACGGCGCCCTCGACGATGCCGCCTGGGACGCCGGCGCCTGCGACATCAGTGCCCGTCCCATCGGCCCCGGACACATCCCGGTCCGGGGCGATCAGCTCCTCCAGGTCGACATAGAACCGTCCCGAGGCGCAGCGGCCGCCGAGCAGGATCCGCCGCGCGGTCTCGGTCACGAGCGCCCCGCCGAGCGCCACCCCCGAGGCGAGCTGAGGCCAGCTGCTCAGGGTGCGGCCGATCTCCGGGAAGCTGGCGGCCAGCGCCGGGGAGATCCGCTCGCCGTCCACCATGTCCAGCACCAGCCGGATCCGCTCCGCCGGGGTCAGCAGGCGGCAGTCCGCGGCGGTGAGCGGCCCGAGCCGGCCGTGCAGCAGAGGCCGGCGCGGCTCCCGGTCAAACCGTTCGACATCCAGCAGGCCGCGGTCGTTGGCTTCCATCACCACCGGCACGCCGAGGTCGCGCGCGGCCTCCCGGGCGGCGAGCTTCACCCAGGGCGTGTCGCACTCCTCCACCAGCAGGTCGATCGGGCCGTGGCCGCCGAGGAAGAACTCCTTGATGTTCTCCTCGGTGAGCCCGGCCGGGAAGATCTCGATGTCCAGATACGGGTCGATCTCGAACATCTGCCGGGCCGCCAGCACCGCCTTGTTCACGCCGACCTGGTGCAGGCCGGCGCGCAGCCGGTTGAGGTTGGAGACGCTGAGGATGTCGAAGTCGGCGAGTTTGAACGCTCCGGCCACGCCCTCCTGGGCCAGCGTCACGGCCGCGCTGTTGCCCACCGACAGGCCGATGATGCCGACCCGCTTGGCCAGCAGCCGGCGCTGCTCGGGCCGGTCGATCTTGCCGCGGTTGCGGTCGGTGCGGACCAGCCGGTACTCCTCGCGCGGCAGCACGTGCACGAGGCGGCCGGACCACGGGTACCAGGCCCAGGTCCCGTAGTCCCAGGGTGGCAGGCCCTCCAGCTGGTCGCGGCGCGCGTCGGCCAGCGCGTCGGCGGCCAGCGGCCGGCCCGGGTCGCGGGCCCGGATCAGCTCCTCCAGCTGGGCCTCGATGGTGTCCGCGACTTCGCGGACGGAGCCGGTGTTGAGCAGCGCGGTGAGGGCGGCGCGGTCGTCGCGGCGGGTCGGGCGGAAGAGCACCGGCTTCCAGCGCTGCGGATCGGACTCGCCGATCGCGACCAGGCCGGGGGGCGGGGTCACGGTTCGGTGGGCGGGGACCTTGGGTCCGGGCTCTGACACCGCGGCCGCCTTCGTCCGGGCGGTCACCTTGGCTGGCGTCTGAGCTGCTGTCTGGGCCGCCTTCTGAGCTGGTACCTCCGACTCGCCTGTCGCCTGTGATGCGGCTTGAGCTTGAGCCTGAGCTTCGGCTTCGGCCTCCGCCTCGGCTTCGGCCATCAAGTCGCGGAACAGCAACCGGTAACTCTCGACCAGGCCGGTGTACTCCCCGGCGCCGTCGGCCGCGCGGTGCAGCAGGATGACGACGTCCTCGGTGTACTTCTCGACGTAGCGCCGGGTCCCGGGGACCGGGTGGAAGCCGAAGCGGGCGTGGAACCGGTCCTGGCCGTCGGCGGTGCCGGAGGTGCCGATCATCGCGGCCGCGCCGAGCTCGTGCGCCGCCGCCACGGCGAGGGCGTTGAGGTGCAGGCCGAGGCCGAGCTTGCGGGCACGGTGCTCGACCACCAGGCGGCTGTGCTCGAACACTGAGTCGGGGACCAGGCCGGCGCCGTGCAGGACCTGCTCGTAGGCCGCGTCGCCGAGGAATTCCCGGGACTGGTAGCGGGCGGCGGTGGCCGGTGTCAGCAGCCGGACATAGCCCAGCGGCGGGCCGTGCTCGCCGTTCTGCCCGTCGCGCACGCGGCGCGCGGTGAAGTGCCAGGCGCCCAGATCCTGCGGCTGGTCGTCGGGTTCGCGGAAGGCCGGGCGGCGGCCGCCGTCGAACAGGATGCGGCCGCGCAGCTGCCGGATCCGGTGCAGCCGAACGGAACCGGCACCGGGTTCGGCGGCGAGTTCGGTGGCGGTTTCGACGGCGGGGCCGTCCGGGGCCAGGAAGGCGGAGAAGGTCCAGGGGCAGTCCATGATCTGCAACGATGAGCGGGCTGGTCCGGCGGAAACAAGCCGAAACTGCACCTTACGGGTGAATTTTTCGCGAAAGTCCTATGTGAGTCCTCTGGTTCCGGCGCAGAATCGGGCGCGTGAACCCTCGCGCGGCCGTCGTCCAAGGTGTGGGCGGGGCTGTGCCTGCGCGCCGTGTCGCCAATGCCGAACTGGCCGGCCGGCTCGACACCACCGACGCCTGGATCCGCGGCCGCCTCGGCATCGTCGCCCGGCACGTCACCGCCGACGCCTCCACGGTGGACCTGGCCGTCGAGGCCGGCGGCCGAGCGCTGGAGATGGCCGGCTTCGGGGCGCTGGACACCGTGGTGCTGGCCACCTCCACCCCGGACCGGCTGTGCCCGGCCTCGGCGCCGGAGGTGGCGGCTCGGCTCGGCCACACCGGCTGCGCCGCGTTCGACGTCAACGCGGTCTGCGCCGGCTTCGTACACGCGCTCGCCACCGGCAGCGCCCTGATCCGCGGTCACCTGGCCGACCGGGTGCTGGTGATCGGCGCCGACGTGTTCACCACCCTGGTGGATCCCGAGGACCGGCTCACCGCCGCGATCTTCGGCGACGGCGCGGGCGCCCTGGTGCTGCGGGCCGGCTCGCCCGGAGAGCCCGGTGCGCTGGAGGCCTTCGACCTCGGCAGCGACGGCACCCAGGTGGCGACGGTCGAGGTGCCCGGCGGCGGTACCCGCGCCCGGCTGGGTCTGCCGGTCGCGAACCTGCGGCCCTATCTGGTGATGGACGGCCCGGCGGTGTTCGAGCGGGCGATCCGGGAGATGACCGGCTCTTCGCGCCGGGCGCTGGCCCGGGCCGGCTGGGACGCGGCCGCGGTGGACCGCTTCGTGCCGCACCAGGCCAACATCCGCATCATCCAAGCCGTGGCGCAGGAGGTGGGCCTCGCCGCTGACCGGGTGGTCACCAACATCGAGCACGTCGGCAACACGGTGGCGGCCTCGATTCCGCTGGCTCTGGCCGACGCGCACGACGCCGGCCGGCTGACGGCCGGGCAGCGGGTGCTGGTGACGTCGATCGGGGCTGGACTGGCCTGGGGATCGGCGGTGTTCACATGGCCGGAGCTGGATGGGAAGGCGCGGCTGTAGGGACTCGTAGGACAGTAAGCTCAACAGCTGAATGGGAACGGCGCCGTGGACGCGCTGTTCAGAGCGCGCGTCGGCCGGACAGCAGACGGCTATGGGGCAAGAGCGGGATGTCTGGCGAACACAGCGGGCCACGGTCTGAGATGACCTTGCGTGTGGAGATCTTCCCGGATGACCTCGATGCGTTCGTGCGTTTCTACACGGAGGGCCTCGGCTTCACTCTGACGGCCGATCAGCGTGACGCGGACGCCCCCTACGCCGCTGTCGAGCACGGAAGTGTGCGTATCGGCGCGGCCCGCGCTTCTGCACCGGTCGAGCGTGCGGCGCGGGCGGTGCCGACGGGGGTGGAGATCGTGCTGGAAGTCGACGATGTGGCCGAGGCGCATCGCCGGGTGCGGGCAACGGGCTATCCGATCGAGCAGGACCTTGCGCGGCGCTCCTGGGGGCTGACCGACTTCCGGCTCTACGACCCGGCCGGCTACTACCTGCGCATCACCGGACGCGGCTGAGGGCGGCAGCCGCGCCGAGTGTGCGGAGTGTACGTCCGGCAGCGTCTCAGAGCCCGGCACGCAGCGCGGCCATGCGCTGCTCGAAGGGGACGACGTCCTCGAACTCGTCGTGCTTCTTCCGGGCGGCGGCCGGAGTGCCGGCCACCCCGGCCAACAGGGCGGCGAGCTCGCCGCCGGCGCGCTCGATCCGCTCGTTCAGGCTGTCGCCGCCGGCCGACGCCCAGTCCTGCGAGGCGGCGAACACCGCGGTCGGCACGACGAAGGCGCGCAGGTAGGCGAACATCGGCCGTAGTGAGTGGTCCAGCGCGAGGGAGTGCCGGGCGGTGCCGCCCGTCGCGGCTATCAGGGTCGGCTTGCCCGTGAGCGCGTCCTTGTCGAGCACGTCGAAGAAGGACTTGAACAGGCCGCTGTAGCTGGCGGTGTAGATCGGGCTGACGGCGATCAGGCCGTCGGCGGCCTCCACCGCGTCCAGCGCTGCCCGCAGCTTGGCGCCCGGGAAGCCGGCGACCATGGCGCCGGCGATGTCGAGCGCCAGGTCGCGCAGCTCCAGCACCTCGACGTCCACGCGGCGGCCGGGCGCGAGCCCGGCCAGCCGGACGCGCGCGGCGTCGGCGAGCCGGTCGGCCAGGATACGGGCCGTGGAGGGCTGGCCGAGGCCGGCGCTGACGACGGCCAGGCGCAGGGGAGCGGAGCCTCCGGACGAGGGCTGGGCGGTGCCCGGGGCGCCGGAGCGGTCGGTGTCGACCTCGGCGAAGACCGAGTCGAGGAACAGCTTGCCGGGGCCGTCATAGGCGGGGTCGCCGAACACGTCGCGGTCCAGGCCGTCCCGGTTGTCCAGCGCGTTCAGCCCGCCGAGCTCGCTCAGCCCGTTCAATCCGCTCAACTCCTCCGGCCCGTTCGATCCGTCCAGCCCGTTCGATCCGTCGAGGCGGGACCTGCCCGGCGCCGCCGTCGCCGGCCGCTCCGTGAACCAGGCACTGCCACCCGACGCGGCGCCCGGCGCCTCCTCGCGGTAGCCGGCCTCCGCCGCCTCGTATGCACTCACGGTGCGATGGCCTCCTTCGTGTCGAACAGCGCCAGCCGTTCATCATCCCGCGCCGCCTCGTCGGCCGCCGCGGCCACCCCGGCCGCCTTCGCGACCAGCGCGGCGTGCGTCGGGGCGTCCGGCACCTCGGCCGGGCGGCCGATCGCGAACTCCTTGCGCAGCACCGGCACCACCTCCGTGCCGAGCAGGTCGATCTGCTCCAGCACGGTCTTCAGCGGCAGCCCGGCGTGGTCGAGCAGGAACAGCTGGCGCTGGTAGTCGCCGACGTAGTCGCGGAACTTCAGCGTGCGCTCGATCACCTGCTCCGGCGTACCCACCGTGAGCGGGGTCTCCGCCATGAACTCCTCCAGCGACGGGCCGTGGCCGTACACCGGGGCGTTGTCGAAGTACGGCCGGAACTCGCGCACCGCATCCTGCGAGTTCTTCCGCATGAACACCTGGCCGCCGAGTCCCACGATCGCCTGCTGCTCACTGCCGTGCCCGTAGTGCGCGAAGCGCCTCCGGTACAGCGCCACCATCCGCTGGGTGTGTTCCTTCGGCCAGAAGATGTTGTTGTGGAAGAAGCCGTCGCCGTAGTAAGCGGCCTGCTCGGCGATCTCGGGGGACCGGATCGAGCCGTGCCACACGAACGGCGCGACGCCGTCCATCGGCCGCGGGGTGGCGGTGAAGCCCTGCAGCGGGGTCCGGAACCGGCCGTTCCAGTCGACCACGTCCTCATCCCACAGCCGCCGCAGCAGCGCGTAGTTCTCCAGCGCGAGATCGATGCCGTCCCGGATGTCCTTGCCGAACCAGGGGTACACCGGCCCGGTGTTCCCGCGACCGAGGATCAGGTCGACCCGGCCGTCGGCCAGGTGCTGCAGCATCGCGTAGTCCTCGGCGATCTTCACCGGGTCGTTGGTGGTGATCAGCGTGGTGGCGGTGCTCAGCAGCAGCTTGGAGGTGCGGCCCGCGACCCAGCCCAGCAGCGTGGTGGGCGAGGAGGGCACGAACGGCGGGTTGTGGTGCTCGCCGGTCGCGAAGACGTCCAGCCCCGCCTGCTCGGCGTGCTCGGCGATGGCGGCCATGGCCTTGATGCGCTCCCGCTCGGAGGGCGCCCGACCGGTGGTGGGGTCGGGCGTCACGTCTCCGACGGTGAAGACGCCGAACTGCATCTGGGTCATTGCGCCCTCCAGGAAGTTGAAAGTTGAACAAACCCTTCAACCGTGTGCGGGATGATCGTATTCCCGCCGGATGTTGGTTTGACGGCTGCGGAGGTTGTCTCGTTCGACACACGCGAGGGGGACGACACCGACTACACTCCCGGCGAGCGGAACAGAGATCCGATGATTCCAGGGAGCTTCCCATGCGCGTTGCCCTCCACACCCGGCTCAAGCCCGACGGCATAGCGGGCTACGAACAAGCCCACGCGGAGATCCCGCCTGCGATTCCCACTCTGCTGCGCGCTGGCGGGTGTAGCTCCTGGACGATCTGGCGCAACGGTGTTGACCTGTTCCACCTGGTCGAATGTGACGACTGGGAAGCGCTGAACGCCTTCCTCGCCGACAAGAAGGCGGACCAGGCTTGGCAGGCGCAGGTCGGCGAGTTTCGGGACTTCTCGTTGGTCGGGGGCGATGTGCCGCTTCCGATGATCTTCGAGCTGCCCGAGGCTTCTGAAGCGGCCGCTGAAGGTCTGGAGGACTGAGTGATGCCGATGCCGATCATCGACGCGCACCACCACGTCTGGGATCTCGCTGTCCGCGACCAGCCCTGGACCGCGGACCTCCCGGCACTGCGTCGCAGCTTCCAGGTCGCGGACCTGGAGCCGCTCGCCGCCGCCTCCGGGATCACCGCGACCGTCCTGGTGCAGACGATTCACGCGGCCGAGGAGACTCCGGAGATGCTGGCGCTGGCCGATTCATCGGATCTGATCGCGGGGGTGGTCGGCTGGACCGACGTCGCGGCGCCGGACTTCGCGGAGCGGCTGGCGGGGCTGCGCGAGGGCGTCGGGGGACGATGGCTGGTGGGTATCCGGCACCAGGTTCAGGAACTGGCGGACGGCTCGTGGCTCACTGAGGCTGCCACCGTCAAAGGCCTGCGACACTTGGCGGCGTCCGGGCTGACATTCGATCTGATTGTGCGTGCCGACCAGATTCGGTCTTGCGCGGCGGCTGCTCGGGAGGTGCCGGAGCTGAGCTTCGTGCTGGATCATCTTGGCAAGCCGCTGATCGCCTCGGGCGAGATGGAGCCGTGGGCCAGTGATGTCAGGGTGCTGGCGGCGCTGCCCAACGTCACGTGCAAGCTGTCGGGCATGGTTACCGAAGCTGACCATCGCAGCTGGACGACAGCTGATCTCCGGCCGTATGCGGAGACCGTGCTCGACGCCTTCGGCCCGGAGCGCGTCATGTTCGGGAGTGACTGGCCGGTGTGCACACTTGCTGCTGAGTACGCGCAGGTGGTCGAGAGTGCTCGGGAGTTGACGGGTGGGCTGAGGGACTTAGAGCTCGAAGACGTGTTCAGTGGGACGGCGGCTCGCGTGTACCGGCTCGGCTTCGATGCAGCCGCCGCCCCGACAACCAACTTGGCTTAGCTCACATTCACACTCGCGTCATCCACAACAAACGAAGTCTGCAACGACGAATCCTCGGTCCCCGTGAACTTCACCGACACGCTCTGCCCGATGTACGGCGCCAAGCTGAACGAGTGCGCCACGTACCCACTCCCCGCATTCAGGTTGCTGTACGTCCCCAGCGTCGCCACCACAGTCCCCGCTGAGTTCAGCACCTGAACGCTGAGCTTGTCGTAGGCCGTGCTGCTCGTGGTCTCCGCAGTGTTGATGTGCAGGTAGAACGCGAACGTCGCCGCCTTGCACGTGGACGGGATCGTCACCTTCTGCGCCAGGGTGTCGGTGTGGCTGCTGCCATAGCCGTCCATCCACGCATCCCACGAACCGGAGTGGGCCGGCTCCGAGGTGGTGTCGCTGTTGATGACACCCTGGCTCGTCGTCCAGGGAGCAGCGCTGCCGGTCTCGAAGCCCGGGTTGCCGAGCAGCTGCTCGGCCGTGCAGCCGCCACCGACCGGGTTCACGGTCCAGGAGAACGTGGTGCTGCCGCTCGCTGTGCCAGAGGACGCCGTCACCGTGACCGAGAAAGTACCAGCGGTGGTCGGTGTGCCAGTGATAGCCCCAGAAGCACTGATCGACAGACCGGCAGGGAGGCCGCTGGCGGAGTAGGTCAGCGCCTTGCCAGCCGAATCAGCGGCCGGGACCTGCAAGCTGCTGATCGCCGTCCCGGCCGTCGAAGTCTGATTGCCCGGGTTGGTCACCGACACGGTCTCGGTCGGGCTCGTGGCGAACACGTCCGTGATCGGCGTCGCCGACGAGGCCGCGCCGGCATACGGCAGGCCGTACATGTCCTCGATCGTGCGCAGCACGCTGTAGTGATTGACCGTCTCGCTGTACGACCCCGGCTTCACGTTCGCGCCGTAGAACACCGTCGGGATCTGGTTACTCATCGAGGAGTCGTCCTCGTCCCAGGTGACGATCAGCAGGCTGTTGTGCGTCTTGGCCCACTGCGCATAGGCGTCGAGGTTGTTGTGCAGCCAGGTGTCCCCCTGCGCGACGGTGCCGTCGTGCATGTCGTTGTTCAGGTTCGGGATGACCCAGGACACCGTCGGCAGCGACGCGTAGTTCGCCGAGCTCGGGAAGCTCGTGAACGGCAGGTTGTCGGAGGCCGGGACGTTGCTGAAGTTCACCCACGGCACGTGCTTGCGCGCGTAGGCGCCGGAGGTGCAGGCGGTGGAACCGGCCGAGGGCAGCCCCTCGGAGTAGCCGGCGAAGGTATCGCCCGCCGCGAGCAGTTGCGCGCCCTCGTTGGCTGTGCTGAAGGTGTGGGGGCACGAGTCGTCGGTCACGCCCTGGTTCGAACCGGAGAACAGATCCAGGTAGTTCGGCTCGGACGGATGCTCGATCGCGAACGATCGCGTGAACACCGCCCCGCCGGCGGCCAGGGTGTTGTTGATGTACGGCGCGCTGGTGGAGCCGTTGACCTCGTCGTAGGAGTGGTTCTCCTCCATGACCACGACCACGTGGTCGTAGCGGGGCACGCCGCCGGCGGCGTGCGCCGGAGCGGTCGCGGCGGCCAGGCCGGCGACGGTCAGCGCCGCTCCGACCGCGGTGGCGGCGAAGCGGCGGGTGAGCGGAGATGCGGGGCGTCTGAGGGGACGGTGCTTGTGGAACACGTGATCTCCTCCTGAGGGCGGACTGCGGCGGCGCCGGGGTACCGGCGCCGCCGTATATCAGTAGTCCGCGATAGTGCAGAGGAGAAGAACCCGAGTTGAATCCTTTGCCTGGTTATTGCCAATCCTTCCCGCTTGTGGCCTGCGCATACGCCGAACTGGCCTCAGGCCACATCCTTGAACGGGTCATGCTCCGTGATCAGTTTGTCCAGCCGTGCCCGGTCCACGCGCCCGATCAACTGCGCCTCCTCCTGCCTGTCCCGCACCACCTTCGCCAGCGTGATCGCCGAGGTGATCGTGTACATCAGCCCCAGCCCCAGGAACGCCCGCTCCCAGGCGTTCACCGGCAGATACGCGATGCCGACGACCGTCGCGCCGGCCGACACGAGGAAAGACGCGACCGTCTGGAAGTAGAACGCGGCCGTGTTCCGGTTCGCCATCGGTGTGGTCATGCTTCGATGGTGCGTGCACGGGGGGTCGCCTCGCGTGAGCCCGGATACTCATGACGTACTCATTACGCGCAGCGGGTGCTTGAGTACCTATTGCTCCCGGTAGTACCCGAGCACCGATCCGCTCGCCGTCACCACATACACCGCCGGAGTCTCCGGATCCGGGTCGGCGATCAGCATGTCGGCGCTGCTCCCGGTCGGCCCGGGCGGCATCGCGTACTGCGTGACCAGCTTGCCGTCCGACCGGTTCAGCACCGCCACCGCCAGCGAGGTCGCGTTCGACGGCGTGTCGACTTCGACCCAGATCTTGCCGCCCACCACCGCCGGTGCGCCGATCAGACCGTTGAACTGCTTCGACGACGGCCAGATCGTCGTCCCCGCCGGCGACTTGCTGAAGGCGTCCAACGCGATCACCGCCCTCGCATTGGTCGCGTACACGGTCCCGTCCACTTCGACCACCGGACCGGTGTAGCGCTGCTCCGGAGCGAGCGTCACATGGTCGGGCGAATCAGGGTCGGGATGCGTCCACTTCCACACGCCGGTGGTGTCGTAGGCGTGGATCGAGCCGCTGTGCATGTCAGTCAGGAAGACGTGGTCCGCAGTGCCGGTCACGGTCGGGTTGGTGGTGCCCGCGCTGTTCTCGGTGCGATGGGTGAAAGGCGCGTGCCACAAGTCCTTGCCGGACTTCGGATCCACACCCTTCAGCACCCGCAACGACGTCTGATCGGACAGCGTGACGTGGAACTGGCTGCCCGCGCGCGGAACCGTGACGCCGATGCTGAGGCCGGCATCGGACTTGCTCATGTCGGCGGGCAGGCTCGTCAGCAGCTCAGTCGGCTTGCGAACCCACAGACGAGTCTGACCCGTGACATCGAACCCTGCCAGACAAGGCGGATTCTTGGGGTCGATGATCGGCGCCCCGATGATCAGGACGCCGTCGATCATGCCGAGAATGCCGGCCAACGGCATGCCGTTGGTCTCGGTCGACGGCTGCAGGACGCCGCCCTTGCTCCACGCCGGCTGGCCGTCCTCCAGATGCCAGGCATAGACCGTGCCGGAGCCGTAGGTGTAGACGTACCGGTCGTCGACCGCGATGCCGGCACCGGCGACCGTGTCCACACCCGGGATGTTCGCCGGGTGGAACAGAGCGCCGCCGGACTTGGTGTCGAGAGCCACCAGGCTCTGCTGGGGATTGGGACTGCTGGAGTTCGCGGTGTAGACCCCGAACAGCCGGCCGCCACGGACCACGACCCCGCCGCTCCGGCTCAGATCCGTGTCCACCGACCAGTCCTGGCCGTACTTCCCGGTCGCGTGCGGCGACGGCGTCGCGGACGGGGAGGTCGCGGACGACGAAACCGTGGACGACGGCGGCGCCGAGGAACCGGTGGCCAGGTTCTGCCCGCCGGCCGGAGTGGTGGACAACGACGTGGTCGGTCCGCTCCCCTGTGCCCCAGTCTTTTTGCTGTGTCGAGTGGCGGCATACCAAGCGCCGCCGCCCGAAGCTCCCATCGCCGCCAGTCCCACGATCCCGGTGAGCAGCCGACGCCGCGTCGGACTCGATGCCTGGCTCGCCTGACTGGACGAACCCTGAGACGAACCCTCAGATGACCCCCACGACGAACCTTGAGACGCCGAGATCGGAGGCGGCGTCGGCGGCGCACTCACAGCGGACGTCGAGCCGACAGTCCGGTAGCTCCCTCCGGACAACCGCACGGGATCATGCTCCGGCCGCTCATGCGTCGGTACTTCCGTGACACCCGTCACCGGCGCGGCCGCATAGTTCCGCAACTCCCGGTGCACCGCTTCAGGAAGCCAGTCGACGGCGGCACTCGCCGTGACTTCGTCCGGCGGCAGCAACGCGTCCAGCAGCTGGTCGATACTCGGCCGATCGGCGGGGTTCTTCTCCAGGCAGGCAGCCACGATCGGCCGCAGTCCGACCGGCACGCCCGCCAGATCCGGCTGCTCATGCACCACCAGATACAGCTGCACATGGTCCGGGCCCTCGCCGAACGGCGGAACGCCAGTCGTCGCGTAGACCAGCACGCCGCCGAGCGCGAAGACATCAGAGGCAGGCGAGCTCTCCAGGTCCGCCCGGCACTGCTCGGGACTCGCGTATCGCGCCGACCCGACGACGACGCCCGTCGCGGTCAGCGACGTCCCGTCCACCGCGTGGCTGATCCCGAAGTCGATGACACGCGGGCCGTCCGGACCGCAGATGACGTTCGACGGCTTCAGGTCGCGATGGATCAGGCCGGCCCCGTGGATCGCGCCCAGCGCCTCGGCGATGCCGGCGCCCAGCACCCGCGCCGAGTGCTCTGGCAGCGGCCCGTGGTCCTGCACCACCCGCTGCAACGAGGGGCCGGGAATGTACGCGGTGGCGAACCACGGCTCGGCGTCGTCCGGACCGGCGTCCAACACTGAAGCGGTGTACAAGCCGTTCACCGTACGCGCGGCCTCGACCTCGCGCCGGAACCGGGACCGGAACCGCTCGTCCTCGGCGTACTCCGCGCGGATCACCTTCACCGCGACCGGACGCCCGCCCCGGGACCGGGCCAGATAGACACGCCCCATGCCGCCCGCACCTATACGTGCGAGCGGTGTGAACGGCCCGATCCGCGTAGGGTCGTCGGGCTTGAGTGCGTCCATGAGGCCCCCTCCTGAGGGGCCATCGTAACGGCCGGGACCGGCGATAGTGCGCGCAGAGGTGTCTACGGAGGTGCCCTCAGGGGCACTGCCACAAGCGCTCACAGGCGAGCTCAGAGCACGTATGCTCCGGCCGCCGGACCCAGCGCGCGTCGCACGGCGCGTACCGACGGCGCCGCCGACAGCGCCTCGGCGACGGCCGCGCCCCCGGAAGCGTCGGCGGCGAGAAAAGCGCAGGTCGGGCCGGAACCGGACAGCAGCGTGCCGATCGCGCCGGCGTCACGACCGGCTTGCAACGTGGCCCGCAGATCCGGACGCAACGAGGTCGCCGCCTGCGTGAGGTCGTTGTGCAGCGCGGCACCGAGCAGCCGCGAGTCGCCGGCCCGGAGTGCCCGCAGCAGTTCCTCGTCCACGCCAGGCGCCGGCGCCTCCTCTCCGGCCGCCGCACGCAACCGGTCCAGCTCGCGGAAGACGGCCGGCGTCGACAAACCTTCGTGCGCAAAGGCGAAAACCCAGTGGAACTCACCACGCGCCAACACTGGCGCGATCTGCTCACCGCGCCCCGTGCCTATTGCCGTGCCGCCATAGAGCGCAAACGGAACGTCGCTGCCAAGGCGCGCGGCCAAAGCATGCAACTCGTCCCGGGACAACCCGGTCCCCCACAGCGCATCGCAGGCCACGAGCGCACCGGCGGCATCCGCCGACCCGCCGGCCATGCCCCCGGCGACCGGGATCCCCTTCGCCAGGTGCAGCCGCACCGCCGCCCGACGCCCCGTCGTCTCGGCGAGGAGTACGGCCGCCCGCCATGCCAGGTTCGTCTCGTCCAGCGGGACTTCGGCGGCACCTTCGCCATTGCACGTCAGCGACAGGGTGTCCGCCTCGGTGGCGTAGACCTCGTCGAACAGCCCCACCGCATGGAAAACGGTCGCCAAGTCGTGATACCCGTCGGGCCGCAGCGGCCCGACCGACAACGCCAGGTTCACCTTGGCCGGCACTCGGACTGTCACCGACCTCGTCACACCAGGACGGGGTTCGTCCCCAGCCTCATCGCCGGGCTCGTCCTCGGGCTCGTCGTCAGGCGTGAGCGCGGCGGCGGTCACGACGCTTCTCCGGACCGTGGAACCGCCGTCTCGGCCGCCTCCGGGGCCTTGGGCCGCTGCTCCGCCAGCCGGGCGAACTCCTCGACCGTCAGCGTCTCCCCGCGCGCGCTCGGCTCGATCCCGGCCGCCACCAGCGCCCGCTCCGCGGCCGCCGCGGACCCGGCCCAGCCGCTCAGCGCCGAGCGCAGGGTCTTGCGCCGCTGCGCGAACGCCGCGTCGACCGCCGCGAACACCTCGCGCCGCTCCACCAGCGCCGTCGGCGGCGCGTCCCGGCGGTCCAGCCGCACCAGCCCGGAGTCGACGTTCGGCGCCGGCCAGAACACGTTCCGCCCGATCGAGCCGGCCCGCTTCACGTCCGCGAACCACCGCGCCTTCACCGACGGCACCCCGTAGACCCGGGAGCCGGGCTCGGCGGCCAGCCGGTCCGCCACCTCGGCCTGCACCATGATCAGCGTGCGCTCGATGCTCGGGAACCGTTCCAGCATGTGCAGCAGCACCGGCACCGCCACGTTGTACGGCAGGTTCGCCACTAGCGCGGTCGGCGGCGGCCCGGGCACCTCCCGCGCCGTGACACGCAGCGCGTCAGCGTGCACGAGCTCGAACTCCACCTGCCCGGCCGCGATGCCCGGCGCGTGCTCGGCGAGCGTGTCCGGCAGCGCCGCGGCCAGCGTCGGATCGATCTCCACCGCCACCACCCGCCGCGCCACGTCCAGCAGGCCCAGCGTCAGCGAGCCGAGGCCGGGGCCGACCTCCACCACCACGTCGTCGGCGGTGACGTCGCCGGCGCGCACGATGCGGCGGATGGTGTTCGGGTCGATGACGAAGTTCTGGCCGAGCTTCTTGGTCGGCGACACGCCGAGCCGCTCGGCGAGCTTGCGAACCTCGGCAGGGCCGAGCAGGCGGGCCGGGAGGCGGTCGGGCTGCGCGGCAGAAGCAGCGGACTGGGCCGTCGAGGAGGGCTGCGACGGCGGTGTGGAAGGCGGCGTGTCGGACATCGCGAGCCATCGTATGCCGCGTCGCGGCCCCGGGT
>JABFWL010000384.1 GCA_013362315.1 Catenulispora sp. | reverse complement strand
CCCCCTTCCCAGAGCGAGGCCCTCGCCGGAGGCGCCGCCGGAGGCGCCTTTGACTGTCGCCCTTGACTTTGCCTGTCGCCCTTGACTGTCGCCCTTGACTTTGATCTTGACTTTGGCCCTGCTTCCCTAAAACGCCCCCCCACCATGCCTCAGCACACCAGCCGCCAACCTGGCGCGCCACTTCGACAGGCTCCCGTCCGGCTCCGGCCCGTCTGTCGCCCAGGCCTCGAGGATCGCGTAGGCCTGGCCGTAGGCCCGCTGGCTCTCGAGCAGCTGGATCGCGCGGCGGTAGTTCCACGCTGTGGCGAGGCCGCTGGTGATCAGGTGTACCGCTTGGGCCAGTTCTGGCTCGAGGTGGGGGTCGACGCACTCCTCGAGAGAGGTGCCGGTGTAGCTCCAGCCGTCGATGCCCAGGCGCGGCTCGATGATGGGCTCTAGCAAGTCGGCTGGCAGATGGCCGGAGTTAGTGGCGCTGAGGCCCAGCCAGCTGCTGAGGCGCCGGGGCGACAGGGCGCGGAGGGGTCGCGGCGGCTTGGGCGGGTTGGGTGTTCGTCGGAAGATACGGCCAGGTTAGTGACCGGGGGGTGGACTTGGGGGGAGCGGCGCGGCGCCGTGTTGCTGATTCGCCCTATCGTGTGACGCATGACCGCCTTCGATGACGATCTCCGGCTGGCGCACGTCCTCGCGGACTCCGCTGATGCCATCACCATGGGCCGGTTCAAGGCCCGGGACTTGAGGGTGGAAGCCAAGCCCGACATGACGCCGGTTTCCGATGCCGACAAGGCCGCTGAGGAGGCGATTCGGTCGGCGTTGTCGCGGGCCAGGCCGCGGGACGCGATGCTCGGGGAGGAGTTCGGGGAGACCGCGGCGGGGGCGACGGGGCGCAAGTGGATCATCGATCCGATCGACGGCACCAAGAACTATGTGCGCGGGGTGCCGGTATGGGCCACCTTGATCGGGCTGATGGAGGGCGAGGAGGTGGTGGCCGGGGTGGTGTCGGCGCCGGCGCTGGGGCGGCGGTGGTGGGCGGCGAAGGGCGGCGGGGCGTTCACCGGGCGGTCCCTGGCCTCGGCGCAGCGCTGCCAGGTGTCGAACGTGGCGGCCGTCGCGGACGCGTCGCTGGCCTACTCCTCGGTGGTCTCCTGGGAGGAGTACGGCAAGCTCGACGCGTTCCTCGACCTCTCGCGGGCCTGCTGGCGCACCCGGGCCTACGGTGACTTCTGGTCACACATGCTGGTCGCCGAGGGGGCGGTGGACATGGCGGCCGAGCCGGAGCTCTCACTGTGGGACATGGCGGCGCTGGCGGTGATCGTGACCGAGGCCGGGGGGATGTTCACCTCGGTGGACGGCATGCCCGGGGTGTTCGGCGGGTCGGCCGCGGTGTCGAACGGGCTGCTGCACGAGGAGCTGCTCTACTACGTGGGTGGGCACCAACTGGACAGCTGAGCGGGATTTCCTGGCGACCCGGGGAAGATTCACCCGGCTTGTGGCTTGCCAACGCCTTCCCTTCATGTGAACTTGTGAAAAGAAGGCCCCCAGGCAACCCCCCCTCAGGGAGCGACCATGTCCTCCAGCCCCATGCCCGCCGGCCCCGCCCGGCACGTCCACGACGCCATGTCGACCGAGATCCTGCTCATCGGCCCCCGCCACACGCTGCGCCAGGCCGCGCGGCTGATGACGCAGCGCGGCGTCGGGAGCGCCGTGGTGCACAACCCCGAGACCTTCGGGATCGGCATCATCACCGAGCGGGACATCCTGCACGCCGTCGGCGCCGGGCTGGACCCGGACACCGAGCCGGTCGAGACGCACCTGACCCACGACGTGGTGTTCGCCACCCCGCGCTGGACGCTGGAGCAGGCCGCCGAGGCCATGACCCGCGGCGGCTTCCGGCACCTGATCGTGCTCGACGCCGAGGAGGTGGCCGGGATGATCTCGGTCCGGGACATCGTGCGGGCCTGGACCCGGGTGCCGTCAGCGGCCTGACTCCGGGGCCGCGCCGCGGGGTCATACCGAGGTATGACCCCGATCCCCGACTTCCGGGCGCCCCGCCCGATCGTCGGACCGCCTAAGCTGGCGTCCATGGGAGCACTTCTGACCTGGATCGCGGACACACTGCAGAAACTGCCCGGCCCGGCGGCACTGGCACTGGTGTTCCTGCTGCCCGCGCTGGAGGCCTCGGTGTTCCTCGGCTTCCTGGTCCCGGGCGAGATCGCGGTGGTGATCGGCGGCTTCCTGGCGTTCAACGGCAAGGTCAACCTGGCCGTGGCGATGGGCGCGGCGATCGCCGGCGCGATCATCGGCGACAGCGTCGGCTACGAGGTCGGCAAGAAGTGGGGCGACGGGCTGCTCACCAAGCTCCCCGCGCGGTTCGTCAAGCCCGAGCACATCCAGCAGGGCAAGGACCTGATCAACAAGCTCGGCGGCAAAGCGGTGTTCACCGGCCGGTTCGCGGCGGCGCTGCGCGCGCTGGTGCCGGGGCTGTGCGGCGTGTCCCGGGTCCCGTACAAGAAGTTCCTGTTCTGGAACGCGCTCGGCGGCATCGTCTGGGCCGCCGGCTTCACACTGCTCGGCTACGCCGCCGGCAACGCCTGGCACAAGATCGAGCACTACGCCTCGCTGGTCAGCTGGGTGCTGCTGGGTCTGGCCGTGGCCGGCGGCCTCGGCCTGTACCTGGTCAAGCGGCGGGGCCGCACCGCGACGGCGGACGCCGAGGACCCGGCAGGGGACGACCTGGTCGACGAGGTCCGCGGTGAGCTGACGGAACTGAAGCACGTCGTCGAGGCCCTCGAGGGCACGGTCGCGCACGAGGTCGACCGGGTGCGCGATCAGCTGGTCGCCGACGGCTCCGCCGAGGCCGCCGCGGCACCGTGACCGCCGCCGGAGTCGCCGCCGCCTGAGCCGGAATCGGCCGAGTGCGCCTCGGCCTCCCCGAACCGCGACAGCGTCACCGCTCCCCCGACCGCGCACAGGAACCCGATCACCGCCACCGGCACGAACCCGGGCCGGGTGTGGTCGTGGAACAGCGTCACCCCCAGCAGCGCCGGCACCACGGTCTCGCCGACCACCAGCATCGCGGTCGCCAGCGTCACCGACCCGCGCTGCAGCGCGGTGGTGAAGAACAGGAATCCGGTGACCGAGGCGGCCAGCAGCGCGTAGAACGCCGGATCCCCGATCAGCTTCGACGGGCTCAGGTCCGGAAGGATGCGGACGCAGATCGCGAACGCGCCGAACAGCGAGCCGGCGAACGCCCCCAGCACCACCGAGTTCCCGCCGAGCTTGAGGATCACCACCAGCGCGGCGGCGATCAGCACCAGCACCGCCGCCAGCACACACCAGTGCAGCCCGCGGCCGGTGTGCACCGGCTCCTCCTTGCCGGCCGAGATCCCGACCAGCACCAGGCCGGCCACCACCGCGCCGATCGCGGTCCAGTCGCGCCGGCCGAGCCGGGCCTTCAGCAGCGGCACCGCGAGCAGCGCGGTGACCGCCAGCGAGCAGTTCACGATCGCCTGCACCGCGAACAGCGGCAGCTCCCGCAGCGCCACCAGGTTCGCCGCCAGCCCCACCACGTCCAGCCCCAGGCCCAGGACGAACGGCAGCTGCGACAGCACCCTGATCAGCAGCCGGGGGTCCACCCCGGCGCCGCCGGTGTCCTTGGTCCGGCCGGCGCCGATCGCCTGCAGCACCGTCGCCGCCCCGTAGGCGAGCGCGCTGACGAACGCCCCGATCAAGCCCCATGCCAGTCCCACGCGCGCGCCTTCCGCCTCACCGATCGCTCGCCCATGCCCGCCCGGGCCGGAACGACTCGCACCCTCGGGGCTTTGCCCGATTGTTACGCACCGCCGCTGCCGGAAGGAAACCGCGCCTTGCCGCAGCAGGTTGTGGCGCGTTGCAGGTGTGGGCCGGTGTCCGGAGGGGAAGGTGGTCGGGAACCGCGGCGGCGGCGAGACGATGATCACACGTCCGCCGAGTAGCGGCCCGCCGCGCGGTGGGCCAATGTTCCTTCGAGGGCGCACCCGCGTCCGCGACCAATTCCATATCCGTTCACCACCGATGACTCGTCCCCTCACACCGCCGACCCTCCCGGCGCGCCCGTCCAGCGCGCGCACCGGCGGTGCCCGAGACCACCGATGGAAGGCAGAAGCCGATGATGAGCGAGACGGCCAACCCGCAACTCGTCCACACGGACCACCTCGCCGCCGAGGCCGAGCGCGCCGCGGCGCTGCTGGCGGGCCTCGGCCCGAACGACTGGGACCTGGAGGTCCCCACCTGCCCGGGCTGGAACGTGCGCAAGGTCGCGCGGCACCTCGGCACGACACACCGCTGGGCGAGCGCCATGGTGCGCTCCGGCCTGCGCGAGGATCCGCGCTCGCTCGACCTCGGCTTCCCGGCGGCCTACGACGGCTACCCCGACTGGCTCCGGGCCGGGGCCGCGGACCTGGTGCGCGAGGTGCGCACCGCCGGCGCCGACAAGCCGGTCTGGTCCTGGGGCCCGGAACCCACCGCCGGCGCCTGGGCGCGGCGGATACTGCACGAGACCGCGATGCACCGCTCCGACATCGAGCTGGCCCTGGGCCGCACACCGGAGCACGATCCGACGGTGGCCGTGGACGGCGTCGACGAGTTCCTGACCGTGCTGCCCTCGGCGGCCGCGTTCTCCCCCCGGATCCACGCGCTGACCGGGGACGGCGAGACGCTGCACCTGCACGCCACCGACACCGTGCCGGGTTCCGTGGACCCGGCCGTGCTCGGCGGTGCGGGCGCGGAGTGGCTGATCACCCTGGAGCCGCAGGGCTTCCGCTGGCGGCGCACGCACGCCAAGGGCGCGGCCGCGGTACGCGGGCCGGTCGGCGAGCTGTACCTGTTCGTGTGGGGCCGGCGCACGCCGCGCTCGAAGGAGATCGAGGTGCTCGGCGACCACACGCTGCTGGACCACTGGGTCGTGAACGCGACGTTCTGAGCGGATCCGGCAGCGGACCGAACCCGCGTGGACTCCGCATGGGCACCGCATGAACCCGCGCTGACGGGCCGGCTTGGTAGTCGGCCCGTCACCGGCACTGGTCTACACCACGGACCAGGGTCGCTCCACCATGGACCAGGGTCGAGCGAGGGTGTCCGCGCTGTAATCCTGCGCGCCCTCGCCGCTGCCGAGCGCTAACGTCGGCCCATGACCTTTGCAGAACCCTCCCAGAACCCGGTGGCCGACGCGGTCGGCGCCGCCGTCGCCTGGTACCTGGACGCGTATCCGGTCACAGCGACGATCATGGGCTCGGACGACCCCGCGCACACCATGAGCCACGGCGACCTGTCGGCGGACGGCTACGAGCGCCGCGCCGACGAGGCCGCCGCGCACCTGGCCGCCCTGGACGCGCTGGCCGACGCCGACTGCGGCTTCGCCGACGGCGTGGACCGCGACCTGGTCCGCGCCCAGCTGCGCAAGGCGGGTATCGGCGCGGAGCGGCAGAACTGGCGGCGGGACCCGGCCGAGTACATCGGCACCGCCCTGTACTCGGTCTACCTGCCGTTCGAGCAGCGGACCCGCTCCGAGGCGCGGCTGGTCGAGGAGGCGCTGGCCAAGCTGAAGCTGGTGCCGGACACGCTGGCGTTCTGCCGGGCCAACCTGGACCCGGGCATCGCGCCGCGGCTGCTGGTGGACCGGGCGCTGGGCCAGGCCCGCACCGGCCGTTCGTTCTTCACCCGGAGCCTGCCGGCGCTGGTCCGCGACGAGGAGCTGCGCGCGCAGCTGGCGGACGCCGCCGAACCGGCCGCGGCGGCCTTCGACGAGCTGGCGGTGTTCCTGGCGGACTTCGCAGAGCGCTGCGAAGGCGACTGGCGGCTCGGCGAGGCCTACTACTCCCGGCTGCTGCAGGACGTGGAGATGCTCGGCTACGACACCGCCGAGCTGCACCGCCGCGGCCGGGCGGCCTGGGACGGGCTGGACGCGGAGATGCGCGAGCTCGCGGCCCGCATCCCCGGCGGCTCGGCCGACTGGCGCGCGACCATGGCCATGCTCTGCGAGGACGTGCCGCCGAGCGAGGAGGCGATGCTCGCCGAGTACGTCGCCGAGACCGAGCGGGCGCGGCAGTTCACCCGCGAAGCCGACCTGGTGACGTTCGCCCCCGGCGAGGAGTGCCGGGTGCAGCCGGGGCCGGAGTTCCTGCGCCCGATCCTGTCGGTGGCCTCCTACAGCCGGCCCCCGGCGCTGACGCCGTCCCGGGTCGGGGTCTTCAACGTTCCGTTCACTCCGGAGGGCTCCTCCCCCGAAGCCGTGCGGGGCCGGCTGGCCACCAACTCCCGGGTCTCGATGCCGACCATCGCGGTCCACGAGGCCTACCCGGGCCACCACTGGCACCTGTCGTGGGTGGCCGAGCAGGGCCGCACGGTCCGCAACATGTTCACCACGCCGTACTTCATCGAGGGCTGGGGCCTGTACGTCGAGACCGTGATGCGGGAGCAGGGCTACTTCGCCGATCCCCGCCACGAGCTCGGACACCTGGACGCCCGGATCTTCCGCGCGGCCCGCATCGTGGTGGACACCGCGCTGCACACCGGCGACATGAGCATCGAGGAGGCGGAGACGTTCATGGCGTCGAAGGCGTCGCTGTCGCCGGAGACCGCCAAGGGCGAGGTGAACCGGTACTGCGCGTGGCCGACGCAGGCGGCCTCGTACCTGACCGGCTGCCTGGAGATCGAGGCGATCCGCGCCGAATACCTGGCCTCAGGCAAGGGGACGCTGAAGCAGTTCCACGACACGATCGCGGGGTCCGGCGGGCTGCCGCTGGGGCTGGCGCGGCGCGTGGCGCTGCGGTGAGCGCCGGATCCGCCGGGCGGCGCGGAGGCGCCCGGCGGATCCTCCGTTACGGGTCTCGAAATCCGCTACGAGTTCCAAAATCAGTGAGCGAACTGGTTGGCGAACTGCGCCCACAGCGGAGCGACCACCGTCGACCCGGACACCGGCGACCCGCCGGGCTCGCCGATGAGCGGCCGCGGCGTTCCCCCCGCGTCGACCCGGGACAGGGCCACCGAGGTCACCAGGTCCGGGCTGTAGCCGTCGAACCAGGCCGAGTGGCTGTTGTCGGCGGTGCCCGGCATCCCGACCATGCCCAGCCGGCCCAGCGCCCGCACGTCGTCCCGACCCGACGCGGTGCCGGTCGTCACCACGCTGTTCAGGACGCTGGTGATCTCGGTCGCCGTGTTCTGCGACAGCACACCCTTGCCGGTGGTGTCCGGCTTCCAGACCGTGGCGCCCGTGGCATCGGTCACCGCTGAGACCAGCACCGGGTCGTGGCGCACCCCGCCGTCGGCGAAGACGCCGTAGACGGTCGCCATGGTCAGCGGGCTCGCCTCGCTCACGCCCATGACGATGGACGGCACCGCCTGCAGGTCGGGAGCGTCGCGCGGGATCCCCAGTGTCACGGCCGTGGACAGCACCTTGAGGACTCCGACGTCGGACGCCATGCCGGCGTAGGCGAACGGGGCGTTCGCGGCGGTGGCGGTGGCCGCGCGCAGGCTGATGCGGAGGTCGCCCACGACGGTCGCGTCGTTGTGCTCCGGCGGCCAGTTGCGCGCCTTGTGGGTTTGCGGATCGACATATGTCAGAGGCATCTTGTCACCGTCGTGCCAGTAGACAGGATGCTTGTCGGCGTTGGCCGGCTCGACGGTGTCCGGCGTGTAGTGCCCGGTCTCGAAGGCCGCCGCGAGGACGATCGGCTTCATGGTGTCGGCGATCTGTACCGGCCGGTCCCACGGCCCCCGCAGCACCTTGACGTAGCCGGTCTTGGGATCGAGCGCCGCCAGCCCGACGTCGTTCGGCGACTTCAGGGCTTCGGCCGCGGACTGCTCAGCCCGGTCGAAGGTCGTCACGATGCTCAGACCCTTGAGATCGCCCCGATAGTTCGCTTCGAGGTACGCCGCGGCGGCCTCACGCAGCGGTCCGGCGGGCAGTTCGGTCTTGCCGTCGTCGTAGTAGTAGCGCGTCGGGCCGGAACGCTGCGGCGTCGGCATAGCGGGACTGCTGGTGTTCCCCGGCTTGGCCGGACCCACGGACTGCGGCCCGCTCGATCCGGCCACCGCCCACACGCCGATCCCGACCGCCGCCACCGCCAGGGCCGCGCCCGCGCTGCCGACCCGCTGCCGGCGCCGGCGCCGGGCCGTCAGAATCCGCTGCCGCACGGCCCGGTACGGCGCCGTCCCCACCGTCACGTCCTGGGAGCGCTCGGCGAACATCGCACGGAACGCGGCCTCGAACTCGTTCTCGTTCTCGTTCTCGTCCTTGGTCACCGGGCACTCCTCTCCACCTGGAACTCGGTGCGGAGCCTGGCCAGCCCCCGCGAGATCTGGCTCTTGACCGAGCCGACGGCACACCCCATCACCGAGGCGACCTCCGCCTCGGACAGGTCTTCGAAATAGCGCAGCACGAAGACGGTCCGCATCCGCGGCGGCATCGCGCGCACGGTGCGCCACAGCTCGTCGCGCAGCGCGTGCGCCTCCTGGTGGTCGGCCTCGTGGCCGGCGCCGACGCCGCGCTCCGGCGGCTCGGCGACGCTGTGCTCGACCACCCGGCGCCGCCGCCAGGCGCTGATGTTGAGGTTGACCATCACGCGCCGGACGTAGACCTCCGGCGCGTCGCGGCGCTCGATGCGGTCCCAGTGCCGGAACGTGCGCATCAAGGCGCTCTGCACCAGGTCCTCGGCGGCCCCGTGGTCTCCGGTCAGCAGATAGGCGGTGCGCAGCAGGCGATGCCACGACGCCTCGACGAACGCCTGGAAGGAGTCCTCCTGTGCGGCCTTCACCGCCGATCCCCCGCTCCGTACCCGCCGCCTCTCGGCGACCGTCCCGTCCATTCCCCGCCCCTCCCGGTCGGTGTCCTGTACCACCCCAGACACCGACCGGGTGACAAACGGGTTACACGTCTGCCTTGACTAGCTCGGGTTGACCGTCACCGAGGTGATCCGCACCGGGATGTTCGGCCGTCCGGTGCCGTCCTGCCCCGGGCTCGCGATGCCGCCGGCGGCCACCTTGGTCAGGATGTCGTGGCCGGTCGTGATCTTGCCGAACGGTGTGTAGTCCGGCGTCAGCTGGGTGTCGGCGAACACCAGGAAGAACTGCGAGCCATTGGTGCCCGGACCGCGGTTGGCCATCGCCACCGTGCCGTCCGGATACGTGGCCCCGGCCAGGTTCTCGTCCTGGAACTGGTAGCCCGGTCCTCCGGCGCCGTCCGTGCTCGCCGCCTCGGCGCCGGCCGTCGGGTCGCCGCACTGGAGCATCTGCAGGCCGCCCGAGGTCGACAGGCGGTGGCAGTAGCTGCCGTCGTAGAAGTGCTGGCTCGCCAGGAAGTTCATGGAGTTGACCGTGTGCGGCGTCTTCGAGGCGTCCATGGCGATGACGATGTCCCCCTGGTTGGTGTGGAGCGTCATCGTGTACTTCTTCGTCGTGTCGATGGTCATGGCCGGCTCTTCGCCCCAGCTTTTCGCCGGAGCCTTGGCGCCGGAGCTGGAACCGGAACCGGGGCTGGGCGCCGACCCCTTGATCGATGCGGAGGAGGAACAGCCGGCCACCATCAGCGCGCCGACTGCCACCAGCACCGCCCACCGACCACGTCGCCCTGCCTGTCCCATGCTCGCCGCTCCTGTCCGCTCCTGTCCGCTCCCGTCCCCCGCTGCCTCTGCCCCGCGAGGCTATCCCACGTCAACCGCCATAGACCGGCGCCGGGGCCGGGGCGCGCTCGATCAGCCCGGCGACGACCGCGTCCAGCTCCGCCGCGTCCCAGCGCGCGCCCTTGTCCACAGTCGGGCCGTGCTGCCAGCCGTCGGCGACGCCGATCTTCCCGCCCTCGACCTCGAACAGCCGCCCGGTCACGGCCCGCGAGCGGTCCGATCCCAGCCACGCCACCAGCGGCGACACGTTCTCGGGAGCCATCGTGTCGAACGCGCCCTCGTCTTGCGGGCGGGCCATCATGGTGCTGAACGTGCCCTCGGTCATCCGGGTCCGCGCCGCCGGGGCGATCGCGTTGACCGTGACCCCGTACCGTCCCAGCTCCGCCGCGGCCTGGATGGTCAGCGCCGCGATGCCGGCCTTGGCCGCCGCGTAGTTCCCCTGGCCGATCGATCCCAGCAGCCCCGCGCCGGAGCTGGTGTTGACGACCCGGGCGTCGTTGAGATTCCCGAGCTTGTACTGGTCGCGCCAGTGCGCCCCGGCATGGCGGATCGTGAGGAAGTGGCCCTTCAGGTGGACGCGGACCACGTCGTCCCAGTCCTGTTCCGAGAGGTTGACCAGCATCCGGTCGCGCAGGAAGCCCGCGTTGTTCACAAGCACGTCGAGCTTGCCGAACGCCTCCAGCGCGGTCCGGACCAGGCCCGCGGCGCCGTCCCAGGTGGCGATGTCGTGGTGGTCCGCGACGGCCTGGCCGCCGGCCGCGGTGATCTCGGCGACCACCTGCCGCGCGGGGCTGGCGTCGCCGTCCCCGTCGCCCTCCCGGCCGTCCAGCCCGACGCCGAGGTCGTTGACGACGACCTTCGCCCCCTGGCGCGCGAACTCCAGCGCGTGGGCCCGCCCCAGTCCCCGGCCGGCCCCGGTGACCACCGCTACCCGGCCGTCGCAGATCTCTGCCATGGCGTGCTCCTCACTGTTCAGGGGACTTCACTTCATGGGACTTCACTGATGGGCCTTCACTCCGATGGCGCAGGACGGTCGGCGTTGGCCACGTCGAGGAAGGCCGGCCGGGTTCCTCCGCCGTCCAGGAGTATCGCGGCTCCGTTGACGTACCGCGCCAGCGAGGAGGCCAGCAGGACGCATATGTCGCCGACGTCATCGGGGTCCGCCAACCGGCCCAGGGCGATGGTGCGCCCCACGGCGGCGATCCCTTCCTCGTCGCCATAGTGCAGGTGTGCCAACTCCGTCCGGACCGGCCCCACCGTCACCGCGTTCACCCGGACCTTCGGCGCCCACTCCACAGCCAGCGTGCGCGTCAGATTCTCCAGCCCGGCCTTCGCCGCTCCGTAAGCGGCCGTCCCCGGACTGGCCCGCCGCGCGCTCTCGCTCGAGATGTTGATGATGTGGCCGCCGGTCCGCTGCTGTTGCATGACGCGGTTCGCCGCCTGCGCGACCGCCAGCGGCGCCAGCAGGTTCAGCCCGACGATCGCGGCGGAGAACCGCGGGCTCGCCTCGTCGGCCAGCGCGTAGGGCGCTCCCCCCGCGTTGTTGACGACGAGGTCCAACCGGCCGTGATCGCCGACCACGCCCTCGATCAGGGCCCGTACCGCCTCCGCGTCCCGGACGTCCGCTTCGCGATGCTCCGCGCCTGGCGGCAGGGCCGTCTCCGGCTCGCGCCGTGCGCAAGCCACCACCCGGGCTCCGGCCGCGGCCAGCCGGCGGGTGATGCCGAGCCCCACTCCGCGTCCGCCGCCGGTGACCAGAGCGACGCAGCCCTCGAGATCCACGGTCACAGCCACGTCCGCACGCTACCAACGTCACCAAGCAAATGCTAGGTTGCTCCCCGCCCGAGTCACACCCCGCCTTCGCACGTCACCGCGTGCCAGACTGGACCCGTGCCGCTGACCGTCTCCATCCTGGGCCCGCTCGAAGTCCGCCTCGACGGCGCTCCCGTCGCGCTCGGCGGGGCACGGCTGCGCACCCTGATCTCCCGGCTCGCCCTGGATCCGGGCCGGGCGGTCACCGCGTCGGCGCTGATCGACGCCCTCTGGAACGACGAGCCGCCGGAGGGCGCGGCGAACGCCCTGCAGTCGCTCATCTCCCGCGTCCGCAAGTCGCTCGGCGACCCGGCGCTGCTCGCCGCCACCCCCGGCGGCTACCGGCTGGCGATCGCCCCGGAATCCGTCGACGCCAACCGCTTCGAGACCCTTCTCCGCTCCGGGCGTGAGGCACTGCGCGCCGACGACCCCTCGGCGGCCCGCCAGACCCTGCGCGAAGCCCTCGGCCTGTGGCGCGGCCCGGCCCTGGCCGATGTCGCCGACGCCCCGTTCGCCACCGCGCCCGCCGCGCGGCTGGACGAGCTGCGCCTGGCCGCGCTGGTCGACCGCCTCGACGCCGAACTCCGCCTCGGCCAGGCCGCCGAGGCGCTGGCCGAGCTCGAAGCGCTCGGCGCCGAGCATCCGCTCCGGGAGAACATCGCCGCGCTGCATGTCAAGGCCCTGTATGCGGTGGGCCGCCAGGCGGAGGCGCTGGCCGTGTACGAGAACGTGCGCACAGCCCTGGCGGACCAGCTCGGCATCGACCCGTCGAAGGAGCTCGCCGACGTCCACCTCGCCGTGCTGCGCAGCGATCCCGCCCTCGCCCCGCCGATGGCCGACCAGGCGCCCCGCACCAACCTCAAGGCGCGCCTGACCTCCTTCGTCGGCCGCGACGAGGAGCTGAAGCGGATCGGCAAGCTGCTGGACGCCTCGCGGCTCGTGACCCTCGTGGGACCCGGTGGAGCGGGCAAGACGCGGCTGGCCGGCGAGGCCGCGCAGCGGGCGCTGGAGCGGTTCCCGGACGGCGCGTGGCTGGTGGAGCTGGCGCCGGTGACCGATCCCGGCGAAGTGCCGCAGGCCGTGCTGTCGGCGTTGGGGCCGCGGGAGACGCGCGTCATCGGCAACGGTTCCAGCCCGTCCGCCGCCGCGGCGCTGATGCGGGGCAGCGCGGTGGGACACCTCATCGAGGCCTTGGCGGAGAAGCGGATCCTGCTGATCCTCGACAACTGCGAACACCTCGTGGGGGCGGCGGCCGATCTCGCCGAGACCCTGCTCGGGCACGCGCCGGGGCTGCGGGTGCTCGCCACCAGCCGCGAGCCGCTGGTCATCGACGGGGAGAGCATCTTCCCGGTGCCGCCGCTCGCGCTGCCGGACCTGCAGGAGAACGATCTTTTCCAGATCCGCAGGAGGGAATCGGCCTACGTGGGTTCGCTCGATCGGTTCCCGCACGCGAACGAGCCTGGGTCACCGGCATCAGGGGCCGTATCCTCGTCCGCCCCGCGCGAGGCTGCGTCCTCCGCTCGCTGGGCGGCGCCCAGCGGTCCGGCGCCGGCCGGTCCCGCGTCGGCCGGCGACGACGCGACCGTTGCTCCGTTCACCATCGACGAAGCCCTCCTCGCCTACCCGGCGGTGCGCCTGTTCGCCGACCGGGCCGCCGCCGTCGATCCGGACTTCGCCGTCGACGCCGAGACCCTGCCCGACGTCGCCCGGGTCTGCCGCAGCCTCGACGGCCTGCCGCTGGCCATCGAACTGGCCGCCGCCCGGCTGCGCACGCTGCCGCTGCACCAGATCGCCGGCCGGCTCGGCGACCGGTTCCGGCTGCTCACCGGTGGCAGCCGCACCGCGATGCCGCGGCACCAGACCCTGCGCGCCGTCGTGGCCTGGAGCTGGGAACTGCTCTCCGCCGACGAGCGGGACCTGGCCGAGCGCCTGGCCGTCTTCCCCGGCGGCGTCACGGCCGAGGCGGCCGCCGCCGTCACGCCCGGGCTCGACCCCGACGCCGCGTTCGACCTGCTCTCAGCCCTCGTCGACAAGTCGCTGCTGCAAGCCGTGCCCACAGAACCGGGCCAGGACCCGCGCTTCCGCATGCTGGAGACCCTGCGGGAGTACGGGGCGGACCAGCTGAACGAGGCCGGCCGGCTGGCGCAGGTGCGGCGGGCGCACGCCGGCTACTTCCGGGACGTGGTCGAGGCCGCCGAGCCGAACCTGCGGCGGGGCGCGCAGATGCGGTGGCTCAAGCGGCTGAACGCCGAGCGGGACAACATCCTGGCCGCCCTGCGGTTCGCCGCCGCCGACGAGGACGCCGACACCGCCGTCCGGATCGCCGCCGCCATGTCCTGGTACTGGGCACTGGGCGACCAGAACCACGAGGGCAAGATCTGGATGCGGGTCGCGCTGCAGGTGCCGGGCGAGGCGCCGCAGGAGCAGCGGGCGATCGTGACCGTGCTGGAGGCGGTCACGTCGATGTTCGAGGAGAATCGCTGGACCGAGCTGCCGCGGGTGGAGCGGCGGGTGGCCGAGGTCCTGGCCGAGGTGCCGACGCGCCGGCATCCGCTGCTGGCACTGGCCTCGGCGATCGGCCCGATGCTGGCCGACGACCCGGAGCGGCTGGCGCAAGTGGTCGCCGAGAACGCGGACCACCCGGATCCCTGGGTGGGCGCCATGCTGCACATGATGCGCGGCATGTCGTCGGAGAACGCCGGCCGGCGCGCCGCGGTCCGGGACGACATGGAGCAGGCGCGGCGGGTCTTCACCGAGCTCGGCGACCGCTGGGGGCTGTCGGCGTGCCTGAACGCCCTGGCCCAGCTGGCCATCACCGAAGGCGACGACGAGACCGCGCTGCGGCTGCACGACGAGGCCCTGGAGCTGATCCGGGAGATCAACGCCTTCACCGACGCCGCGCAGATCCAGATCGGCCGGGCCCATCTGCTGCACCGCCTCGGCTGTCACGAAGCGGCGCGCGACCTGCTGCTCGAAGTCCTGGAGTCCGGCCGGCGCTCCGGATCGCCGATGACCGCCTTCGTGGCCCTGGTCGGCCTGATCGAGCACCACCGGCTGCTCGGCGAACGCGACTCGGCCTGGCACTACCTTCAGCAGGCGGAGTCCGGCGCCCCGGAATGGCAGGGACCTCCGCAGCTCCTGTCGGTTCGGGAAGGCCACCGCGCGATGCTGCACCTCGACGACGGCGACACCGCCGCCGCCCGCGGGGCGTTCGGCCGCGCGCTGCGGTACTCGGCGATCGCGCGCGACATGCCGATCCAGTCGCGCATCGCCGTCGGGATCGCCCGCTACGCGTACGCGACCGGGGACGTCCGGCTCGCCGCGCGCGTGCTCGGCATCGCCGAGGAGATGCTGGGCGCGGTCGACAACAGCGACCAGGACCGGCGGTCGCTGATCGCCGAGATCGGCCGCCACCCCGAGTACGAGGCCTGCTACGCCGAAGGCAGAAACGGTGTGCGCCAGGAGAACCAGCTTCTCCTGGCGCACACCGTGGGGTTGACCGCCGACGACTTGGGCACGCTGCCGGAGCCGGCCGGCTCCGACGCGGTCTGGAATCACACCTTGCGGCCGTAGGCGCGCAGCGCCAGCGGCATGAACACCGCGGTGAGCCCGATGATCCAGCCGGCGGTCCAGAAGAAGTGGCCGGCCACCGGCCCGCCGAGGAACAGGCTGCGGGACAGCCCGGCCAGGTGGGTGATCGGGTTGACGTTCACGAAGGCCTGCAGCCACCCCGGCAGCGTGTTGGCCTGCACGAAGGTGCTGGAGCCGAAGCTCAGCGGCAGCACCAGCAGGAACATGAAGCCCTGCACCGCGCCCGGCGTGCGCGCCAGCATCCCGATGAACACCGACACCCAGCTCAGCGCCAGCGCGAAGGTGGCGGCGACCAGCAGTCCGGCGCCGGCCCGCAGCGGATCGGTGGCGATGCGGAAGCCCATCGCGTACCCGACGCCGAGGGTGATGACGGCGACCAGCGCATAGCGGACGAAGTCGGCGAGCACGGCACCGACCAGCGGCGCCGACCGGGCGATCGGCAGCGAGCGGAAACGGTCGAAGACACCCTTGGAGATATCGGTGTTCATGTTGACGCCGATCGCCGTGGCGCTCATCGCGATGGTCTGCGCCAGGATGCCGGGCAGCAGATAGCGCAGATACGCACTCTGCGATCCGGCGATCGCGCCGCCGAAGACGTAGGTGAACAGCAGCAGGAAGATCACCGGCTGCAGCGTGACGTCGATCAGGGCCTCTGGCGTCCGCATGGTCTTCAGCAGGCTCCGCTTGGCCAACGCCGCACTGTGGCGGATCAACGTGAACGGCTTGCCGGCGCCGGCCGCGCCGGCGAGCGGGTTCGCGGTGGTGGTGGCGGTGGTCATGATGGGTTCTCCTATGGAAAGTCTCTGATATCGGGTCAGACCGTCAGCGGCGCGGACGCGGAGGCGTTCCGGTCGCCGTCGCCGTTGCCACTGCCTTCGCCGTCGTCCGGGTCGGCGTGGGCGCCGCCGCCGGCAGGCTTGTCGTCCCCGGCGCGACGGCCGACCAGGGTGAAGAACACCTCGTCCAGGCTCGGCAGGTGCAGCGACAGCTCGTGGACGCCGATGCCGGCCGCGTGCAGGCGGGCGACCGTTTCCGTCAGGGCGCTGTCATCCTTCACCGGCACCGCCACCACCCCCTGGCGCGGCGACTCGGCCTTGCTGCCGGACACCTGCTGCAGCAGGGCCGCGGCGTCGGCGAGGCGGGCCGGGTCGGCGGGCTGCACGGTCAGGGTCTGGCCGCCGACGACGCGCTTGAGCCCGAGCGGGGTGTCGTGGGCGATGACCCGGCCGCGGTCGATCACCGTCACCTCGTCGGCGAGGGCGTCGGCCTCCTCCAGGTACTGCGTGGTCAGCAGCACGGTCGAGCCCTCGCCGACCAGCTGGCGGACCACACCCCACATGTCCTCGCGCTTGGCCGGGTCCAGGCCGGTGGTGGGCTCGTCCAGGAAGATCACCGAGGGCCGTCCGACCAGCGAGGCGGCCAGGTCCAGGCGGCGGCGCATGCCGCCGGAGTAGGTCTTGGCCGGACGCTTGGCGGCCTCGGTGAGGTCGAACCACTCCAGCAGCTCGGCGGCACGCGCCCGGGCGTCCCGCTTGGACAGGTCGAGCAGGCGCCCGATCAGCTCCATGTTCTCAAGGCCCGTCAGATCCTCGTCGACTGAGGCGTACTGGCCGGTCAGACCGATCGTGGCGCGCACCCGCTCGGCCTGCTTGACCACGTCGTAGCCGCCGATCCGGGCCGATCCGGCGTCGGCGCGGATCAGCGTGGCCAGGATGCGCACGCTGGTGGTCTTGCCGGCGCCGTTCGGCCCCAGCACCGCGTGCACCGTGCCCGGCTTGGCGAACAGGTCGACGCCGGCCAGCGCCTTGGTCTCGCCGAACGACTTCTGCAGGCCCTCGGCCTCGATCGCGTAGGTGGTCATCGACCCCGTCCCCTCATCAGCGTTGTCTCGTCTCGTTGTCAGTACGAGCTTCGGGGACAGCGCTGATAAGGGGCGCACATGGCGCTGACAGCGGCTGACAGCCGCTGAGCGGGACTACTTATTGCCGCCGCTGGTACCGAACGAACCGTTGGGGGGCAGGTTGACCGGCGGGGCCACATCGTCGTTCTGCGCGTTGATGCCGCCCACCACGGCGCCATCCTTGTGGACGGCGGCGGTCCACGGCGCCGGGCCGAAGCCGTTGGACGAGCGGGCGGTGAGAAGGTGCACGGTGTAGAAGACGCCCAGCGCCAGGATCAGACAGCCGATCAGGGTACCGGCCGCGATGCGCTTACCGGTGTAACCGGAGCCGGGGTCGGCGACGTAACCGGGATGCGGTTGCGCACTCCAGGACAGCTCGGAGCCATGCGGTGGGATGTCGTCGAGGGTCGCGCCGTACCGGGGCGAACCTTCACCCACCGTCGCCACAGTCTCCGCGTCTGTCGCGCCGCCGGAAGCTCCGCCCTTCGCTCGCTCCTCTCGGAGACTCATCTCTTCACGCGCCGCACGCGCGGACTCCACAGTCTCCGGCTCCTCGCGCGGCTGGTTGCGCTGCTCCTCGGACATCTCACCGCTCCGATCGGATCGCGGACCACCCTTACACCCCACTGTCCGCCCGCCGCGCGCGTTCCGCCGCTCTGGTCACCCCTCCGAGCGACCGCTAGGATCCCAAGCAAATGCTAGGTTGCTTTGCTCGCCGTCGCCTACGCCTCCGGAGGCCGCCTTGGCCGTCGCCAGCACCGTCACCACTACCGCCGAGCCGCGCCCCGAGCACCGCGGCGTCGTCACGGTCACCGTCGACCACCCGCCGGTGAACGCGCTTCCGGTGGCGGGCTGGTTCGCGCTCGCCGACGCGGTACGCGGCGCCGGTCAGGACCTTGACACCCGGGTGGTGATCCTGCGCGCCGAAGGCCGCGGGTTCAACGCCGGCGTGGATCTGAAGGAGATGCAGAACAACGAGGGCTTCGGGGCGCTGCTCGGCGCGAACGCCGGCTGCGCGGCCGCGTTCGCCGCGGTCTACGAATGCGCGGTGCCGGTGATCGCCGAGGTGGCCGGGTTCTGCGTCGGCGGCGGTATCGGCCTGGTCGGCAACGCCGACAGCATCATCGCCAGCGAGGACGCCTATTTCGGGCTGCCGGAGGTGGACCGGGGCGCGCTCGGCGCCGCGACGCACCTGAGCCGCCTCGTACCGCAGCACTATCTGCGGACGATGTATTACACGGCGCGCACCGTCAGCGCGCAGCGGCTGCTGGAGTTCGGCTCGGTGTGGGACGTGGTGCCGCGCGAGAAGCTGCACGAGCGTGCGCTGGAGCTGGCCGCCGAGATCGCCGCCAAGCACCCGGCGGTGATCCGGGCCGCGAAGGCCGCGCTGAACGGCATCGACCTCGTCGACGTCAAGCGCTCCTACCGCTACGAGCAGGGCTACACCTTCGAGATCAACCTGGCCGGAATCGCCGACGAGGAACGTGGCAAGTTCGTCGAGGGAAAGGGCTGAGCGGACCGTGCGCGACAAACGGATGAGCGTGGACGACGTCGTCGCCGAGTTGCGCGACGGCATGACGGTCGGCATCGGCGGCTGGGGCTCGCGGCGCAAGCCCATGGCGCTGGTGACGGCGATCGCGAAGTCGAGCTTGAAGGATCTCACTGTGGTGTCCTATGGCGGCCCCGACGTCGGCATGCTGTGCGCGACGGGAAAGGTGCGCAAGGCCGTCTACGGCTTCGTGTCCCTGGACTCGATCGCGCTGGACCCGCACTTCCGCAAGGCCCGCCAGGCCGGCGAGATCGAAGTCTCGGAGTTCGACGAAGGGGCGCTGCAGTGGGGACTGTACGCCGCCGCGCTGCGGCTGCCTTTTCTGCCGACGCGCGCCGGATTGGGTTCTGACGTAATGAGTTTGAACCCGGAGCTAAAAACGGTGACCTCTCCCTACCACGACGGCGAGGACGGCGAGGACGCCGAGGAACTGCTGGCCATGCCGGCGATCCACCTGGACGTCGCCCTGGTCCACATGAACCGCGCGGACCGGTACGGCAACACCCAGTATCTGGGTCCTGACATCTATTTCGACGACCTCTACTGCCTCGCCGCCGATAAGCGGTACGTCTCCTGCGAACGTGTCGTGGAGACCTCCGAGCTGGCGGCCGGCGGACCGCCGCAGTCCTTGAAGATCAACCGGATGATGGTCGACGGCGTGATCGAGGCGCCCGGCGGCGCCGGCTTCACCAGCTGCGTGCCCGACTACGGCCGGGACGAGGCCGCGCAGAAGGCGTACGCGGGCGGGGACCTGTTCGTGGAGGCGAGCCGATGAGCGACGTGACCCGCGCCGAAGTCTGCGTCGCCGCCTGCGCCGAGGTCTGGCGCGACGCCGGAGAAGTGATCGCTTCCCCGATGGGCTTGGTCCCGGCGATCGCAGCGCGCCTGGCCAAGCTGACGTTCGCACCCGGCCTGCTGCTCTGCGACGGAGACGCGGACTACTTCACCGATCCGACCGGCGCCGCCGCGCACCTTGAGGCGCACATCCCTTACCGACAGCTCTTCGATCAGGTCTGGCACGGCTCACGGCACGTGATGATGGGCGCCAGCCAGCTCGACAAGTTCGGCAACCAGAACATCTCCGCGATCGGCGCGGACTTCGCGCGTCCCAAGGCGCAGCTGATCGGCGTGCGGGGCGCGCCGGGCAACACCGTCAACCACCCGACCAGCTACTGGATCGCGAACCACTCCCCCAAGGTGTTCGTCGAGAAGGTGGACGTCGTCTCAGGGATCGGATACGACCGGGCTCGCGCGGCGGGCAGGGCCGCGCGCTTCCACCACCTGCACCGGGTCGTCACCAACCTGGCTGTGTTCGACTTCGCGACGCCGGACCAGCGGATGCGGCTCCGCTCGCTGCACCCCGGGATCACCGTCGACGAGGTCGTGGCGGCCACCGGTTTCGTGCTGGCCGGCACCGACAACCCGGCGGTCACGCTGGAGCCGGACGCCGAGGCGCTGCGGCTCATCCGCGAGGTGCTGGATCCGAAGGAGACCCGCGAGCGCGAGGTCCCGTCCGCCGGAAAGAGTTGAGGCCGCCGTGCTGGAGCAACGGATCCGGACCCGGTGGACGGAGCTGGTCGGCGTCCGGCACCCGATCGTGCAGACCGGGATGGGCTGGGTCGCCGGTCCCCATCTGGTGACCGCGACGGCGAAGGCCGGGGCGCTGGGGATCCTGGCCTCGGCCACGATGTCGTACGACGAGCTCGCCGCCGCGATCCGCGCCGTGAAGGAGCGCACGGACGCCCCGTTCGGCGTGAACCTGCGGGCCGACGCCGCCGACGCGCCCGAGCGGGTGGAGCTGCTGATCACGGAGGGCGTCCGGGTCGCGTCGTTCGCGCTGGCGCCGAACCGGGAGCTGATCGCGAAGCTGAAGGACGCCGGGGTCGTGGTGGTGCCCTCGATCGGCGCGCGCCGGCACGCCGAGAAGGTGGCGGCGTGGGGCGTGGACGCGGTGGTGGTGCAGGGCGGCGAGGGCGGCGGCCACACCGGCGGGGTGGCCACCAGCCTGCTGTTGCCGCAAGTCACCGCAGCGGTGGACATCCCGGTGCTGGCGGCCGGCGGCTTCTTCGACGGGCGCGGGTTGGCCGCCGCATTGGCTTATGGCGCCGAGGGGATCGCGATGGGGACGCGATTCCTGCTGACGTCGGATTCGCGGGTGCCGGACGCGGTGAAGGCGCTGTATCTGGCCGCCGACGTGAACGGGACCGTGGCCACGCCGAAGATCGACGGCGTTCCGCACCGCGTGCTGCGCACCGGGCTCGTCGAGCAGATCGAGCGGTCTGGAACGGTGACCGGGCTGCTGCGCTCGGCGCGCAACGGCTTGGCGTTCCAGAAGATGACCGGCATGTCGCTGCGCGCGATGCTCCGCGACGGCCTGGCGATGCGCAGGCATTACGGCCTGCGGCTCGGCCAGGTCGTGATGGCCGCCAACACGCCGATGCTGCTGAGGGCCGGGCTGGTCAACGGCGATCCGGCAGCCGGCGTGCTGTCGGCGGGCCAGGTCACCGGCCTGATCGAGGACCTGCCGAGCTGCGCGGAGCTGGTAGAGCGGATCATCGGCGAAGCGGTGGCCGCGACGGCGAGGGCGTCCGCGGCGGTAGTGGGTTAACTTGGCGGCTATGACTTACACCCTCCCCGGCAGCCCGGTCCTCCTGCGCCACTTCACGCTCGACGACTGCACCGTCCTCGAAGCGAATCCGGCGACGATGGACAGTGACCGCTTCAGCTTCTTCGGGCTCCCGGTGCCGGGGCGGATGCGGCGCCGGGTGGAGTCCGGCGAGGCGCACCCGAAGCCCGGAGAGGTCCACGGCCTCCTCGTGGTCGAGGCCGAGGGGGTGTGCATCGGCTTCGTGAGCTGGCACCCGCAGAACTACGGACCGATCAACGCACCGACGGCCAACTTCGGGATCGGCCTGATCCCCTCGGCGCGCGGCAAGGGCTACGGCACCGAGGCACAGAAGGTGCTCGTCGACTACTTGTTCCAGACCACGACGGTGAACCGGGTGGAGGCCTCCACCGATGTGGAGAACATCGCCGAGCAGCGTTCGCTGGAGAAGGCCGGGCTGCTGCGCGAGGGCGTCGTGCGCGGCGCGCACTACCGCGAGGGCAGGTACAACGACATGGCGCTCTACGCCCTCACGCGCCCCGACTACGAGCAGGCCCGCGCGGCCTCGTCGGCGACGAAGATCACGACCGGCTTCAGCGCGTCCCGCTAGCGGACCGCGCGACTGTCAGCACCCCGCCGGATAATCCTGCTCATGCGCGCCAGTCGTCTCGTCTCGCTGCTCCTGCTGCTGCAGACCCGCGGCCGGATGACCGCCCGCCAGCTCGCCGAGGAGCTGGAGGTCTCGGTCCGGACCGTGTACCGGGACGTGGAGTCGCTGCACGAGGCCGGCATCCCGCTCTACGGGGACGCCGGTCCGGCCGGCGGCTACCAGCTGCTGGACGGCTACCGGACCCGGCTGACCGGGCTGTCGGCGGACGAGGCCGAGGCGATGTTCCTGGCGGCGCTGCCGGGTCCGGCGGCCGAGCTCGGGCTGGGCTCGGTGATGGCGGCGGCGCAGCTGAAGGTGAAGGCGGCGATGCCGGCCGAGCTGGCCGACCGCAGCGGCCGGATCCAGCAGCGCTTCCTGCTCGACGCGCCGGGCTGGTACGACGACGGCGACACCAGCCCGTTCCTGCCGGCGGTGGCCGACGCGGTGTGGAACCAGCGGCGCGTGCGGGTGCGCTACCGGCGCTGGACGGAGCCGACCGAGGTGGAGCGGACGCTCGCGCCGTACGGCATCGTGCTCAAGACCGGCAAGTGGTACACGGTCGCGGAGTCGGCCGGGCGGGTGAACACCTACCGGGTGAATCAGATCCTTGAGCTGTCGGCGCTGGCCGGCGAGCAGGGCCGCTTCGAGCGCCCCGCGGACTTCGACCTGCCCGGCTACTGGGCCCGGCAGGTCGTCGAGTTCCGCACCCGGCTGGTGCAGGGCGATGCGGTGATCCGGCTGTCCCCGACCGGCCGGCGGCGGCTGACGGAGGTGATGGCCGCCGATGTGGTCAACGCGGTGAACGCCACCGCCGAGGACGACTGCGAGCGGGACGGCTGGGTGAAGGCGACGGTGCCGATCGAGTCGCTGACGCACGCCGAGGGCGAGTTCCTGAAGCTGGGGGCCGGAGTCGAGGTGCTGGCCCCGACCGCGTTGCGGGAAAGGATCGCCGAGACCGCCGCCGGGCTGGCGCGGATTTACCGGGACACTACAAGCCCTGCGTGAGGCTGCTGTCGGAGCACCCTGACACCGGCGACGCCCCCGGATTGAACTCCCCGGGCGCGCCAGCCGTGATGTCCTCGGCGCCGACACCGGCAGGCCACCCAGGGAGGGTTCAAGCGAATGACGGCGGACACCGCGATCACATCGGCGGCCGGCGTGACGGCCGCGCACAGGATCGAGCACCAGCCCGAGCACACTCCCCAGCCGAACGCCGACTTCGCCATGCCGCCCGGTTGGATCCATCGGCTCCCCGCCGACGACCTGGACCTGGCCGTCCTGCTGGTGAACTCGATGGATCTGCTGGAGGATCCGCCGGACCGGCTGACCAGCGTCCACTGGTACCGCGACGCCCTGCATGCCGCCGGCCACGGCGACATAGCTGAGGGCCTGACCGAGGCCGACCTGCCTTCCTTGTTGGAACTACGGGCCCTGCTGCGCCTGGTGTTCAGCGCCGCGACCCTGGAGGAGGCGGTGGAGATCGTCAACCCGATGCTGGTCCGCGGTGGGGCGGTGCCGCAACTGGTGGTCGACGACGACGGCCGCCCGGTCCTCCAAGTGGCGCCGCAAGCCACCGGCCTGGAGGCGCTGTCGGCCCGGCTGCCGGCCGCCGCCGCGGGCCTCATCGCCGAATCGGAGTTACGGCGGCTGGGTACGTGCGCCGGCACCCCTTGCGAGTGTGCCTTCGTCGACCGGTCCCGCTCCGGAAGCCGCCGGTTCTGCAGCGACTGGTGCAACGACCGCGCGGCGGCCGCGGCGTACCGGGCCCGCCGCAAAGCGGGGCAGGAGCCTGCGACACCTAACTACGAGCAGCCTCGTACTTCGCCCGCAGCTTGGGCGTGAGGTTGGCGCGCAGCACGTCGCCGTCGTAGTGGTCGCGCACCCGCTGGTCCATGACCTTGCGCCACAGCGGCGGGAACAGCGCGACCACGATCATCGTCGCGTAGCCGGCCGGGAGCTGCGGCGCCTCGTCGAACGAGCGCAGCACCTGGTAGCGGCGGTTGGGGTAGGCGTGGTGGTCGCTGTGCCGCTGCAGCTGGTAGAGGAACACGTTGGTGGACAGCCGGTCGCTGTTCCAGCTGTGCACCGGCTCGACCTTCTCGTAGCGGCCGGCCGCCGTGCGCTGCCGCAGCAGGCCGTAGTGCTCCAGGTAGTTCACGATCTCCAGCAACGAGAAGCCGAACACCATCTGCGCGAGCAGGAACGGCAGAACGCTGATGCCGAGCCACCCGGTGAGCGCCGCGAACAGGACCACGGTCATCAGCCACGCGTTCAGCACATCGTTGCGCAGCGACCACGGCGAGCGCCTGCGCAGCCGGTGCTTCTTCGTCTCCAGCTCCCACGCCGACTTCAGCGAGCCCCACACCGTGCGCGGCCAGAAGCGGTAGAACGACTCGCCCATCCGCGCCGACGCCGGGTCCTCGGGCGTGGCGACGCGCACGTGGTGGCCGCGGTTGTGCTCGACGTAGAAGTGCCCGTATCCGGACGGCGCGAGCGCGATCTTCGAGAGCCAGCGCTCGACTTCCTCGCGCTTGTGGCCGAGCTCGTGCGCGGTGTTGATGGCGATGCCGGTCACGATGCCGACGCTGATGATCATCCCGATCCGCGAGGCCGGGTTCACCCCCGGCTGACTCCAGCACCACGCGCCGAGCACCAGCGAGCCGAACTGCAACGGCAGGTACAGAAAGGTCAGAACACGGTAGTACCAAGCCGATTGCAACTGCGCCTCCCGCTCAGGCGGCGGGTTGCCCGCGTCCTCGCCGATCAGCCAGTCCCCGAGCGGGACCACGACGTAGACCAGGAACGGGGTCAGGTACCACGCCAGCGCGTTGTCGAAGCGGTGCCACAGGCCGTAGGCGACATACGGCAGGATCGGCACCACCAACGCCAAGGGCCACAGGTAGCGCTTGCCGTCCTGCCAAGCCTGCGCTTCGGCACGTAATCCGGTGCCGCTGAGGGTCGCCGACATGTCGCCTCCCACTGGGCTGCGGGACCCCTGCTATTGGATCCCTTGCACAATGAGAGTGGCACGCAGCACACTGCTCCACAAGGGTTCATGTTGACAGGAGGGCGCTGAATGACAAGCTCTGGCAAGCCTTCACCGCCTTGGTTCGGCGGATTGATCCTGGGATGTCTGGCTCTGGCGACAGCGTGGATCCTCACCTACACCCTCGCTCCGCTGCCGGGGCAGAACACGCTGGGCGGCTGGAACTACGTGATCGTCGGCGTCCTGCTGACGCTCTTCATCGGGCTGTCCAGGCAGTGGCGCGGCGACCCACGCCAGCCCTGAGCCCCAGGACCTCAAGCCCTAGGAGTTGTCGCACTGCGACTGCGTGATGTCCTTCCCGTCGCCGAACTGCTGGGGCTCCTGGAAGTTGCTTCCGATCGACGCGGCCACGCCCATCAGCTGGTACCCCACGCGCCAGTTCCCCGGCTTACACGGCTGGGTGATGTTGATATCGGTGAAGTCCTTGGTGGGCGGGCTGGTGAAGGTGCGGGGGTCGCCGCTGTTGGCCCACTGTGCGCCGCTGTCCTTGCGGTACTGCAGCTGGATGACGAAGACCGTCTGCTTCGGCGGGGTCGCGCACTTGATGCCCACCGTGCCCAGGACATCATGGTTCAGCGGCCGCGGGTCGTCCACGATCTTCACCGTGCAGTCGTACTCGGTGGCGGTCACCTTGAAGTGGTGCCCCGAGGTGCTCGGCCGCACGATGAGGAACAGGAGGAGCACCACGGCGGCGACAGCGGCACCGGCCTTCATATTCACGCTCATCGTCATTCAGGGTACTGCCGCAGCGAACGCCGGTCACTCGATTCGGAGGCGGATACAGAACACCCGCCTCAAGGGTTTCCTCTGCTATCGCCCGGGGAATCAGAGCCGCTCGATGATCGTGACGTTCGCCTGCCCGCCGCCCTCGCACATCGTCTGCAAGCCGTACCGGCCGCCGGTGCGCTCGAGTTCGTGCAGCAGGGTCGTCATCAGGCGCGCGCCGGTGGCACCCAGCGGGTGCCCCAGCGCGATAGCGCCGCCGTTGACGTTCACCTTCGCCAGGTCCGCGCCGCTCTCCCGCGCCCACGCCAACACCACCGGTGCGAACGCCTCGTTGATCTCGACCAGATCGATGTCGTCCAGACTCATCCCGGTCTTGCGCAAAGCGTGCGCGGTAGCGGGAATCGGCGCGGTCAGCATGTAGATCGGATCCGCACCCCGCGCCGACAGGTGGTGGATCCGCGCTCGCGGTGTCAGCCCGTGCGTCCGCACAGCGCCCTCTGAAGCGATGAGCAACGCGGCGGCGGCGTCAGAAATCTGCGACGACACCGCGGCCGTCAGCCGCCCGCCCTCCACCAGCGTCCGCAGCCCGGCCATCGCCTCCTTCGACGTGTCGCGCCGCGGCCCCTCGTCCACCGCGAACCCGTCGTACGGCACGATCTCCCGCTCGAACCGCCCCTCGTCGATCGCCGCCAGCGCGCGGCGGTGCGACTCCAGCGCGAAGTCCTCCATCGCCGCGCGCGACACGTCCCACTTCGCGGCGATGAGCTCGGCGGCGTGGAACTGCGACACCGGCTGGTCGCCGTATCGCGCGCGCCATCCGGCGGATCCGGAGAACGGGTCGGCGATGCCGAACTGCGCGCCGGCCGTCATCGCCGCGGCGATCGGGATCTGCGACATGTTCTGCACGCCGCCGGCCACCACCAGGTCCGCGGTGCCGGACAGCACCGCCTGCGCCGCGAAGTGCACGGCCTGCTGCGAGGATCCGCACTGCCGGTCCACGGTGACGCCCGGCACCTGCTCCGGCAGCCCGGCCGCCAGCCACGCGGTCCGGGCGATGTCCCCGGCCTGGTGCCCGATGGCGTCCACGCAGCCGAACACCACGTCGTCCACCGCCGCCGGGTCGACGCCGGACGCGGCCAGCACCGCCGTGATGACGTGGGCGCCCAGATCGGCCGGATGCGCGGCGGCCAGCGCACCCTTCTTGCGCCCGACCGCGGTCCGCACCGCGCCCACGATGTACGCCTCGCCCATCACGGCTTCACTCCCTGTGCCGGCACCTGATCTAGACCTAGGACCTGCTCTGGAACCCTTCGAGGATCATGGACAGGTACTGCGCCGAGACCGCGTCGGCAGTGAGCTTCCCGCCCGGCACGTACCAGCGCACCGCGACCCACACGGTGTCGCGCACGAACCGGTAGGCCATCGTGGCGTCCAGATCGGCGCGGAACGCCCCGGAGGCGATGCCCTTCTCCAGGGTCCCGAGCCAGATTTCGCGGAACTCGCGGTCGGTCTGGTCCAGATAGGCGAAACGCGGCGACTGCCGCAGCTGCTTGGCCTCGTTCTGATACAGCGCGATCGCCGAGTGGTTGCGGTCGATGGCCTGGAACGAGGCGTGCACCAGCTCCTCGAAGGCCCGGCGCGGGTCGTTCTCGCGCTCGGCGATGGCGCGGTAGTCGCGGAACAGGCCGTCCAGGAAGGTCCGCAGGATCTCGTCCGCCATCGTCTCCTTGGAGTCGAAGTGGTGGTACAGGCTTCCGGACAGGATCCCGGCGGCGTCGGCGATGTCGCGCACCGTCGTGTTCTTGTAGCCGCGCTCGGCGAACAGGCCGGCGGCCAGGTTCAGCAGCTCGGCGCGGCGGTCGGAGACGGAGGCTTTGGGAACTGGGGGTTTAGGCATGGGCACAGAGGGTTCAGGCATGTTGGCTCGAAACGGAGAGGACTTCACCGGTCAGGTAGGAGGCATAGTCGCTTGCCAGGAACACCATGGCATTGGCGACCTCCCACGGCTCGGCGGCGCGCCCGAACGCCTCGCGCGCGGTCAGCTCCGCGAGGAGGTCGTCGGTAGTGACCTTGGCCAGGAACGGGTGCATGGCCAGGGACGGCGAGACGGCGTTCACCCGGACACCGTACGCGGCGGCGTCCAGCGCCGAGCAGCGGGTCAGCGCCATCACCCCGGCCTTGGCGGCGGCGTAGTGCGCCTGGCCCCGCTGCGCGCGCCAGCCGATCACCGAGGCGTTGTTGACGATCGCGCCGCCGCTGCCCTGGTCCCGCATCCGGCGCAGCGCCGCGCGGGTGCAGCGGAAGGTACCGGTGAGGGTGACGTCGAGGACCCGGAGCCACTGCTCGTCGGTCATCTCCAGCACCGAGGCGGTGCCGCCGAGCCCGGCGTTGTTGATCAGGACGTCGAGGCTGCCCAGGCGCTCGGCGGTGCCGTCGATCAGGGCCCGCACGTGGTCCTCCCGGGTGACGTCGCAGACGACGCCGTGCACCCGGTCCGCGCCGAACTCCGCGGCGAGCGCCGCGCGGGTCTGCTCCAGGCGCCGTTCGTGGTGGTCGCTGACCACCACGCGCGCGCCTTCCTCCAGGCAGCGGCGGGCGACGGCGGCGCCGATCCCGGTGCCGGCCGCGGCGGTGACGGCGACGTGCCTGCCCGCGAGGAGCTCGTGGCCCGCCACGTACTTCGGCACTGCCCCGGGCGCATCCTTCGACACGGTCATCCGCGCGGCTCCTTCGGCAGGCCGAGGACGCGCTCGGCGATGACGTTCCGCTGGATCTCGTCGGATCCGCCGTAGATCGTGTCGGCGCGGCTGAACAGCCACAGCCGCTGCCACTGTCCGAGGCCGTAGTCCGGGCCGGTGACGGTGCCGACGGCGCCGAGCACGTCCATGGCCAGCTCCCCGAGGTCGCGGTGCCAGCGCGCCCACGCCAGCTTGGCGATCGAGGCCTCGGGGCCGGGCGCGCCGTCGGCCAGCCCGGTCATCGACCGCAGGGCGTTGAGACGCAGCACGTCCAGGCCGATGCTCGCCCGGGTGAGCCGGTCCAGGATCAGCGGATCCTCGACCGCGCCGTTCGCCTTCGCCAGGGCGATGACGCCATCGAGTTCGCACCGGAAGCCGATCTGCTGACCCAGCGTGGACACGCCGCGCTCGAAACCGAGGGTCGCCATGGCGACCCGCCAGCCCTCGTCGACGCCGCCGACGACGTTGGCGGCCGCGGTGCGAGCGTCCGTGAAGTAGACCTCGTTGAACTCCGAGGTCTTCGTGAGTTGCAGGATCGGCCGGACTTCGACGCCGGGCTGGTCCATCGGCACCAGCAGATAGGACAGGCCGCGGTGCTTGGGCTTGTCGGGGCTGGTGCGGGCGACGACGAAACACCAGTCAGCGAGATGCGCCAGCGACGTCCAGACCTTCTGGCCGTTGAGGATCCATTCCGAGCCGTCCTCTGACCGGACCGCTGTGGTCTTGACATTGGCGAGGTCCGATCCGGCATCCGGTTCGGAATAGCCCTGGCACCAGAGCTCTGTCACGTCGCGGATCCCCGGCAGGAAGCGGCGTTTCTGCTCCTCGGTCCCGAACGCGATCAGAGTGGGGCCCAGCAGCTGCTCGCCGATGTGGCTGACGCGGACCGGCGCCTCGGCGCGCGCGTACTCCTCGTGGAAGGCGACCTGCTGCGCGACGGTCGCGGCGCGGCCGCCGTGCTCCTTCGGCCAGTCCAGGCAGGTCCAGCCGTGCGCGGCCAGGTGCCGGTCCCAGGCCACCCGGACGTCGAAGGCCTCGTGTTCGCGGCCCGGACCGCCCAGGCCCTTGGCCGCCGCGAACTCCCCGGTGAGGTTCGCCCGCAGCCAGTCGCGGACCTCGGCCCGGAAGGCCTCGTCCGCATCGGTGAGCTCCACGACCGCTACCCTACCAATCGTTTGCTTGGTACGGTAGGCCGCGTGGACCTCAGCTTCAGCGCATCGGAGCAGGCCTTCCGCGCCGAGGTGCGGCGGTGGCTGGCGGAGCACGTGCCGGCCTCGCCGCTGCCGTCGATGGACACCGCCGAGGGCTTCGAAGCCCATCGGCGCTGGGAGCGGAAGCTGGCCGGACAGCGGTACTCGGTGGTGTCGTGGCCGACGGAATACGGCGGCCGCGCGGCGTCGGTCATCGAGTGGCTGATCTTCGAAGAGGAGTACTGGGCCGCGGGCGCCCCGGGCCGGGTGTCGCAGAACGGCATCAACCTGCTGGCGCCGTCGATCCTGGACCACGGCACCGCCGAGCAGAAGGCGCGGTTCCTGCCGGCGATGGCGTCCGGGGCGCAGATCTGGGCGCAGGCCTGGTCCGAGCCCGAGGCCGGCTCCGATCTGGCGTCGCTGCGGTCCACCGCGATCCGCGCGCCGGCGGACGACGGGTGGCTGCTTTCGGGGCAGAAGACATGGTCGTCGCGGGCGGCGTTCGCCGACTGGGGCTTCGGCTTGTTCCGGACCGATCCGGCCGCCGAAAGGCACCACGGTCTGACCTACTTTGTGTTCCCGCTATCGGCGCCGGGAGTGACCGTCCGCCCCATCCCGCAGTTCGACGGCGAGCCGGGTTTCGCAGAGCTCTTCTTCGACGCGGTCCACGTCCCCGACACCGACGTCCTCGGCGCGGTCGGCGACGGCTGGAAGGTCACGATGGCCACTGCCGGCAAGGAACGCGGCCTGTATCTGCGCTCGCCGGGACGCTTCCTCGCCACGGCGCATCGGCTGCTGGCGCTCTGGACCGCGAGCGGCCGGCCGGAGGCGTTCGGCGACCGGGTGGCCGACGCCTGGATCGGCGCGCGCGCCTACCAGCTCGCCACCTTCGAGACCGCCGCCCGGATCGCCGACGGCGGCGAGCTCGGGGCGGAGACCAGCGTGAACAAGCTGTTCTGGTCCGAACTCGATCTGGCCATGCACGAAACCGCCCTGGATCTGCTCGGCCCCGAAGCCGAACAGCTCGACTCGGCGTGGATGGACGGCTACCTGTTCGCGCTCGCCGGACCGATCTACGCCGGAACCAACGAGATCCAGCGCAATGTGGTCGCCGAACGGGTGCTCGGGCTGCCGAGGGGGACGCGATGAGATTCGCCCTGACCACCGAGCAGCGCGAGTTCCGGGACACGGTCGACGCGCTGCTCCGGGACGCCGACGGAGTCGCGGCGGCGCGCTCCTGGGCCGCCGGCGATACCAAGCCGGGGTTGGAGATCTGGCGCGGGCTGGCAGCGATCGGGCTGCATTCGCTCGCCGGTGAGTACCCTGTCGAGCTGTGTGCGGCGCTTGAGCGCGTCGGCTATCACGCGGCACCGGGTCCGTATCCTGAGTCGCTTGCGGTCACGGCCTCGTTGGCCGCGGCCGGTGACAGCGAATGGCTTCCGCGTCTCGCCGCTGGAGCGATCGCAACCACCGCTGTTCCGCCGCAAGCTCCCTACGCTCCCAACGCGGACATCGCAGACCTCTGTCTGCCTCCGGCCACCGGATCGCCTATCGCCTCCCTCGATCCGACGCGTCCCTTGTTCCCCGTCGTGGACTCATCTCCAGGAAACACGTTCGACGCCGCGGCGCTGTTCGAGACCGCCGCACTGTTCGAGACGGCCGCGCTCTTCACCGCCGCGCAGCTTCTCGGGCTCGGCCGCGCCGCACTGGACACGACCGTCGCGTACGCCAAGCAACGAGTGCAGTTCGGGCGCCCGATCGGCGAATACCAGGCGGTCAAGCACCGCCTCGCCGACGCCCACACCGCCCTGGAGTTCGCGCGTCCCTTGGTCTTCGCCGCCGCGCTGAGTTCCGCCACGGCCGATGTCTGCGCCGCCAAGGCCGCCGCGAGCGAGGCCGCCTACCGGGCCGCGCGCGCCGCGCTCCAGGTCCACGGCGCGATCGGCTACACCGACGAGTACGACCTGTCCGTCCACTTCAAGAAGATCCGCGCGCTGTACACCGCCTGGGGCTCGCCCGCGTTCCACCGGGAACGGCTGCTCACGGTGCTGTGACCTCGGCGGTAGGGTGGCACCCGGCAAGAGTGGGGGTAACCCCATCGCCCCGACCCCCGCCGCCGAGCCAGTATCGAGTCATGACCCACGACGCCCCCTCGCCCCACCGGCCGATCAGCTCGGTGCGGATCACCACGGTCGCCCTGATCGGGGTGGTCACGGCGGTGAGCGTGCCGGCCGTGGCGGCGGCGATCGCCGTCTCCTCGCCGGTGACCGACGAGAGCGCCAGCGTGCCGATCGCCGCGACCGGGCCGATCACGCGGGTGGTGGTGCTGGATTCGGAGAGCGACCTCACGATCACCGGCGACCTGTCGGCCACCGGGGCGTCCGGCCAGGCCGAGATCCAGTGGAAGGGCGAGCACGGCCCGCGGCCGGTGCTGCGCCAAAGTGTCGCGGACGGGGTCCTGACGCTGTCCAAAGACTGCTCCTGCGGCGGCTGCGGACCGGTCGACATCCGGCTGCGGGTGCCGCGGGACGTCTCGGTGCGGGCCGTCACCTCCGACGGCCGGATCCAGGTCATGGACGTCACCGGCGGGGTGGACCTGGTCTCGAGCAACGGCGACCTGGAGGGCTTCGGCCTGGGCGCCGGGCCGGCCTCGTTCCGGACCACGAACGGCAGCGTGCACGCCGCGTTCGACGGCGCCGCCCCCTCGATCCGCCTGCAGACCACGAACGGCGACGCCGACCTGGTCACCGACGGCCGCACCGCCTACAACACCACGGTCAACAGCACCGGGGACGAGCTCAAGGACGTTGAGAACATCCGAGACCGCCTGTCCCCGAACGTGATCGTCGTGTCCACCACCAACGGCAAGGTGAGCGTCAAGTGAGCACGTCCGCGAAGTCTCCCGAGCTGACGGCCACCCGGGCGCCGATCCCCGGCGTGCGCATCAGCACCGTGGCGCTGGTGGGCATCATCGCGGCGGTCCTGATCCCGGTCGGCGCCGCGGCCATGGTGCTGTCCGGCAGCCTGGAGCAGAAGCACATCAGGGTCGGCATCTCGCAGGCCGGGCCGATCTCCAAGGTCGTCATCGACGACGCCAACGGCTCGGTGAAGGTCGTCGGCGACCCGACCCTGATCGGGGTGAGCGGCCAGGCCGACCTGAACTGGCAGGGGTCGAACCAAGCCCCACTGGCCCTGGCGCAAAGCGCGGCGGACGGCGTGTTGACGCTGACGAAGCAATGCCTGAACCACGACTGTGGCGGGGCGGACATCACCATCAGCGTGCCGCCGGGGATCGCGGTGCAGGCGGTGACGACCAACGGCGGCATCAAGGTCTCCAACGTGTCCGGCGGAGTGCACCTGGAGACGAGCAACGCCGGAATCTCCGTCAAGGACCTGGGCTCCGGCGACGCGTTCCTGCACACCTCCAACGGCGGGATCGACGCGGCGTTCACCGGGGCGCCTAAGTCGATCCGGGCGATCACGTCCAATGGCGAGGTGAACATCGCCACCGACGGCAAGACGTGGTACGACGACGACGTCGACACCTCCAACGGCTCGCGGGACATCGAGAACAACGTGGATCGCAAGTCCACGAACGAGATCTACGTCCGTACCAGCAACGGCAGTATCAACGTCAAGTAGCAACGCCATTACGCCTGCTGCCGGCACAGGGGCATCAACACCACAGAAGGCCGAGACCCGCCGTCTCACCATTCAGAAGACTGTTGCTCACCATTCGGTCACGATGCACACTCGGATCATGGTGAATGTGCACGAAGTCATCGACGACAAGCTGCGGACGTTCATCGAGGCGCAGCCGCTCTTCTTCGTGGCGACGGCGCCGTTGGCGGCGGATGGGCACGTCAACGTGTCGCCCAAGGGGACCCTCGGGTCGTTGGCGGTGCTCGGGCCGGACCGGTTGGCCTATCTCGACCTGACCGGCAGCGGCGCCGAGAGCCTGGCGCATCTGCGCGAGAACGGTCGTATCACCCTGATGTGGGCGGCGTTCGACGGGGCGCCGAACATCGTGCGCGTACACGGACACGGTGAGGTGCTGTTCAGGGACGACCCGCGCTGGGACGACTACGTCGGCTTGTTCGCGGCGGCGGCGGATCCGGGGCCCCGGGCGATCGTGCTGGTGAGCGCGACGCGGATCAGTGACTCGTGCGGGTTCGCGGTGCCGTACATGGAGTACAAGGGCGAGCGGCGGCTGCTCGCCGAGTATTTCGGGCGGCGGGATGAGGACTTCCATGTCGACTATGTGGCGCGCAAGAACGCGGTGAGCATCGACGGGTTGCCGGCGGTGCCAGTGGAGACGCTGCGCAACGCCCGGTAGCGCACCGGTGAATCCCCGGGCAGCCGGCTCTGGCGACTTCACGCTGGGGCCGCTACGGTCCGCCGCATGCGCTTCGACCTGGAACAGGAAGAGCTCCGGCGGACGGTGCGGACGCTGCTGGAGCGCGCCGCCGACGAGGATGTCTGGCGGCTGCTTGCTGAACAGGTCGGGGCGCACTCACTGGCGATCCCGGAGGAGCATGGCGGCGCCGGTTTCTCAGTGCTGGAGACACACGTCGTGCTGGAAGAACTCGGTGCGGCGCTGGCCGCTCCCGGCTTCCTGAGCACAACCCTCACCGCGCAAGCGATCCTGGCGGCCGGCTCCCCGGAAGCCGATGCCTCACTGCTGCCGGGAATCGCCGCCGGAGAGATCCGCGCCACGATGGCGTGGAGCGAAGCAGGATCCTGGGACGTGAGCACGATTCAGAGCTCTGCGGCGCCCGGCGCCGATGGCGAATGGCGGTTGAGCGGTGTCAAGGACCATGTCCTGGACGGTGCCGACGCCGACTTGTTCGTCGTCCCGGCCCGGATCGCGGACGGCGGCTTGGGAGAACGCCTCGGTCTGTTCGCGGTCGCGGCAGCGCACGCAGACGTCACGCCGGTCGAGACAGTGGACCCGAAACGGCCACAGGCGATCGTCCGTTTCGACCGCTCCCCCGCGACGATGGTGAACAACGATTCGGCCCACATCCTCGGACGGATCCTGGACCTGGCCTGTGTCGCGCTGTCGGCCGAGCAGGTCGGAGCGGCGCAGCGGGCCTTCGACCTGACCCTCGCCTACGCCAAGCAGCGCATCCAGTTCGGCCGGCCGATCGGTTCCTTCCAAGCCGTGAAGCATCGGCTGGCCGACCTGTACACGGTGTTGGAGTCGGCGCGCTCGGTCTCCTACGCCGCCGCGTTCGCGGCGCATGCCGGGCCATCAGGCCACGATCTGCGCATCGCCGCCTCCCGGGCCAAGGCGTACTGCTCCGAAGCCCTCTCCACCATCGCCGGCGAAGCCATCCAACTCCACGGCGGCATCGGCATCACCTGGGAGCATCCGATCCACTTCCATTTCAAGCGTGCCCACAGCACCGCGCAGTTGTTCGGGAGTCCAGCCTGGCATCGCCGCCGCTACGCCGAAGCGATCGGCCTGAGCACCCCGCGTTCCGCCGCGTAGCACGAAGCAGCCCCGGGTCCCCTTGTTGTTTCATGGGAAAGGAGACCCGGGGCCGGTGAAAACCTCGGCCTACATCTGGAACTACATCTCGGCGAGCGCGGGCTCCGCCTCGATCAGGTCCGGCAGATCCTCGTCGCCCTCGTCCGTGGTGTAGTCGCGGGCTTGCGTCTCATCGACTCCGGAGTCGACCTTCAGCGCACGGAAGACGAAGGTCAGCACCACGGCCACGATCAGGTTCAGCACCAGCGCCGTGATCGCGATGTAGGAGTACAGGTGAGTCCACGGCACCTTGGCGATCTGGGCGCCGAAGTGCTCCTGGACCACCGTCTTGCCGTCGGCCCCGAACTTCTTCTGCTGCCAGGCCACCACGATGCCGTAGATCACGCCGGTGCACAGGCCGGCGATCAGCGCCCAGCGGTGGAACCAGCGCTTGAACAGGCCCACCACTATCGCCGGGAAGGTCTGCAGGATCAGCACGCCGCCGAGCAGCTGGAAGTTGATCGCGCTGGTGGCGTCCAGGCCCAGGACGAACGCCAGGGCGCCGAACTTCACCAGCAGCGAGACCAGCTTCGACATCTGCGCCTGCTGGTGCGCGGTGGCGTCGGGCTTGATGAAGTCCACGTAGATGTTGCGGGTGAACAGGTTCGCCGCGGCGATCGACATGATCGCCGCCGGCACCAGGGCGCCGATCGCGACCGCGGCGAAGGCCACGCCGGCGAACCAGGACGGGAACACCGCGTCGAACAGCGCCGGCACCGCGTGCTGCGGGTTGCCGCCCAGGTGGCCGGTCGCCGTGCCGTTGAAGCCGGCCGCCAGCGCCATGTAGCCGAGCAGCGCGATCAGGCCCAGCACCAGCGAGTAGATGGACAGCCCGGCCAGGTTCTTGCGCACCGTGTTGCGCGACCGGGTGGACAGCACGCCGATCTGCGCGTGCGGGTACATGAAAAGCGCCATCGCCGAGCCCAGCGCGATGGTCGCGTAGGGGAAGGCGTTGGCCTTGCCGTTGTGCTCGTTCAGCGACAGGAAGCCCAGCTTGGTCTTGCCGGTCGGCGCGGTGGAGACGGTGTGGAAGATGCCGTGCCAGCCGCCGACGAAGCGGGTCGGGATGTAGATGATGGCCACGATGATGACCAGGTAGATCAGGAAGTCCTTGACGAACGCGATCACCGCCGGGGCGCGCAGGCCCGAGGTGTAGGTGAAGGCCGCCAGCACCGCGAAGGCGATGAACAGCGGGAGGTCCTTGGCGAACGTCGAGGAGCCCTTGCCGCTGATGCCGATCACGTCCAGGCAGGCCTGGATGCCGACCAGCTGCAGCGCGATATAGGGCATGGTCGCCACCACACCGACGACCGCCACCGCCAGGCCCAGCCCCTTGGAGCCGTAGCGGCCGCGGACGAAGTCCGACGGCGTGACGTAGCCGTGCTTGCGGGAGACCGACCACAGCCGCGGCAGGAACAGGAAGACCAGCGGCCAGACGACGATCGTGTAGGGCACGGCGAAGAAGCCGAAGGCGCCGCCGAGCAGGGCCGCGGGGACCGCGATGAAGGTGTAGGCGGTGTAGAGGTCGCCGCCCAGGAGGAACCAGGTGATCCAGCCGCCGAAGCTGCGGCCGCCCAGGCCCCACTCCTCCAGGTGGTTGGCCTGGCGGGCCTTGCGCCAGCGCGCGGCCAGGAAGCCCAGGACCGATACCAGCAGGAAAAAGAAGACGACGACCGCGAGCTCGACCTGGTTGATGCCGTGCGAGCCGACGGTGGGAGTGGGGATGTCGCTCGGCGCGCCGGCCGTGAGGTTCGTCAGGATGCTGCTCACTGGGCGTCCCCTTCCGCGCCGCTGGAATCGGTGCCGGACTCCTCAGAGCCGGTTTCGGGTCCGGACACGGCCCCGGCCGCCGCCTTCCGTGCCAGGTCCTCGCGCCGGACCAGGAAGTAGGCCAGGCCCATGAGGCCGGCTGTGATCGCCACCCAGAGCAGCTGCCACCAGAAGAAGAACGGGAAGCCGGCGACCTCAGGCTTGTCCTTGTCGTAGATCGGCACCCACAGCACCGCCACGAAGGGCACGATGACGCAGATCGCCGCGATCACCCGGGCCGGTGTCACCACCGGCCCTCTAGTACTCCGCTCGTACTCTGACATGAGACGAGAACCCTCCCGTTTACGTATGGAAACTGCGGCGAAATCTAGTCGTCAGGGATGTTTCCGATCACGCCTTTATTGACAACGACTCGGTAACGGATCTCATCGAGGCGGGTCCGTTGATCTGCGTGAACCGCTCCGATGCGGGTCGGAACGCACTTCGACGCCGGGTGCCGCGCCCGACCCGCGCGGCCCCGGCGCCGTCCCCGCCTGCCTCAGTGATTGCCACAGCGGGCGATTCGTACCGAAAAGTCCCTCTAACGGGTACCTGTCGGCGGCCCGCCCGGCCAGGCGCACCGGACCGTTTCGCGAGACGGCCCGATCAGAGCAAAGATGTGGGACATGCCCCGCGACAACACATCGCATGACACGACAGGGGACCTGTCAGACGATGGCTCCGACCCGCCGGAACTGCTGCGGGACCTGGATCGCCGCAACGCCTTCCAGCTGATGATCGGCGACTCCCCGCACTCCCACGTGGACCTCGACGACCCGACGTATCTGGAGTACGAGTACATCCGCCAGATCGCCTTCATGGTGGACCTGGCCGCGGCGCCGAAGGCCCCGTTGCGGGTGCTGCACCTGGGCGGCGGCGGGCTGACGCTGGCTCGCTACATCGCGGTGACCCGGCCGGGGTCGGGGCAGCAGGTGGTGGAGATCGACGGCGCGCTGCTGGACTTCGTCCGGCGGGAGCTGCCGCTGCCGCGCAACGCCCGGGTGCGGCTGCGCACCGGCGACGCCCGCGACGTCCTGGGCCGCGTGCCCGAAGGCGCCTTCGACCTGACCATCACCGACGTGTACTCGGGGCGGCGGATCCCCGGCCACCTCACGTCCGCCGAGTACTACGGCCTGTCCAAGCGCGCCCTGCGGCCGACCGGCGTGCACGTCGCGAACCTGGCCGACGGTCCGCCGCAGGGGCGCGGGCTGGCCTTCACCCGCGGCCAGGTCGCCAACGCCCGCCACCACTTCGCGCATGTGGCGCTGCTCACGGAGCCGAGCATCCTGCGTGGCCGGAAGTTCGGCAATCTGGTGCTGCTGGCCTCCGACGCGCCGCTGCCGCTCGACGGGCTGGTACGCCGCGCCGCCTCGGACGCGTTCCCGTGCCGGGTCCTGCACGGCGCGAAGCTGACAGAGTTCCAAGGCGGGGCGAAACCGGTCGCCGACCCCGACAGCCTTTGGTCGCCGGAGCCGCCGGAGGACATCTTCTGACGCCTGGCCTGACGCCTGGCTGCCTGGCTGCTGGGCTGCTGGCCCGACGCCCGGCGCGGTCCGCCATGGCGATCCGCGGTACCCGCGGGTAACTTGGCGCCATGCGCCGCACCGTCTACACCGAGGACCACGAAGCGTTCCGCGCCATGCTGCGGGACTTCATCGGCAAGGAAGTGGTGCCGGTCTATCCCGAGTGGGAGCAGGCCGGCCATCCGCCCCGCGAGTTCTACCACCGGCTCGGCGAACTCGGCGTCCTCGGCATCGAGGTGCCCGAGGAGTACGGCGGCGCGGGCCTTCGCACCTTCAAGTACCAGGCGGTCGTCATCGAGGAGACCATCCGTGCGGGGGTGACGTTCGGCACCACGACCGTGCATGTCGGCCTGATCCTGCCGTACCTGCTCGCCTACGCGACCGCCGAGCAGAAGGCCCGCTGGCTGCCGAAGTTCGTCTCCGGCGAGCTGATGACGGCGATCGCCATGACCGAGCCGGGCACCGGGTCGGATCTGGCCGGCATCCAGACCACCGCGAAGCTGACGGAGGACGGCCGCCACTACGTCCTCAACGGCGCCAAGACCTTCATCACCGGCGGCGTGCTGGCCGACCTGGTCCTGGTGGTGGCGCGCACGGCGCCGCCGACGCCTGAGGACCGGCGCGGCGGGCTGTCGATCCTGTGCGTGGACACCAAGTCCCCGGGCTACTCGGTCGGCCGCAAGCTCGACAAGATCGGGTTGAAGACCTCTGACACCGCCGAGCTCGCGTTCACCGATGTGCTGGTCCCGGTGGAGAACCTGCTCGGCGAGCCGGGCAAGGGATTCGGCTACCTGACACACAACCTGCCGCAGGAGCGTCTGGCGATCGCCGTCGGCGGCTACGCCTCGGCCGCGGCGGCGCTGCGGTTTGCCCTGGACTACGTCCGCGAGCGCACCGTCTTCGGCACCCCGGTGGCGTCGTTCCAGAACACGAAGTTCGTTCTGGCCGAGTGCGCCACCGAGGTCGAGGCCGCGCAGTGCATGCTCGACCGGGCGCTGGACCTGCACGACGCCGGCGAGCTGACGGTCGCCGACGCCGCCAAGGTGAAGCTCTTCTGCACCGAGGTCGCGGGCCGCGTCATCGACAAGTGCCTGCAACTGCACGGCGGCTACGGCTACATCACCGAGTTCCCGATCGCGCGGCTGTACGCCGACACCCGGGTGTCCCGGATCTACGGCGGCACCAGCGAGGTGATGAAGACCATCATCGCGAAATCGCTGGGGCTGTAGGAGTCAGCGAATAGGGTCAGCGCGTCATGCCGCGTCGTGTCACACCGGGCACGTCATGCCGAGACGCGTCACGCCGGGCCGCACCACGTCTCGCGCCACCTCACGTCTCGCGCCACCTCACGTCACGTCGGTGCGCGTCGCGTCCACCTGCTCGTACGCCTTCGTCTCCACGATCCGCCGCATCGCGTCGAACGCGTCCCAGACGTCCACGAACCGCGTCGTGGACGGCGCCATGCCGAGCCGCACCCGGTCCGGCGTCCGGAAGTCCGGGATGACGCCGTGCTGCTCGATCAGCGCGCGGCAGATCCGGTACGCCTCCGGGTGCCGCACGGAGATGTGGCTGCCGCGCGCGGCGCTGTCCCGAGGGCTGCCGAGGGTGAACCCGACCGGCGCCAGCAGCGCGTCGAACAGCTCGATGGCGAACTCGGTCAGCGCCACGCCCTTGTCGCGCAGCGCCTTGATCCCGGCCCAGGCCAGCACTTGCGCCCCGGCGTCCACCAGCGACACCCCGACCACCTGCGGCGTGCCGACCAGGAACCGGGTGGCGGTGGGCACTGGATCGTAGCCCTGGCCCATCGCGAACTGGTCGCGCTGCCCGTACCAGCCCCAGATGGGCTGGCGCAGGTCCGCGATCAGGGACTGGTTCACGTACAGGAAGGCCGGCGAGCCCGGTCCTCCGTTCAGGTACTTGTAGGTGCAGCCGACGGCCAGGTCGGTCCCGGTCGCGTCGAGCTCGATCGGCACCGAGCCCACCGAATGGCACAGGTCCCACAGCACCAGCGCGCCGGCGGAGTGCACCACCTCGTTCACCGCGCCGAGGTCGGCCAGCGCCGCCGAGCGGTAGTCGACCTGCGACAGCGAGACCAGCGCGGTGCGCTCGTCCACCACCGCCCGCACCTGGTCGGCGGTCGGGCCGAGCAGCTCGTCGAACTCGACCAGCTTCAGCTCCAGACCGCGCGCGGCGGCCAGGCCCTCCAGCACGTAGCGGTCGGTCGGGAAGTTGTTGAGGTCGCTGACGATGACGTCGCGGCCCGGCCGCGCGTCGAGGGCGGCCGAGGCGAGCTTGTAGAGGTTCACCGACGTGGAGTCGGACACCACGACCTGGCCGGGCGCCGCCCCGAGGAACTGCTCGCCGAGGAAGTCGCCGACCACCTGCGGCAGCCTCTGCCACCGCTCGTTCCAGGAGCGGATCAGCCGGTCCCCCCACTCCCCGGCCACCACCTCCTGGACCCGGTCCAGCGCCACCTTGGGCAGCCGGCCCAGCGAGTTGCCGTCCAGGTAGATCAGCGAGTCGTCGGGGATGACGAACTCCGAGCGCAGCGTGGCCAGCGGGTCGTGCCGGTCGCGCAGTTCGGCTTCGGAGCGTTCGAAAGCGGGGGTGAGGGGGTTGTTCGGCACATGATCAGCGTAGGCCAGGGCGGGGCGGGTGCCCAGAGGGGCCGTTCCGGCGCTCTCGCTGAGACAGGACAGCCCCGCCCACCGCCGCTACCGCTTCGCGAACTCCTCGGTGACCTGGTACAGGACGCGGCCCATTTCCACACTGCCGGTGTGGCCAGAGTCCTCGATGACGTACAGCTTCGCGTCCGGCCAGGCCTGCGCGAGCTGCCATGCGGTGTAGACCGGGCCGCCGAGGTCATGGCGGCCGTGCACGAGCGCGGCCGGGATGCCGTGCAGCTTGTGGATGTCACGCAGGATCTGGCCGTCCTCCAGCCACGCGTTGTTGCTGAAGTAGTGCGCACAGATGCGGACGAAGGCCAGCCGGTCGTCGTCGACGCGGGCGCTGTACGAGCCGGGGCTGCCGTTCACCTCCAGAGAGATGACGGCGTCCTCCCACCGCACCCATTCGGCCGCGGCCGCCTCCTGGACCGCGCGGTCGGGGCCGGCCAGCAGGCGCGCGTAGGCGGCGAGCAGGTCGTCTCGCTCGTCCTGCGGAACGTGCTTCTGGAAACGGTCCCAGGCCTCGGGGAAGAACCGGCCGACGCCGCGATACAGCCAGTCGATCTCCTCCGGCCGGGTCATGGTGACCGCGGGAATGATCATCTCGGTGACGCGCTCCGGATGCTGCTCGGCGTAGGCCAGGGCCAGAGTGGCGCCCCAGGAGCCGCCCTTCACCAGCCACTTCTCGAAACCGAGATGCTCACGGATCATCTCGATGTCGGCGACCAGATGCTGTGTGGTGTTCAGCGACATGTCCGTGTCCGGGTCGCTGGCATGCGGCGTGCTGCGGCCGCACCCGCGCTGGTCGAAGCGGATGACGTGCCAGGCCTCGGCGTCCCAGGCGCGGGTCGGACCGACGATCGAGCCCGCGCCGGGGCCGCCGTGCAGGTTCACCGCGGGCTTGCCGTCCGGGTTGCCGAGCTCTTCGTAGTAGATCCGGTTGCCGTCGCCGGTATCAAGGAATCCGCTGGCGTAGGGCTCCATGGGAGGGTATTGATCAGGCATCAGGCGATCGTAGGACAGTAGGGACAGGATCTTGATGGAATTAAGGGACTGGAAGCCGTGGTTCGCGGCCTATGACGACCCGGAGTCGCCGCTGGCCGGCCGCCTGGCGGTGGTCCGCGACGGCATCACCCGGGCGCTCGACGAAGCCGCCGCCGGACCGATCAGGATCCTGTCTCTGTGCGCCGGGGAGGGCCGCGACGTGATCCCCGTCGTGGCCGCGCATCCCCGCCGCGCCGACGTCACCGCGCGCCTGATCGAGTTCGATCCGGAGATCGCCGACGTGGCGCGGAACGCCGCCGCCGAGGCCGGCCTGACCGATCAGACCGACCAGAGCGATCAGACCGGCGCCTTCACCGTCGTCACCGGCGACGCCGCCGATCCGGCGAACTTCGCCGACTTCGGCCCGGCCGACCTGCTGCTGCTGTGCGGAATCTTCGGCAACATCTCCGAGGCCGACATCAGCAACACCGTGGCGCGGGCCGCCGCGCTGACCGCACGCGGCGGCACCGCGATCTGGACCCGGCACCGCCGGGAACCGAGCCTGGTGCCGGCCATCCACGACTGGTTCGCCCAGGCGGGGTTCGCGGCGCTCTGGGAGTCCGATCCGGCGCTGCCGGAGTCGGTCTACGTCGCCGGACATCGGCAGGAGCGCGATCCGGCGCCGTTCAGCGGCGGGGACAAGCTGTTCACCTTCATCAAATGAACGGCACGACGACCACGTCCTGAACCGCGCCCCAGCTCAGGGTCAGCGACCAGCAGCCCGGGGTGGGGACGGCCACGCCCGACGGGTAGATCTCCCCCGGCCCGGAATCCGGGGGGATCGGCGTGAGGCTGATCGGCATCTGGCTGCCGAGCCGCGTAGCCCGGATCTGGAGGGGGAAGCCCTCGCGCGGCTGCTTCACGATCCACAGGATCTTGTTGTCCTGCCCGGCTTTCGGCGGGTCGGCGAAGAGCATCCCGACGACGTTGCCCTTCTGCCCGAACACCCAGCGCATGCCGGCCGGGGCATCGGCAGAGCTCGTCCACTCCGGGGGCGGCGTGGAGTAGATCGCGCCGACCGGGCACATCCGGTCCGGGGGCGGCGGTTCCGCCGACGGTGCGGTCGTCGGGGGCGTGCCCGCCGACGTGGTGGTCGTGGTCGTGGTGGTCGTGGTCATGGCCGAGTTCCCGGCGGGCACCGGCGACGGCGCCGCTTTCGGCGCCGGCCTCGAACCGGAGCAACCGGCCACGGACAGTAGGAACAGGGCTATCAAAAATCTGCGCATCGAAGCACCTCCGCCCCCGATACACCGCCCGGCGTACAGAGGTTCCCACAAGTGGGCGTCGGTCGGCGGCCCATGCGAGGCTGGGCGCCATGGACTTCAAACTCGAGCTGGTGCCGTTGCCGGTGGCCGATGTCGATCGTGCCAGGGACTTCTACGAACGCCAGCTGGGCTTCCACGTCGACCACGACGTGTCGTTCGGCGAGGACTTCCGGGTCGTGCAGGCGACGCCGCCGGGATCGGCGTGCTCGATCGCGTTCGGCACGGGCGTGGTCGACACCCCGCCCGGCTCGATCAAGATGCTGCACCTGGTGGTCGACGACATCGAGGCCGCGCGCGACGCGCTGGTCGGGCGCGGCGTCGTCGTCGACGCGGTGGAGAAGATGTCGGCGCAAGGGCGACCGGACGTGTTCTACGCGCGGTTCGCCGACCCGGACGGAAACACGTGGACGTTGCAGAGCTGGTGAGCAGCCGGCCGCTGCCTGGGTGACCGCGCCTCAGCAGTGCCTCAGCCCGCCTCAGCCGTGCCGGAGCTCGGCGAGGCGGTCTCGCAACCAGTAATAGGAGTCCTTGGGCGTGCGGGTCTGCGTGCGGTGGTCGACGTACACCAGCCCGAAGCGCTGCGTGAAGCCCTCAGCCCATTCGAAGTTGTCCATGAGCGTCCACGTCAGGTAGCCGCGCACGTCCACCCCGGCCGCCATGGCCTGAGCCAGGGCCCTGATGTGTCCGTCGAGGAACGCGATGCGCTCGGAGTCGGCGACCCGGCCGGCGACCACCTTGTCGTCGACCGAGGTGCCGTTCTCAGTGATGTAGACCGGCGGGAGCGCCGAGCCGTAGCGTTCGCGCAGACCGAGCAGCACCTCGCGCAGGCCGTCGGGGACCACCGGCCAGTCGAAGGCACTGCGCGGCACGCCGTCGATCGGCACGTCCTGGAACGGCAGGCCGTGCTCGGGTCCAGGGGCGGCGACGCGCGTGGGGTTGTAGTAGTTGACGCCTAGGCCGTCCAGCGGCGCGGCGATGACCGCCAGGTCGCCGTCGCGGACCGTGCCGCCGAGGTCCGGGCCGCTGCCGTAGGCGGCCAGGTCGGGGTAGCGGCCGAGCAGGATCGGGTCCATGAAGAGCCGGTTGTGCAGGGCGTCGTAGGCGTCGGCGGCGGCCTGGTCCCGCGGTGCGGAACTCGCGGCCCAGACCGGCGTGAGGTTGTTGGCGATCAGCACCCGTGCCGCCCCGGCGGATCGCAGGGCGCTGACGGCCAGGCCGTGGGCGAGCAGCTGGTGGTGGGCGACCGGGATGGCGCCGGTCATCAGCGCGCGGCCCGGGGCGTGGACGCCGAAGGCGTAGCCGTAGGCGAGGTGGATGAACGGCTCGTTGAGCGTGATCCAGTGCTCGACCCGGTCGGCGAGGCGGTCGGCCACCAGTGCGGCGTACTCGGCGAATCGGTAGGCGGTGTCGCGGGCGAGCCAGCCGTCCCGGTCTTCCAAGGCCTGCGGCAGATCCCAGTGGAAGAGGGTGGGGAAAGGCGTGATCCCCTTGTCCAGCAAGGCATCCACAAGGCGGTCGTAGAACGCGAGCCCGGCCGGGTTGGCCGCACCGGAGCCGTCGGGCTGGACGCGGGTCCAGGCGGTCGAGAAGCGGTAGGCCGTGACGCCGAGGTCGGCCATCAGCTCGATGTCCTCGGGATACCGGTGGTAGTGGTCGCAGGCCACGTCGCCGGTCTGGTCCCCGCGCACCGCATCGGGCCGCCGCACGAAGGTGTCCCAGATCGACACCCCCTTGCCGTCCTCGGCGGCGGCGCCTTCGACCTGGTAGGCCGAGGACGAGGTGCCCCAGTGGAAACCGGCGGGGAAGGGCGGGAGCGGGGCGTGGTCGGTCACTGCGGTGCCACCTCCGACATGGGCGTAACATGAGTCATCCTCAGGTTAGCGGGCGGAGGAGAATAGGGGAATGGAGACCACCACCGAAGGCGCGGCGGGCACGGCGAGCGCGGCCGGGCTGCGGCGCCGGCCGGTGCAGCGGCGCAGCGCCGAACGCTACGAGCGGATCCTCACCGTGTGCGCGGAACTGCTGGACGAGGTCGGGTTCGCCGGACTCACCACCACGGCGGTGGCCAAGCGCGCCGAGGTGCCGATCGGCACGGTGTACCAGTTCTTCGCCGACAAGAGCGCCCTGGTGCACGCGCTCGCGGCGCGGAATCTGCAGACCTTTCTGGACCGGCTGGCCCACTGCTTCGAGCAGATGCCGCCGGCGTCAGTTGCGGACGTGGTGGAGACCGCCGTCGATGAGTTCGTAGATATGCGCCGCACCATGCCGGGCTTCGGCGTGCTGGACTTCGGCGCCGGCAGCAAGTGGTCCGAGGCCGATCCGCGAGACCTGTACGTGTTGGACGACTCGGTGGAGAACAACGCGGCGGTGGCCCGGCAGTTGCGGCTGCTGACACCGTTCCTGGCCTCTTCGGACGCCGGGGAGGAGCAGGTGGAGCTGGCGCTGCGGGTGACGCTGGAGGCCGCCGACGCGGTGCTGCAGCTGGCGTTCCGCAGCGACCCGGACGGGGATCCAGCCCTGATCCAGGAGTGCAAGCGCCTGCTCATCGCCTATTTGGGGCGGTATTACGTGGGTTGATGTCCAGCGGACATCAGGGCTTCGCTATATCGTTCCGAACATGGACAAAAAGCGGCGTCGCTTCGATTGGAGCCTGCTGGGCTGCGCGCTCAGCGGGCACGTCCTATACGCGCCGGACGAGTCGGCGCTGCGGGAGCGCCTGACCGTCCGGACGGCCGGCGGCGTCACCTGGCGGTGCCTGCGCTGTGCGGACTTCGTGCCGGTCGCCGACCGCACCGAGCCGCCGTCGGGGCCGGCGCAGGACGCGCCGCTGGTGAAGCGGGGCGCGGAGATGCGCGACGCGGTGCTGCTGCGGTTCTTCGCCGTGGAGCGCTGGGTGCGCGGAGTCCTGCTGCTGGCAGCGGCCTATGTGGTGCACCGGTTCGCGGGCCGGCAGGACGAGCTGCGCCAGGCGTTCGACCAGGCGGCACCGGTGGTGCGGCAGGTGTTCGGCAAGGCCGGCTTCGACTTGCAGCACTCGAGGACGCTGGAGCTGTTGCAGAAGGCGGTGGACGCGAAGCCGACGACGCTGACGTGGATCGTGATCGCCTTGGTCGCCTACGCGGTGGTCGAGGTCATCGAGGGCGTGGGCCTGTGGCTGCTGCACCGGTGGGGCGAGTACTTCGCGTTCGTGGCCACCGGGATGTTCCTGCCGCTGGAGGTCTACGAGCTCACGCACCATGTCAGCGCTCTGAAGGTGGGGACGTTCGCGCTGAACCTGCTGCTGGTGGTGTATCTGGTCTGGACGAAGCGCCTGTTCGGGGTGCGGGGCGGGAAAAGGGCTTACGACGCGCAACGGCACGCGGAGTCGCTGTTGGAGGTGGAGCAGGCCGCGACCGGTTGAGGCGGTAAGTCGCCCGGAGCGCGACCACCACTATCTCAGGGTACGTATTTTCGTCCGGGCCTTCCGGTGGGATTCCCCGAACCGGTGGACACGTGCCGCCGAAGTGCGCAATGATCCGTCGGCGCGCAGCTCAGCGCGTTTCCAAGGGAGGGGTCCTTTTCTCATGCAAGGAAAGATCGGCAAGAAGCGCAGTCCGTTCGCCGTCTGGGGGCTGACCGTCATCACGCTGGGCATCTACGGCCTCGTGTGGTGGTACAAGGCGAACAGCGAGACGCACGAGTTCGACAACCGCATCCAGGTCAATCCCGGCCTCGCCGTCCTCGCGCTGTTCGGTTTCTACATCGGCGCCTTCATCACCGTCTTCAACACCGGCAAGCGCATCAGCCAGGCCCAGGCGGCCGCGGGCGTGCAGCCGTCGTGCAGCGGGGGTCTCGGCATCCTGTTCATGTTCCTGGCGGGCACCCACTCGGCTTACTACCAGAGCCAGCTGAACAAGATCTGGGACAGCTACCAGGGTGCGCCCGAGGGCGCTCTCGTGCCGCACCGCGGCATGGGCGCTCCGGCCTACGCGGGCTGAACCGGCCGGATCGCACCGGCCCGATCTGGCTCGATCACACTGGGTCGATCACACTGG
>JABFWL010000073.1 GCA_013362315.1 Catenulispora sp. | reverse complement strand
CAATGTGCGGCGCCCCCTTCCCAGAGCGAGGCCCTCGCCGGAGGCGCCGCCGGAGGCGCCTTTGACTGTCGCCCTTGACTTTGACTGTCGCCCTTGACTTTGACTGTCGCCCTTGACTTTGCCTGTCGCCCTTGACCGCGAAACCCCCTACTCCCCACCCACCACCGTAGGATCAGCATTGAATCCAATCGTCAGCAGCAAATTCGCAAAGTGCCGCTCATCCCCCGTAGCAACCGCCACCGCCAGCCCCGGCTCCCGACAGGCCGCGTAGAACTCCCCGCGACCAAGCCGTGCCACCGGCACCTCCTCGCCCAGCAGCGCCCGGAAGCCATGCTCCGCAGCCGCGACGCTGCCGTCGTCCGGGGCCATCACGGCGGCTGCCTCGATCGGGCAGGCGTCGAGGATCGCGGCCAGTACCTGGTCCGCCGTCACCAAGCCGGGGCTCAAGTTCAAATAGACCATCGGCGTGCCAGGGAGCACGTTGGTCCGGTGCGCGAAGTTCCCGTCGCCTATCAGGACCTTGCCACCATGGCCGGACTCGGCCAGGGCGGCCAGCAACTGCGGATGGATCAGCGGGTAGCGCAGCATGTGTTCGCTCTCTCTCGGACAGAAGGGTGGCCCGGTCCGGCATGGAGCCGGCCCGGGCCACCGATTCTCACATCACGGAGCCCACGGTGGCGACGGGACCCAGCTCACGTCGTCCGTCCACGACGTCGCCGTGTCCCACGGGTCCGGCCCGCCGTTGCTCGCGACGTAAACGTGGCCGTTGTAGTGCCGCAGGTAGAGGGCCGAGTTCCCATAGGACGCCAGCGACACCCCCGTCCGTTCTTGCCATTCGTGGGACAGAACGTGGCATCCGACGCGAACTGGCCCGTGCCGTCATTCTGCTGCTGGTAGACCGCGCCGGCCTGCTGCCGCAGGTACCCGTTCGGGAAGTTCTTCGACTCAAACGAAAGGCAGGAGCTGCTGGCCAGTCCCGGCCGGACCGTCCAGGTGGCGTCCTGCTTGTCCAGCGAAGAGTTGCCGCGCTGCGCACCGCCGGCTACCGCCAGGCCCTGACCGCCGCCGGCCTGCCCCACGACCCGGCACTGGCGGTCCCGGTCGAGAACTACCAGCGCGCCGACGGCGCCGCCGCCATGGCCCGCCTGCTCCAGCTGCCCGAGCCGCCGGACGCCGTCTTCTGCTGCAACGACCTGCTGGCCGTCGGTGCGATGCGCGTGACCCTGGAGCGCGGCATCAGCGTCCCGGACCGGATCGCCGTCGCCGGCTTCGACGACATCGCCGAGGGCGCCTACAGCCTGCCGTCCCTGACGACCGTCGCGCCGGACAAGGCGGCCATCGCCGAAGCCGCCGTCAACCTCGCCGACCGCCGCGTCGACCCGATCCGCGGCGGACACAAGACCAAGGCGCCGGAGCCGCAGGACGTGCGGGCGCCGTTCGCCCTGAAGGTGCGGGAGAGCACGGCCGGCGTCGTGCTATGAGCCGCGGGAAACACCGATCCCGACTCAGTGTTCTGAGCCGGGATCGCCGCGAACCTCTGCGCCGGACCTGAACACCGGGGTCTCACACCGTGATCGGCACCTCGTAGACCTCGCTCGTCGGGTGTCCGGCGCGCTCGTGGATCCGCATCACGGCCTCTTTGCTGGGGCCGGTGGACAAGCAGAAGACCATGCCCGACTCGGGGTCGAGCCAGGCCTTCTCGAAGTGCACGCCCTCGTCGTCCTCGATGGCGAGGTCGGCCGCGTGGGCTTCCTGCAGTTGCTCGCCGGTCACCCCGACGAAGCCCTTGTGCACATCCATGAAGGTCGCCATGGGGACCACCTTCCTTCCGCCGTAGTCGTGCCTTCAAGCATCGCCCGCCGGCCGGACTTTCGCCCGATCAACGAAATTCTTCGCCACCCGCGCGGCTTCTACCAGCGCCGGAGACAGCAGTCCCACCGCGGCGACCTCGACCAGGACGCTCAAGGCGGACTGCGGCGAAGGGTTCCAGCCGTGTTCGGTAAAGCCGAAGACACCAACCGTCCGCGACGCGGCGAACCCCCCGAGTGCCCCGACCGCGGCCCCGATCGCGGCAAGGCGGAACACCAGCGGCGGCCCGACCAGCATTAGCAGGGCCAACGCGAACGAGGCACTGGCTTGCAGCAAGAACAAGACACCGACGACATGGATGAAGCGGTAGTCGGCCACATAGAGCTGCGCGTGGATGTAGCCGCTGACGGCCAGCGCCGCAGCAGAAGCGATACGAAGCGCCGCCTCGACCACCGTCCGGGGAGTCATGCCAGCCTCTGATCGGTGATGGCCAAAGGCGAGTCGTTCGTCTTGTAGGTCACCGTGCGGATGCCCAGCGCCTCCTTCAGATGCCCGGCCGGCAGCACCTGCGGCGTAGGTGCCGGCGCCTGCCCGGGGGCCGGGAGCGGGTAGGCGGTCGTGGTCGCGGAGTGGAAGGTCACGTTGCCCTCCGACTTGCTGAACAACTGGTGCACGTGCCCGTTGAGGCAGGTGACCGAGCCGAACCGCTTGAGCAGGTTCAACACCTGCAGCGCGTCGTCGGTGCTCCAGCCCCACTGCGGATACATGGCGAACAGGGGGATGTGGCTGAACACCACGATCGGCGTGTCCGAGCTCAGTCCCGCGACGTCCCGCCGGACGAAGTCGATCTGGTCGTTGCCCAGGTGGCCCAGCTTCTCCAGACTCAGGGTGTTGACAAGGGCGATGAAGTGGACGCCGTGCGTGTCGAACGAATACCAGCCGTCGCCCGACGTGCCGGCCCCGAAGACCTGCCGGTAGGCCCGGCCGGAGTCGCCGACCGAGTCGTGCTCGCCGGGCACGGTGAACACCCGGTCCGTCCGCAGGCCGCCGAGCATCTGCCGCACCTGGTCGAACTGCGCCTGGGTGGACAGGTGCGTCAGATCCCCGGTGTGCATGACGAACTGCGGCCGGAACCCCAGCGTATTGACCTGGTCGATGGCCTCGCTGAAGGACGACGTCACATCGGTGTTGGCCGGGCCGGTGAAGCCGATGTGGCTGTCGGAGATCTGCACGAACCGCAGTGCGTTCGCATCAGCGGCGCTGTTCTTGCTGTCCTTGTCATGGGCCACGTGGCTGATGACCTCGCCGCCGGTGACGGTGAGGACGACAGCCGAGCCGAACCAGCCCGCGTGACGCAGCAACTGGCGGCGGGTCATACCTTCCGGGCCGCCTGGGGAAGCCTCGTCACTCATTGCGTCACCGTCACCGTCGCGGTCATGAACGGATGGATGGTGCACAGGTAGGAGTAGGTGCCCGGCGCCGTGAACGTGTACGAGAAGCTCTCCCCGGTCGCGAGCGCCTTCGACTGCAACGGCCCGCCGGACCCCTGGCTGGTGACGGTGTGCGCGTCGGAGTCCTTGTTGGTCCAGGTCACCGTGGTTCCGACCTTCACACTCAGGTTGGCCGGCGCGAAGGCGAAGCCCTGGATCGCCACGGCGTTCCCGCCCACCGGCGCCGCCGCACTGGCGGTATTGGAGGCACCGCCGGTCATCGTCATGCCGGGCATGGATGAACTCATCGACCCGCTCCCCGTCGCCCCCGGCGCGCCGGCCGGCGACTGTCCGGCCCCGGGCTGGATGCCGGCCGCCGGCTTCGACGAGCCGGAGGAGCACGCCCCGGCCAGCAGGACGGTTGCGGCGGCCACCGCCCCGAGACTGGTCAAGCGCAGCCGGACGCGGCTGACTCTCACGTTCATAAGCTTCGACTCTCCTGCTCTCTCGATCTCGCGGGACGCCGGCCGGTGCGGGATGCGCGCACCGGCCGACGCCCCGAACAGGAATAGCCACCGGGGTTACAGGGGCGGCGTAACCCGGCCGCCTATCTCTCTATGAGGCCGGACCTTCCGGCACACGGACGCCCCGCGAGGTACAGATGGCCCTCTACGATGAGGTGTGCGCAGCCGACGGCTTGTCAGGGCTCTGGGACGCATGACCGCCGCGCGGCATGAGGTCCCGGCGGCCCGGCCGGAGCCGCCCAGCGTCCTGCCCACCGTTCTGCCCACCGCGGCCTACGCCTCCTGGGAGGCGATCTACGCCGACAACGTGGACCGCATCTACCGCCTGATGTACACCAAGGTCGGCAACCGCCACGACGCCGAGGACCTGACGTCCCAGGTCTTCCTGACCGCGCTGGGGCCGCTGCGCACAACGGCCAGCGTCGGCGAGGTGCGCTCCTATCTGCTGGCCACGGCCCGCACCGTCCTGGCCTCGCACTGGCGCTCCACGCTGGGCCACCAGGTCACGGTGATCGACGTCGACGCCGTGGACCTGGAAGACTTCACTCCCGGCCATGAACCACCCGGGCCCACGGCCGAACGCCTGGGGGCGATTCTGTCCGGCCTGCCGGAGCGGCAGCGCGCGATCCTGACCCTGCGCTTCCTGCGGGGCTACTCCATCAAGGCCGCCGCCGCCGAACTCGGAGTGTCGGTGGCGAACGCCAAAGTGCTGCAACACCGCGCCCTGCGCCGCGCTGCGGGACTCGACAAGGAAGGGGAAGCGTCATGAAGCACGCGATCGACCGCTACGTGGACAGCCTGCTGCGCCGGCGCCGCCCCAAGCCCTTCCCGCCCACCGAGGACGACCTGGCCATGGCCCGCGTCGCCATCGACCTGGCCGCCGCGGTGCCCGACGCCCAACGTCCGCGGGAAGCCTTCGTCGAGGACCTCCGCCGCCGCCTGTCCGACCAGCAGGAGCCACATCCGGCCCCGCCGCCGGCCGCCTACCGCCCGCGCGGCCGCCGCCGCTTCCTGGCCGCGCTCACCGCCACCGGCGTGGCCGCCGCCGTCACCACCGACCTCGTCGTCAGCGGCACCGCCCAGACCACGCTCGCCGGCGGCGACCTGACCAGCGATACCGGCGGCTGGCAAACCGTCGCGCACACGGCGGACCTGCCCGAGGGCGCGGTCCTGCCCTTCGACCTGGGCACCCTCAACGGCTTCATCCGCCGCCAATCAGGCCGCTTCCAAGCGGTCTCCGGCGTATGCACCCACCAGGGCTGCCGCCTGCACCTCGACACGCCCCAAACCAAGCTCACCTGCCCCTGCCACGGCGCCACATTCTCCGTGGCGGGCGAGCCACTGAGCCGGCCGCACGGCAGCCACCCGTTACCAGCACTACCGCGCCTGCCGGTGCGCATCGACGGCGACCACGTGCAGGTGTTCGGGCCGACCGCCTAACGACACACGCAGAACGCTGAGAGTCCGGCTGGCCAGTTCATCGCAGCCAAGCCCGGGACGTTTCCGGCCTCGAACGTGCGGCAAGGGGCTTCGTTCAACTTCCCTCGCCGTCGCGCTCATCCCTGCGCGCCACAGCCTCAGCGATGCGATCGATCAACTCCAAAGCCTGCGCCAGCACCAGCCGGTCGTCTCCGTCAAGCGTCAGCTCCACAGCCTCGGCGAGCAGCGCCACCCGGTGCCGCCGATCAGCTTCGATCGCGCCCTTTCCCAGGTCCGTGAGCACCAGCACTTTCTTACGCGCGTCCGCCGGATCCGGCCGGGTCGTCAAGTAGCCGGCTCCCGACAGGTCTTTGACGGTCGCCGCCATCGTCTGATGCCGGACGCCCCGGCTCGCGGCGAGATCGGCGGTGGTCATCGGGCCCTGGCGGTCGATCAGGTCCAGCGCCGCCGACGGGATCGGGGCGAGGCGGTCGCCGGCACGGGTGTTGCGGACCAAGGCGCTGACCGCTGTGCGCAGGTGCTCGGCCAGCACCTCGGCGGCCACGTCATCGGCGGGGGACGGCAGGTTCACGGTCTTGGGCACGGCACCAGCCTAGGTTGTACAGGGAATACTGTACAGTTATATCTGCATATCCGACCGGAACGGAGCTGACTATGCGTCTCCTCAAGCATGCCCACGCCTGCGTCTCCCTGCTCGCCGACACCGCCGACACCGCCGACGCAACGCGAACCGCCCCCGCCGACCGGATCGTGATCGATCCCGGCACCCTCACCCCCGACGCCGCTTCAGCGGTCGCCGCCGCCGAGGCCGTGCTGATCACCCACGAGCACTTCGACCACTTCGACGAAGACCTCCTCGCCCGAGCCCTCGAGGACCGGCCGGACCTGCGCGTCTACGGCCCGGAAAGCGTCGTCGGCCGCTGGTCGGCCCGCCGCGGCCAGGTCACCGCTGTCGCCGCCGGCGACAGCTTCCGCGTCGCAGGCTTCGACATCGCCGTGTTCGGCGAGCTGCACGCCGTCATCCACCGCGACAACCCCCGCGTCGCCAACGTCGGCTACCTGGTGGACGAGCGGCTCTACCACCCCGGCGACGCTTACCACGTCCCCCCGGCGCCGGTCGACACGCTGCTCCTCCCGACGAGCGGGCCGTGGACGCAGGTCGCTCAGGCGGTGGACTACGTGCGTGAGGTCGCGCCCAAGCGCCTCGTGCAGATCCACGAGCTGCTGCTCAGCGAGCTGGGCCAGCGTTCGCTCACGAGGTTCCTGAGCCCTGAGGGCTTGACCGAGGTGGCGCTGACTCTGGTGCCGGCCGGGGACTCGATCACCGTGTGAACACCCAGACAGTCCGCACAGTCCACACAGTGTGGACCCAGGCTCCAGGCGGACCAGGCTCTGGGCAGTTCATTCCGTCTTAGCGACGGTCAACAAGAACGCCGCATCCTCCAGCGCCTCGACGCTGTGCCGGTCCGGGGGCACGATCAGCAGGTCACCGGGCATGCCGTCCCAGCTGGCCCCGCCCGCGTGCAGCCGGATCCGGCCCTGGAGCACCAGGACGGTCGCCTCCCCCGGGCTCTCGTGCTCGGACATCTCCGTCGCGCCCCGCAGCGCGATGAGCGTCTGCCGCAGGGTGTGCTCGTGGCCGCCGTAGATGGTCTCGGAGCTGCGGCCGGGGTCGGTTTCGCTGGCGCGGGTGACGTGCCGGCGGACGAGGGCTTCCAGCGAGAGCTTCTGCATGTGGTTCTCCGTCGTCGCGGGTCTCGGGGACGGTACCTGCCGGGCCGGTCCACCGTCCTGATCAAATCACGGAGTACCCGGGCCCGCCCGACCTAAGCCGGGTGTTGTGCGAGCCGGGTGACGTGCGCATCAGGCTGTCGTGGCGAGCCCGGCCGGCGAGCCGGCGCGGACTATCATCGTTCGTACTTGAGCTCGAGCCGGAGGATGCGATGGAGCTGTCCACCGAGGTCCTGGTCGTCGGCGCCGGCCCGGTCGGCTGCTGGCTGGCCGCCGAGCTCTGCGCCGCCGGGATCCGCACCCTGGTCGTCGAGGCCCGCGAGGAGCGGGCCGCCTGGTCGCGGGGCTTCGTCGTCCATCCCCGGACGCTGGAGATCTTCCACTCCCGGGGCGCGGCCGGGCCGCTGCTCGCCACCGGACGCAGGCTCCCGACGTGGCACTTCGCCATGGGATCGACCCGGTTGGACTTCACCGCGCTGCCCACCACCTTCCCGTTCGTCATGCTCTACCCGCAGGCCCAGACCGAAGCCCGGCTGGAGGAACACCTCAGCGAACGGGGCGGCGAGGTGCGGCGCGGCTGGCGGGCGGTCGGCCTGGAACAGTTCGACGAGCGCGCCGAGGTGCGGGTTTCCGCCGACGGCGAGCTGCGGACCGTCACCGCGCAGTTCGTCGTCGGCTGCGACGGCGCGCACAGCACCGTCCGCGAGGCGGCCGGGATCGGCTTCCCCGGCAACCCCGACACCATGATCAGCCCGGCGGCCCACGTCACCCTCGCCGACCCGCCGCCGCCCGAGCGCTACATGCAGACCAGCGAGCAGGGCCTGTTCTTCGCCATCCCCCTGCCGGACGGACGCTTCGTCGTCTCCACCGTCGACCACGAGGTGATGGGCGACATCACGGCGCCCTGGACCGCCGAGACCCTGCGGGCCTCCCTCATCCGCGTGGCCGGCAGCGACTTCGGCCTGCGCGCGGTGGAACGCATCTCCACCATCGGCAACTCGGCCAAGCAGGCGGAGCGGTACCGCGACGGCCGGGTCCTGCTGGCCGGCGACGCCGCCCACGTCCACTTCCCGATGGGCGGCCAGGGCATGAACCTCGGCATCCAGGACGCGCACAACCTGGCGTGGCGCCTCATCGCGGCGGTCCGCGCGGCGCGCAAAACCGCGGGTGCCCCGGTCGTCTACGACCTGCTGGACGGCTATGAAGCCGAGCGCAGGCCGGCCGGGGAACGCGTGCTGGAGGACGTCCGCGCCCAGATGGCGCTGGTGGCGGCGACCGGCGCCGACGGCGCGGCACTGCGCGACCGGTTCGAAGCGCTGCTGAGCGAGCATCCGCAGGTCAACCTGCAGTACGCCCGGCGGCTGTCGGGGATCGACGTCCGGTACCCGATGCCATCGAGCAGCGGCGGGGACGGGGACGGCAGCGCCGACGAGCGCCTGGGCCGGCGCGTGCCAGACCTCGAGGTCCAGGCGGCCGGCACCTCGGTCCAGCTCTACGACCTGCTGCGGAGCACCACCCGCCCCGGCGACTTCGCGCGGGTCGTCGTGGGCGACGCCGCCCCTGCGGAGCACGGCCACGAAGCGGTGACGGTCGCCGTCGAACAGGTGGCGGGACCGGAGTGGGCCCTGGCGGAGGGCTGGGGAATGCCCGGAACGCTCCTCGTGCGCCCGGACGGCCACGTCGCCGCCATCACACTGGCGTGACACATGCGAGCACAGGTACAGACAAGTAACCCCGTTCCCAGGAGCATCGCGCCCCTGCTCGGATATGATGAAGATCGCATCCCGGGGGCCGCTCGCCGCCAGCCGGCGTCAGCGGATCGCAGGCACCGGTCACACCGTGTACACCCGGACGCAGGGAGCAGGCGCATCGATGACGAGTGCGGCAGGGCAGCAGGCAGAAGGCCCGGAGGCTGACGGCATAGCCGCCGCGACGCCCGTCCGGCCCATCGAACCAGCCCAGCCCATCGACCCGGCTCAGTCCATCAGCACAGCTCAGCCGATCGACACAGCCCACTCCATCGACGAAGCCAAACCCATCGACACAGCTCAGCCCCGGGACCCGACCCAGCCGATCGAGCCGGCCCAGTCCATCGACGAAGCCGAACTCGACCGCATCTGCCTGCACAACCTGCTCTCGGCCTGCGCCGACATGATCTACTTCAAGGACCGGCAGTCCCGCTTCCTGCGCGTCAGCGACAGCGCGGCCGCGTTCACCGGCGTGACGGCCGAGGAGATGATCGGCAAGACCGTCCGCGACTACTTCACCCCCGCGCACGCGTCGGCGGCGTTCGCCACCGAGCAGATGATCATGCGGACCGGGCGCGCGGTGAACGACGTCGAGGAGCCGCACCTGCGGCCGGGCACCGACGATGACGAGACGCTCAGCGCCAGCAAGCAGCCGCTGCGGGACTTCGACGGCCGGGTCATCGGCACCTTCGGGATCAGCCGGGACATCACCGCCCGCAAGATCGCCGAGCGGCAGCTGATCAGCCGCACCCGGGAGCTCACCGAACGCACGCGCGAGCTGACCGAGCGGACCCGCGAGCTCACCGAGCGCACCACGGCGCTGGACCAGGTCCGCCGCGAGCTGCAGACGCTGATCGACACCAGCCCGGACCTGATGACCCGCTACGACCGCGAGCTGCGCTGCACCTACGCCAATCCGGCGGCGGCCGAGCTCACCGGGGTCCCGGCCGCCGAGATGCTCGGCCACACCAGCCGCGAGCGCGGCTACGGCGCTGACTTCCTGCGGGACTGGGAGCAGACGCTGCGGTACGTGCTGGACACCGGGCAGTGCACGGAGCGCGAGTTCAGCGTGATGATCGGCGGCGAGTACCGGTTCCTGCACACCCGGTTCGTCCCCGAGTTCGGCGAGGACGGCGAGGACGGCGAGGACGGCGCAGACGGCGCAGACGGCCGGGTCACCAGCATCCTGGCGGTGAGCCGGGACCTGACCGAGCGCCGCCGGATCGAGGAGGCGCTGGCCGAGCAGGCGGTGCGCGACCCGCTGACCGGGCTGGCCAACCGCACGCTGCTGGTCAGCCGGATCGCGCAGGCCATCGAGCTCGGCGCCGCCGGCCCGGCCGCGACCCGCGGCCGGCTGGCCGTGCTGTTCCTGGACCTGGACCGCTTCAAGCTGGTCAACGACAGCCTGGGCCACGCCGCCGGGGACGAGTTGCTGGTCGCCGTCGCCGACCGGCTGCGGCTGGCGGTGCGGCGCGGGGACCTGGTGGCCCGGTTCGGCGGGGACGAGTTCGTGGTGCTGTGCGAGGCGGTCGCCGGCTACGCCGAGGCCGCCTCGATCGCCGAGCGGATCATCGAGTGCCTGGTGCGGCCGTTCCACTGCGCCGGCCAGCCGATGCACGTGCGGGCCAGCATCGGCATCGCGCTGGCCGAGGGGCCGGCCACCACCGTGGACGCCCTGCTGCGGGACGCCGACGCCGCGATGTACCAGGCCAAGGCCTCCGGCGCGGTGGCCGGCGGCTACCGGTTCTTCGAACCGGCCACCCACGAGCGGGCCGTGCAGCGCATGAACCTGGAGCAGGACCTGCGCCGGGCGGTGGAGCGCCAGGAGTTCGCGCTGGTGTACCAGCCGATCGTGGACCTCTCCGACGGCCAGGTGATCGGCGCCGAGGCGCTGATCCGGTGGCGGCATCCCGAGCGCGGGCTGCTGGCGCCGGCGGAGTTCCTGGAGGTCGCCGAGGAGACGCACCTGATCGTGCCGATCGGCCGCTGGGTGCTGGACGAGGCCTGCCGGCAGCTGGCCGCCTGGAACGCCGCGCGGCGGGCCGAGCCGGACGCCGGCTCCGACAACGGACTGTCGACCCTGGCGATCAACCTGTCGAACCGGCAGCTGTCGCATGACCCGGACCTGGTGGCGACGGTCTCCAAGACGCTGGCCCAGCACGACGTGCCGCCGGGGCAGATCTGCCTGGAGGTCACCGAGACCGCGGTGCACGAGGCCTCGCTGGCGGCGCGCTCGGCGCTGGCCGCGTTCTCCGCCGCCGGCATCATGATCGCGCTGGACGACTACGGCACCGGGTACTCCTCGCTGGGCCATCTGCGGGACATCCCGGTCGACGCGCTGAAGGTGGACCGGACGTTCGTCGACGGGCTGATCCGGGACCGCGGCGACGAGGCGATCGTGGTCGCGGTGATCACGCTGGCGCACGCGCTGGGGATGCACGTCATCGCCGAGGGCGTCAGCACGCCGGAGCAGCACGGACGGCTGCGGGAGCTGGGCTGCGACTATGCGCAGGGGCACCTGTTCGCGACGCCGCTGACGCCCGAGGCGTTCGAGGAGCTGCTGCGGCGCGGGGCCGGCGTCGGGGTCGGGGCGGGGGCGGGTTCGGGCTGACCGGGTCTCGGTGACTCGGTGCTCGGTGCTCGGTGCTCGGTGCCGCAACGCCGCTTCGTCGTTCGCTCGCCGCTCGGCCGAAGGGCCAGTCCCCCGCAACGTCGCTTCGCCGCTCGCCCTCACCGCTCGGCCGCTGCCCCGTTCGGCGGCACCGGCACCCGTTCGGCGGTGTGAGCGGTATACCCGTCGTCCGGCGGGTAGTCACCCTCCCAATCGGCCGGACTTGTCAGGGTTTTGTCATATAAACTCGGTTCTGCCGCGCTTTCGGGAGTTCCGGATGTTCCGCATGACCGCGATCGCCGGGCGGGTGGCCGGTGCGGCCGTCGCCGCCGTATTCGCCGCCGCCCTCGCCACCCCGGCCGCGCACGCCGCCGCCCCGCACGCCGCCTCGCCAGGGGACAACGGCGACGTGAAGATCCACGCGGTCGGCACCTCGTTCGTCGACCAGCGCAACGAGCCGCACGTGTGCCAGTTCTACCTCGACGCCTTCAACTTCGACCCGAACACCAACGTCAGCTGGGAGATCGACCAGCAGCCGCCGACCGGCAACGCCGCGGTGCTCTCCGGGACGCTCATGCTGAAGTCCGACGGCAGCGGCGTCTCCAGCGACTACACCCTGCCGGCCGGGCACTACAAGCTGACTTGGACCTTCGCCGGAGAGAAGGGCAGTGCCAAGCACAAGACGTTCTGGTCGGACTGTGCCGGCGTCGCATCTCCCCCGCCCGGCAGCACGGTGGTCTCCAGCGGCGGAACCGTCGTCGGTACGGTGACCACTCCGGGCATGGTCCAGACGCCGTCCGGGCACGAGGTGCCGCTGCACCAGGCGCTGTCCGGCAAGACGCTCCCGCAAACCGGCGCCGGCGAGGTCGTGCCGATGGCCGCGGTCGCGGCCGGGCTGGCGCTGACCGGCGTGGTGCTGGTGCGACGGACGCGGCGGGTCGGGGCTCGATAGCGGCACGATGGTGGCTCGGCGTCGGCTCAGCGGCCGCTCAGCGGCCGGTCAGTAGCGGCGCGGAATGGCAATGTGCGTCGGCCGACGGACCCCTTCCGTCGGCCGACGCCGTTATATATCCTCGACCCTTGGCCCGAGACCCGCGGTTCCCAACCGGAACCCTGATATACCCTTGATATCCCCTTGTCTGCTACACCGAGTAGTGGGAACACAGCGTGACCAGCGGCTGAGCTGGCACATTCAGCCCTTTGTCCACCGTTGACGTCTCGCTTGTCCGCCATTAACTTCCCCAGCGGACGTCAGGGTTCTTAGGCACTTCTCAACCGCCTCTACGCAGAACCCCGGCGTTCTGCGCTGAGCCATGCCACCAAGCATCGCGCACGCGCTCTCGCACGCCTTCCGCACCACTCCCGCGAAAGGAAAGACGTGAGACCGCAACAACCCCACACCAAGCGCCGCGGCACCGCGCGGCTGCTCGCCGTCGGCCTGGCCGCCGGCACCGCCCTCGCCGCCGGCGTCACCGCCGGCTCGGCGACGTCGGCGAACGCCACGAACGCCACGACCGCCACGACCGCCAACCAGGCGGTCGCCACCCCCGACGCCCAGTCGCTGGCCGCCGCCGGCGCCGACGCGCTGGTCGCCGCCCGGCCGGCGTTCCTGCACGCCAGCGTGAACGACCAGTTCGCGCGGCAGCACGTGATCTCCTCCGGCGGCACCCAGTATGTCCCCTATCAGCGCACGTATTCGGGGTTGCCGGTGGTCGGCGGCGACTTCGTCGTGGTCACCAACAGCGCCGGGCAGGTCGTGTTCAACAGCGTGGCGCAGGACCACGCGATCGGCGCCCTGTCCACCACCCCCACCCTCACCAGTGCCAAGGCCGCCGCGGTGGCAGCCGCGCAGCTGAAGTCGGTGTCCAAGGTCGAGGGCACCACCCTGGTGGTGTACGCGCTCGGCTCCGGCCCGGCGGCTCTGGCCTGGGAGAGCACGGTGGACGGCACCGACGGCGACGGGCCGAGCCGGCTCAGCGTGGACGTCGACGCCAGGACCGGCGCGGTGCTGCACACGCAGGAGCATGTGATGCACGGCAGCGGCACCAGCGCGTGGAACGGGCCGAACCCGGTCCACATCGACACTTCGGGCTCGGGCAGCTCGTACTCGATGAACACGCCGAACATCAGCAACATGCCGTGTCAGAACGCTTCGAACAACACCACGTTCACCAAGTCCACCGACACCTGGGGCAGCAGCGACAAGACGAGCCGGGAGACCGGTTGCGTGGACGCCCTGTTCGGCGCGCAGACCGAGTTCAAGATGCTCGCGCAGTGGGATGGGCGCAACGGCATGGACGGGAACGGCGGGGCCTGGCCGATCCGGGTCGGGGACCAGGAGGAGAACGCGTATTACGACGGGTCCCAGGTCCAGATCGGATACAACTCGCAGGGGCAGTGGATCGCCGCGATCGACGTCATCGCGCACGAGATGGGCCACGGCGTCGACGACCACACGCCTGGTGGGATCTCGGGGAACGGGACGCAGGAGTTCGTCGCTGATACGTTCGGCGCGGCGACCGAGTGGTTCGCCAATGAGCCCTCGCCTTATGACGTGCCGGACTTCACCGTCGGCGAGCAGATCAACCTTCAGGGCAGCGGGCCGATTCGGAATATGTACAACCCGTCCGCGCTGGGGGATCCGAACTGCTACTCCAGCTCCATCCCCGGCGGTGAGGTGCACTCCTCGGCCGGACCCGGTAACCACTGGTTCTATCTGGTCGCCGAGGGTTCAAGCCCGACCAACGGCCAGCCTTCCAGCCCGACCTGCAACAGCTCCAGCGTTAGTGGAGTCGGTGTTCAGAACGCTGAGAAGATCATGTACAACGCGATGCTGATGAAGACCTCGTCCAGCTCGTATCTGAAGTACCGGACGTGGACGTTGCAGGCGGCGAAGAATCTGGACTCTTCGTGTGGTGAGTTCAATACGGTTAAGGCTGCGTGGGATGCGGTGAGCGTGCCGGCCCAGTCCGGCGACCCGACCTGCACCGCGGGCACCAACGACTTCTCGCTGGCGGTATCGCCGACGTCTGGGTCGGTGAATCCTGGTAGTTCGCTGACTGCGACCGTTTCCACCACGTTGACCAGTGGGTCGGCTCAGACGGTGGCTCTGACCGCCTCCGGCCTGCCGTCCGGCGCCACCGCGTCGTTCAGCCCCGCCTCGGTGACCGCCGGCGGCACCTCGACCCTGACGATCAGCACCAGCAGCAGCACGCCATCGGGCACCTCGACGGTGACGATCAAGGGGACCGGCTCCTCGGCCACCCACACCGCCACGTTCTCCCTGACGGTCAACCCGTCCGGCAGCGAGACGGTGAGCGTCGCCAACCCCGGCAACCAGACGTCCACGGTCGGGACCGCGATCAGCACGCTGCAGATTTCGGGGACCGACTCGGCTGGTAAGGCGTTGACTTACTCTGCTACCGGGCTACCGGCCGGGCTGTCGATCAGTGGCTCGGGGGCGATCACTGGGACGCCGACTACCGCCGGGAGCAGCAGTGTTACGGTGACGGCGTCGTCTGGGACGGCTAGCGGGAGCACTACCTTCAGTTGGACGGTGAACCCGGTCAGTGGGGGGTGTACGGCGGGGCAGCTGCTTGGAAACCCCGGATTCGAGACCGGGAGCGCCACGCCGTGGACGGCCAGCGCGGGAGTCATCAACAGCGACACCGGCTCTGAGCCGGCGCACAGCGGCAGCTGGGACGCGTGGATGGACGGGTATGGCACTACGCACACTGACACGCTTGTGCAGAAGGTGGCGATTCCGGCTACATGCAAGGCGGCGACGTTCTCCTTCTACCTGCATGTCGATACGTCTGAGACCACGACCACTGTGGCGTACGACAAGCTGACGGTGCAGGTGTTGAACTCGGCTGGGACGGTCGTGGGGACGCTGGCGACGTATAGCAACTTGAATGCGGCAAGTGGGTACGTTGCCCACTCGTTCAGCCTGAACAGTTACATCGGGCAGACGATCAGTTTGAAGTTCACTGGGAGCGAGGACGCCTCTCTGCAGACGTCCTTCGTGGTCGATGACACGGGGCTGAATGTGAACTAGGTGAAGGTGAGCTAGCTGAAGGTGAGCTAGCAGCCTGACAGGTTGTATGGCGGCGGCCGCTCGGCGATCTTTCTTGGATCGGCGGGCGGTCGCTTTTTGGGTCAGATCAAAAGCAAGGTCAAAGTCAAGGGCAAGTCAAAGGCCTGTGAAGGGCCGGCGCCTCCGGCGGGGGCCTCGGTTCCCTCGGGGAACTGGCGCGAGTCCATCGGGGGGTCGTTTTTGGGCGCGGCGCCTGCGGTTCGTGGGGTGGGCGGTTCGGTCCCCTCGGTCCCGTCGTCAGCCGCAAGCGGTACAGCACCGGCCCTGGGGTGTCAACTCTTCGCCGTGC
>JABFWL010000622.1 GCA_013362315.1 Catenulispora sp. | reverse complement strand
CACTAGTGAATCAGAGACCTACACCGGCGCTGTGGAAACGGCGGCCATAGTTCACCCGTTCTCCTGGTTTGAGCTGCCGATGACTTCTGTGACCGCCCCACTGCGTTTAGCGTCGAAGGCATGCCGAAGCCGTTCCTCCTGCCCGACTTCTACATGCCGTATCCCGCGCGCCTCAACCCCTACCTGGAGCATGCCCGGCTGCACTCCAAAGCCTGGGCACGGTCTCTGAACATGATCGAGGGTTCGGGGATCTGGGACGAGAGCGACTTCGACCGCCACGACTACGCGCTGCTCTGCGCGTATACGCATCCTGACTGCGACGCCGCCGAACTGGCGCTGGTGACCGACTGGTACGTGTGGGTCTTCTTCTTCGACGACCATTTCCTGGAGGTCTACAAGCGACCGCGGGACATGGCGGGCGCCCGCGCCTACCTCGATCGGCTGCCCGCCTTCATGCCGATCCACGATCTGACCGCCATGCCGAAGCCGACGAACGCGGTGCAGGCCGGGCTCGCGAATCTGTGGGGGCGGACGGTGCCCACGAAGTCCGAGGCGTGGCGGCGGCGGTTCGCCGAGAGCAACCGGCATCTGCTCGAGGAGTCGTTGTGGGAGCTGGCGAACATCTCGGAGAACCGCGTCGCCGACCCGGTCGACTACATCGAGATGCGGCGCAAGGTGGGCGGCGCGCCTTGGTCGGCGCATCTGGTGGAACACGCCAACGGGGTCGAGGTGCCCGACCGGGTGGCCGCCAGCCGACCGCTGCGGGTGCTGAAGGACACGTTCTCCGACGCGGTGCACCTGCGCAACGACCTGTTCTCCTATCAGCGGGAGGTGGAGCAGGAAGGCGAGAACGCCAACTGTGTGCTGGTGCTGGAGCGGTTCCTCGGCTGCGACACGCAGACCGCCGCCGATCTGACCAACCAGCTGCTCACCAGCCGCCTGCACCAGTTCGAGCAGACCGCGCTGACCGAGCTGGCGCCGCTGTTCGCGCGCTACGCGGTGGGACCGGCGGAGGCGGTGCAGGTCGGGCTTTATGTCAAAGGGCTGCAGGACTGGCAGGCCGGCGGCCACGAGTGGCACATGCGCTCGTCGCGCTACATGAACGACGCCGGGCAGGCCGGGGACCAGACTGTGTCGCCGCTGACCGGGCCTGCGGGCTTGGGCACCTGCGCCGCACGGATCTTCGACTCGATCGCGAGGACGATGCCGTTGCGTCTCAGGCGTCTGAGCCACCAGCCCTTCGAGCAGGTAGGACCCACCCCGATCCCGGCGTTGGAGCTCCCCGGCGACGTCCGCCTGAATCCGCACCTGGCCGCCGCGCGACGCCACGCGCTCGACTGGGCCCGCCACATCGGCGTGCTGGACGGGATCTGGGACGAGAAGCATGTCATCGCGGCCGACCTCGCGCTGTGTGCGGCGGGCGTGAACCCCGAGGCCTCGCCGCAGGAACTTGAGCTCGCGACCGACTGGATCCTGTGGGGCACCTACGCCGACGATTACTATCCGGCGGTGTTCGGAACCACTCGCGACCGCGGCGCGGCCAGGCTCTGCACCGAACGCCTTCTCGCCTTGATGACCGATGAGGCTCCGCCGCCTATGTCAGGCCTCGAGCGGGGCTTGGCGGACTTGTGGCGGCGTACGGCGACCGGCGCCTCGCCCGACGCTCGGGCGGCGCTGCACCGAGGCACCCGCACAATGCTCGAGGCCTGGTTGTGGGAGCTGGAGAACGCGGCCGTGTACCGGGTCCCGGACCCGGTGGACTACATCGAGATGCGGCGGCAGACCTTCGGCTCCGACCTGACCATGGCCCTCGCTCGCATCGGCCGCGACGCCCTCGCCCCGGCGGTGCTCCGGACCCGGCCGGTGCAGGCGCTGGAGCACGCGGCGTCCGACTGGTGCACCCTGGTGAACGACCTGTACTCGTACCAGAAAGAGATCCAGTTCGAGGGCGACGTCCACAACGCCGTCCTGGTCACCCAGGACTTCTTCGACTGTGACCGGGACCGGGCGCTGGAGATCGTCAGCTCTCTGATGAAAGCGCGGCTGGAGCTGTTCGAGCACGCCGCCGCCGTCGAGATCCCGGCGCTGGCCGACCAGTTGCGGCTGCCGCCAACCGGCCGCGCGGCACTGGATCGGCATGTCCAGGAGCTGCGCGACTGGATGGCCGGCGTCGCGCACTGGCACCAGAACTCCGCCCGCTACACCGAGGCCGAGCACCGGCGGCGCCGGGCTGCGCGACTGGGGCAGCCCGGGTTCGCCGCGACGCCGTGGAGCGTGCGAAGCGCCTTCGGGGATCCCGGCGAACGAGCCCAGCCCGACGCCGGCGGACAGGCCGGGCCCGAAGCTCGAAACGAAGCTCAAAACGGCGCTCAAAACGGAGACCGAAACGAAGCTCACACCGGAGCTCGAGACGGGACTCAGTCGCGCTCCGTCAGCGCCCCACCCGGCCCGAAGGCCAGCTTCGCGAACCGTTCACCGATCAGCCGGTAGCCCGCCGGGTTCGGGTGCAGGCCCTCGGCGAGGAACTCGTCCGCCTCGTCGAGGGCCAGCAGCTCGAGCCCGTCGAGGTAGGCGATGTTCGGGTCCTGCTTCGCGCGCTCGCCGACGATCCTTCGCAGCTCCCTGCGAACCACCTCCAGCGTCAGTGCGCCGGCCGCGACGTCGGCCGGGTCCCCGGTCGCGGTCAGCACTTCGCCGCGCCAGAGCGTCGGTCCCGGCGTGCGCTCCACCGCCGGGCAGGCGATCGGCGACACGACCAGCAGCGGCGTGTCCGGGTGGCCGTCCCGGATCGTGTCGAGGAAGCCGTGGACGGTCGGACCGAGGGTGCGCAGGCGGTAGGCCGCCTTGTTCGTGAAGTTGATGCCCAGCTTGAGGCTGATCACGTCGGCCGGGGTGTCGCGGATCGACCGGGCCACGAACGGGTCGAGGTAGCAGTTGCCTGACAGCCCGAGATTCACCGGGTCCACACCGGCGGCGCGCGCCGCGATCACCGGCCACACCCCGAGCGGCGACAAGGCCTCGTTGCACTGGCTGATCGAGCTGCCGTGGTGCAGCCAGAGCCGGCGGCCGGTCGGCGCCGGCGGCTCGACCGGGGCGTCGGCGCGGACGGCGACGATCTCGGTCTTCACCCAGTGCGGCAGCCAGATCTCGATGTCCTTGGGGACCGCCCCCAGTCCGTCGTAGCGGATGGTGGCCGGAGTTCCGGCGACGAAACCGCACTCCTGGAAGAACGCGTCGAGCTGGATGACGTTCCCCACCGGCGCCTTGCGGACGCCGACCGACGTGCCGTCGACGGTCATCTCGAAGTGGCCGGCGTCGTCCGGGTGCGGCTCGTTCTCGGCCATCATCGGCACCGTCGTCAGCACGTCGAGCTCGATCGCACTGGCGGCAGTCCGGAATGCCAGGCGCACGCCCGAGCCGGCCGTGGCTTGCCGTTCCATGGACGCCTCGGGATACTGCGCGACGGTCCACTGCGGCAGCCGGCGCGGCAACACACCGGCCTCGGTCGTGACGAGTTCCAGGGCGCCCCGGTAGTCGATGGGGCCTGCGGTGAGCGGGATCTGCTGCAGTGCGTCGGTCATGCGTGGGACGGTAGCAGTTGCGGATCATCGTGTGATCAAGCTTCGAGCGGGAGTTTGAGCGGGGGCTAGCCCTACCCGCATTCGGGAGCCAGCACTCTGATCAGGGCGGCTTCCGCTCGGCCAGCATTGAGCCATGCGAAAGACGACAACATTCATCGCCGCCGGCATCACCGCCGCCGTAGCCGCCGCCGGGGTCGCCGTGCCCGCCGCGGCCAACGCCTCGAGTGCCGACGCCACGTCCGGGACCGTGACCATCCCCACCTTCGACTACAGCGACTGCCCGCAGCTGCCGTCCGGGGCGGACCCGGCGAAGTGGCGGTGCGAGGTCATGGTCGCCGACGGCACGGTCGCCATCGGCGACAGCGTCGTGCCCTTCCGCTTCGACCGCGTCACGCACGCCGAGGGCCCGATGCCGGACGGGACGCCGGGGCAGGTGTTCGGCGCGTTCCGGGCGGCGAGTCTGGAAGTGCCGGGGCGGCAGTCCGGCGACGGGCACGGTCCGAAGCTGTGGCTGCGGCCGCGGATGACCGCGGTGCCCGACTTCTATTCGCAGACCGGAACGATGAGCCTCGTGTTCGACCTGTCCGGACCGCGTCTGGGCCGGGAGTGCTCGATCGGCACCGAGGCGGCACCGGTGCAGGTGGCCGCCCAGCGGGTCCCCGGCACCACGCAGAGGGTGTCGCAGGACCCGCCGATCATCGGCTTCCAGGTGCTGGATCCGGCGCTTGCGGTGCCGGAGGTCAGCGGCTGCGGCCGGTTCGCCGAGGAGCTGAACCGCCGGTTCGCGCTGCCGTCGCCGTCCGGGGCGAACCGGCTCAGCGGGAGCGCGTTCTACTCGTTCAAGGCCTACGACCAGCTGTAGAGCTCGGCGTTAAAGCCCGGCTGTAGAACTCAGT
>JABFWL010000642.1 GCA_013362315.1 Catenulispora sp. | reverse complement strand
GGTCAGCGGCCGGGCCGACGGCGCCGCCACCGCGGCGGCGGCGAAGGCCCGGGCCAAGGTCGCCGAGGACGCGGTCCGGGGCCGGGCCGAGGCGGAGCAGAAGCTGCGGATCGACGAGCTGCGCACCCAGGGCCACGGCCCGCAGCGCCACCTCGACCCGGACGACGCGACCCTGCAGCGCCGCCTGGGCACCACCGAGTACAACGCGGACGGCACGGTGAAGCTCAAGCAGGGCGGCCCCAACGTCAACCACGTCGCCTCGAAGGACTGGATCGACCCCGAGACCGGCACCACCATCGACGCCGAGACCGGCGGACCGCACCGCTGCGGCGCCGTCGCCACCCGCTTCGACGACGCGGGCGACATGGTGAAGGTCGACGACTACGTGCGCAAGCACATCGCCGACCACGGCGCGCCGCCCACCGAGATCCCGATCAAGGACGTCCTCGGCGAGGACGGCCACAAGCGCCTGACCGGCTTCTACAAGGACCCCAGCGACCCCTCGAAGTATCTTCCGGTGGACTTCGAAGGCGGTAACATCACCCCGGTCTACAAGCACGTCGACGGCAAGTGGATCGCGCGCACGATCTTCCCGAACCCGCGCTTCGGCCGTCACCCATAGAACAGATCGAGCTAAATCGAGGACGACATGAACGACACCCTCACCAAATTCATCGGGCTCTATCTGCGCTACGAGCTCGCCGACGACTACCTCGGCAACGACACCACCGCGAAGGCGTTCGACGACGCCAACGACGGGGCGCTGAAGGCCGGGTTCGAGCACCTGCTGGCGAGCCGGGAGCTGAGCCGCGAGGAGTACCGCGACCTCACCGACGTGGAATTCCCCTCCGACGACGCGCTCTACGAGTACCTGCAGACCGCCTACGGCTACATGTACGAGGGTTCGGGCGTGTGGCCCGCCCTGCCGGACGACATCTGAGGCGGACAACCAGGGCTCTGAGTCGCATCGGGCGACAAGCCGTCGACGGTGAAGACGACGGTTTGTCGCCCGTTTACGTAGTCTCCGTGTCGTGACTCAGCCTCGACGCCCGGCAGCCAGTACCGTCGCTGTAAGGAGTCCCTCTGCCCCGCGACGATAAGGGAAGGCACCACCGTGGCTGGACGAATCGAGGATTACGCGCTCATCGGCGACCTGCAGACCGCCGCGCTGGTCGGCCGGAACGGCTCGATCGACTGGCTCTGCTTCCCACGCTTCGATTCCCCCAGCTGCTTCGGCGCCCTGCTCGGCGACAAGGAGACCGGCCACTGGCTGCTGGCGCCGGTCGGAGCGACGGAGTGCACGAGCCGTTCCTACGTCGGCGACAGCCTGGTGCTGGAGACGTTCTGGGAGACCCCGACCGGGACCGTGAAGGTCATCGACTTCATGCCGCAGCGGGATGCGACGCCCGACGTGATCCGCATCGTCGAGGGCATCTCGGGGTCCGTGGAGATGCGCGGGGAGCTGCGGCTGCGCTTCGACTACGGCCGGGTGGTGCCGTGGGTGCGGCGCACGGACCACCACCGCGTCGCGGTGGCCGGGCCGGACTCGGTGTGGATGCGCGCCCACCCCTCGATCCACTCCTACGGCGAGGGCTTCGCCACCATCGGCGAGTTCACCGTGCACGCCGGCGACCGGATCCCGATAGTGGTCAGCTGGCTGCCCTCGCACTACACCGCGCCGCCGCGGCAGGACGCCGAGAAGTCGCTGCGGGAGACGCTGGACGGCTGGCACGAGTGGGCGGCGAAGGTCAAGTACCAGGGTCACTACCACGACCTGGTGATGCGCTCGATGATCGTGCTGAAAGCGCTGACCTACGGGCCCACCGGCGGGATCGTCGCCGCCGCGACCTCCTCGCTGCCCGAGCAGATCGGCGGCGAGCGGAACTGGGACTACCGCTTCTGCTGGCTCCGGGACTCCACGATGACGCTGTCGGCGCTGCTCGCCGGCGGCTGTGTGGAGGAGGCCGCGGCCTGGCGGCTGTGGCTGCTGCGCGCCATCGCCGGGGATCCCGCCGACCTGCAGACCATGTACGGGGTCGGCGGCGAGCGCCGGCTCCCGGAAGTGCTCGCCGACTGGCTGCCGGGCTATGAGGGCTCGACCCCGGTGCGGTTCGGCAACGCCGCTGTGCAGCAGCTCCAGCTGGACGTGTACGGCGAGGTGATCGACACGCTGCACACCGCGATGCAGGCCGGGATCCCGATGGAGCGACCGGTCTGGGGCCTGGTCAAGGCCCTGATGTCGTTCCTGGAGGAGCACTGGCACGAGCCCGACGAGGGGCTGTGGGAGGTCCGCGGCCCGCGCCGGCACTTCGTGCACTCGAAGATCATGTGCTGGGTCGCCTTCGACCGGGCGGTGAAGATGGCCGAGGCCACCGGCCTGGCCGCGCCGGTGGCGCGCTGGCGCACGACGCGGGACACGATCCACGCCGACGTCTGCGCCAAGGGCTACGACCCGGAGATGGGCGCGTTCACCCAGTACTACGGCGGCAAGAGCCTCGACGCGGCGACGCTGTTCGCGGTGAAGACGGGATTCCTGCCGCCAGACGACCCGCGGGTGGTCAGCACCGTCAAGGCGGTCCGGGACGGCCTGGGCCACAACGGTTTCGTGCGCCGCTACTCGACCGGGACGCCGCACGGCACCGCGGTGGACGGCCTGGTCGGTGAGGAAGGCGTCTTCCTGGCGTGCTCGTTCTGGCTCGCGGACGCCTTGGTGGCGATCGGGCACGAGGACGAGGCGCGGGCCTTGTTCGAGCAGGTGGCGGCCATCTCCAACGATGTCGGCATGATCTCGGAGGAGTGGGATCCGGAAGCCCGGCGGCAGCTGGGGAACACGCCGCAGGCGTTCACCCACGTCGCGCTCGTCAACACGGCTTTCCTGCTGGCAGGCACTCTCCGCTAGATCACGCCGCGCACTCTCGCCAGCCTCCCGCCTCCCGCCGCATTCCTCAACGCATGCGGGCGGCCCGTAACTGCGCGATCGTCTCGGGCGTCAGGGTCTCGCCCGCGCGGTCCACCAAAACGGCCATGCCATATCCGACAGCACCCAGGTCGGCGCCCTCGGCGGCCAGGACGCCGAGGCAGCCGCCGTCGGCGAACGCCGAGACCAGCAGGCAGCCCCGGCGCATCTCGATCATCAGGATGCGCAGACCGCCGAAGTCGTAGCGGCGTGCCGCGGCCTGCGCCAGGCTGACCAGGCCCGCCACCAGGGCGGACAGGTGGTCGCCCTCGTCGCGGGGCAGCCCGCTGGAGGACGCGATCAGCAGGCCGTCGGCGGCGACCGCGACGGCGTCGCAGACTCCGGCGGTATCGCGGACGAAGTCGTCGAGCAGCCAGTTGAACGGCGGGGCGGTCGTGATGGCGGTCCCACGGGTGCCGACGGGTGTCATGGCGCGTCCTCCGGTTTCGGTGAGCTGACAGCCACCGCCATGCCCTGCCGGTATCCGGCGGAGAACGCGGTGAGAAGAGTACCCGGCGTACCCGGTGTTCCTGGCGTATCCGGATGGCCCGCCGAGGCGGCCGCGGGCCGGGGGCGAGGCGGGACACTGTACAGGCTCGGTGGGTTCACGGCGCCGCTCGCGTCCAAGCGGTCTTCCGGCCCCGGCGGGCCCGGCCGGTGGAGCAGAGCGGCCGGGAGCTCGATCCGGGCGGTCGTGCCGGCCGACGGCGCGCCGCTGACGCCGACCCGCGCGCCGATGCGCTCCGCGAGCCGGCCGACCACGTAGTGGCCGAGGAAGCGGGTCGGCGCCACCTCGAACTGCTCGTCGCCGCGGAGCTTGGCGTTGGCCCGGGCCAGTGCGCCGGCGGACATGCCGACTCCGTGGTCGGCCACGCTGATCAGATAGCCGTCGGCGGTGTACTGCCCGGTGACCTGGACTTCGGTGTCCGGTGAGGAGAAGTTCAGGGCGTTCTCGATCAGCTCGGCCAGCAGATGCGCCAGATCGGCGACGACGGCTCCGTCGACCGCCACCGCCTCGATCCGCTCGATCGCCACCCGCGGATAGTCCTCGACCTCTGACATGGCCGCGCGGATCAGGTCGCTCGCCGACAGCGGCTCGGCCTGCGGCCGCGGCGTCGCCTCGCCGATCAGCACCAGCAGGCTCTCGGCGTTGCGCCGCATCCGGGTGGCCAGATGGTCGAGTTCGAACAGCCGGGCCAGCGCGTCGGGATCCGCTTCGTCGTTCTCCAGCAGCGTGATGAAGGCGAGCTGGCGACGCACCAGGTTCTGGTTGCGGCGGGCGAGGTTCAGCAGCGAGTCGCCGACGTTGCGGCGCAGCACCGCCTGCCCGGTGGCCAGGGCCAGTGCCGAGTCGTGGACTGCGCCGATGGCGGCGGCCAGGTCGACGATCTCGGTGCCGGCGTGCGCCGGCACCTCCATCGGGGGCCGGGCGGCGGGCGGGTGGTCGTCCGGCTCGGGCACGGCGGTGCGCAGCCGGTCGACGGCCTGCGGCAGGCGCCGCTCGGCGAGGTCCTGGGCGTCGC
>JABFWL010000086.1 GCA_013362315.1 Catenulispora sp. | reverse complement strand
GTGGACCGACGATGGGGAAAGGAGCCCGCGCAAGTCGCTGAAACACAGAGCTCCCGGTCAGAGCCGCACTGTGCCAGCGTGCCCAGAGTTGGTCGCGTACCTTCGGGCGCACATCGAGCAGTTCGGTACCGCTCCAGATGGACGGCTGTTCCACCGCGTGGATGGCGGGCCGATTCGGCACTCGACCTACGCCAAGATCTGGTCACGCGCCCGCACCAGCGCTCTCACGCCTGAGCAATTCGCCTCCCCGCTTGCTCGCAGGCCCTACGACCTGCGCCATGCAGGCGTCTCGACGTGGCTGAACGCTGGCGTCCCGGCTACCCAGGTCGCCGAGTGGGCCGGCCACAGCGTTGAGGTGCTCCTAAGTACCTATGCCAAGTGCTTGGACGGGCCAGACCAGGCAGCGCTCGCGCAACGACGCATCGATGCTCTGCTCTCCATGACGGTTGAGGACGGCCCGTCGAGCCTCAATGCCCAAGACTCCGAGGTCGGAGAGAAGCGCGATTCTGGGCCGCGTATGGGCCGTGGACATCGATCAAACATGATCGAAAACGAGACACGGCGCGACGGAGCCGAGGAGGACTGAGCCCTCGAAAACCGACTCTGACCTGGCCTTCAGCCGCCTGACCGGCGGTTGGAGGCCTCGTCTTTTTGTTATGAAGTGGGGCGTGAGGGACTCGAACCCACGACCAAGGGATTATGAGTCCCCTGCTCTAACCAGCTGAGCTAACGCCCCTTGTGGGAAGTGCGTCGCCTGGTGGGGCGGCGATGGTGGGCATGTGCCCGGCGGCGTGATGGATCAACCCTCCCCTGTCGGTGATGCCCCCAGTGACGGCAAACGTCTCCGGGGTCGCGCGGGGATTTGCGCGAGCGGAGACGTTCGTCGTGCGCTCCTGCAATAGGACTCGAACCTATAACCTGCCGGTTAACAGCCGGCTGCTCTGCCAATTGAGCTATGCAGGATCGGTGCCGGTGGAGCCGTTGTGGTGGTTCCGGGTCGGCGTGCGTGACTAGGTTAGCGCATGTCGGGGGGAGATCCGCAATCGGCTTTCCGGGGCAGGTGGGGGTGGGTGCGGGAACCCGGGGTGGTCGCCCGTCCGTCGTAAGTTCGGTTCATCGGATGCCGGTGGGTGGGTAGGGGGTTGGCATGAAGGCTGGGACGAAGCTGACGTTGGTGGCCGGGGTCGGTGCCGGGTATGTGCTCGGGGCGCGGGCCGGTCGGGAGCAGTACGACAAGATCGTGGCGGCGGTGCGGAAGGTGGCTGATGCGCCGGCTGTGCGGCAGACCGCGAACGTGCTCCAGGTACAGGCGTTCGAGATCACCAAGAACACCGCGGCCAAGGGACGGGACGCGGTGGGGCATGTGGTCGAGACCGTGCGGCACCGGGGCGATCATGGCGAGGACGGGGACGAGTCGCACGTCGTGGGCGCGGACCGGTCCAACGGTGTGGTGGGTGCCTCGGGGAGCCCAGGGGCCAAGCCGGGGCGCTGAGGCCGGGGCGGGCTGAGCAGGGGCGCGATCGGGCTGCCGGACGCGCAGCGCGACCATGCCGCCGTTCGAAGGGGAAGGTCCGGCGACGCTACCGCTCGCCGCTCCCCGCCGGCATCGGCGCCGCCCCCTCCATCGACGCCAGAGCCGCCTCGCGCGCGCCCGCGAACTGCGCCCGCACGCCGAGCCCGATGCCGGACTTGGCGTTCGGCGAGTCCTTGAACATCGCCGCCTCGCTCCAGGTCGGCGGGGCCGCCGGGGCCTCGCCGGCCGGCGACGTGGACGCCGCCAGCACCCATGCCGCCTGGCGGGCCGCGCCGATCGCCATGATCTCGCTGCCGCCGAGCATCGCCGCCGCGGTCGGGCGCCCCGACCCGGGCCGCGGCACGCCGGTGGCGTCCAGTGCCGCGAACACGCCGGTGGACGTCAGGCCGCCGCCGGCGCCGTCCTCGGAGGAGCCGGACACCGCGACCGCGACCGGCACCCCGAAGATCGCCGGGGCGATGAGCCGCACCGCGTCCAGTCGCGCGCCCTTGCCGGTGAGGATCACCCGACGCACCGGGGTGCCGACCGCGGTCATCTGCTCCGCCAGTGTGTCCAGCCCGTCGGCGAGTCCGCACAGCAGCCCCTCGACGGCCGCGCGCGCCAGGTTCGGCGCCGTCATGCGGGCCAGCCGCAGGCCGGTCAACGTGCCCGGGTGGCCGGCGGTGGGCGGCACCAGCACCACGCCCTGCGCACCGGGGGTGGATTCCAGCGCCAGTCGCGACAGGGTCTGCAGGTCGACGCTCATCATCTTCGCCGCCGCCTCCAGCGTCGGCATCGCCTCGCCGGTGCGGGTCATCGCCAGGAAGCGGCCGCCGGCGTCGGCGAAGCCCGACACCGCGCCGGCCGGGTCGGAGACCGGAGCGGGCAGTCCGCCGGCGAACAGGGTGCCGGTGCCACCGATGCTGATCACCACGTCGCCCGGCTCGGCCGACAGGCCCAATACCTGCGCCATCGCCGAGCCGGTGCCCGGGGCGACGAGGACGCCGGCGCTGGTGGTGCCGGCCGGCTCCACCGGTCCCAGCACCCGCGGGACCGCGAGTTCGCGGCCGAAGGCGTGCGCCATCAGGGCCATGCGATAGTCGCCGGAGAACGGCGACCAGTAGCCGGTGCCGGAGGCCTCGCCGCGGTCGGTGACCGGGCCGGCGCCGCCGCCGAGCAGCAGCCAGGTGAGCCAGTCGTGGGGTTGCAGTGCGGCGGCGATGCGGGCGGCGTTCTCCGGCTCGCGCTGCGCCAGCCAGCGCAGTTTGGCTATCGGGAAGGCGGCGGTCGGCACCGAGCCGACGGCGGCCGCCCACGCGCCGGGACCGCCGCCCTCGGCCACCAGATCGTCGGCGGAGTTGGCCGCGCGGTAGTCCGAGGACAGCAGCGCCGGGCGCACCACGCCGCCGGCGGAGTCCAGGGCCACCAGGGCCTGCCGCTGCCCGGAGACGGCGACCGCCTGGACGCCGTCCAGGATGTCGCCGTCGCACGCCTTCACCAAGGCGTTCCACCACTCGTGCGGGTCGTCGTCGCCGGCGGCGGTGTGCGCCACCGCCGCCTTGCGCATGACTTTTCCGCTCAACGCGTCACAGACGACGACCCGAGTGGTGCTGGGCGAGGAATCTATACCCGCGACGATCGGCATGACGCCAGATCATGCCGTATGCGCCGCGCGCCGGAAACCGTGTCGGGCGATCCCGTTTAGGACGATTCACCGGCGCTTGCGCCACCTGTCGGTGACCCAGTGCTATCGCAGGTAGTCAAGCAACTGATCGGCGTAGGTGTGCCCGCGCAGCTTGGCCAGTGTCTTGGCCTCGATCTGCCGGATCCGCTCGCGGGTTACGCCGAAGGTACGGCCGATCTCCTCCAGGGTGTGGGGCTGGCCGTCGGTGAGGCCGTAGCGCAGTTGCACCACGCGCTTCTCGCGCTCGCCGAGGGTGGACAGCAGCGCGTCCAGGTGCTCGCGCAGCATGACCACGGCCACCGAGTCGGCCGGGGAGACCGCGTCGGCGTCCTCGATCAGGTCGCCGAGCGCCACGTCGTCCTCCTCGCCGACCGGGGCGTGCAGCGACACCGGCTCCTGGGCCAGGCGCAGCACCTCCACGACCCGCTCGCAGGCCACGCCGAGTACTTCGGCGATGTCGTCGGGGGTGGGCTCGACGCCGTTCTCCTGCAACAGCCGGCGCTGCAGCCGCACCACGCGGTTCATCAGCTCGACCACGTGCACCGGCACCCGGATGGTGCGGGCCTGGTCGGCCAGCGCGCGGCTCATCGCCTGCCGGATCCACCAGGTCGCGTAGGTGGAGAACTTGTAGCCGCGGGTGTAGTCGAACTTCTCCACGGCGCGGATCAGGCCGAGGTTGCCTTCCTGGACCAGGTCCAGGATCGACATGCCGCGGCCCAGATAGCGCTTGGCGATCGACACCACCAGCCGCAGGTTCGCCTCGATCAGCCGGCGCTTGGCGGCCTGGCCCTCCAGGACCAGGATCGCGAGCTCGCGGCGCAGCTGCGGCTTGAGGTTGGTCTCGTAGGTGAGCTTCTCCTCGGCGAACAGGCCGGCCTCCACGGCCTGTGCGAGCTCCACCTCCAGGACCGCGTTCAGCAGCGGCACCCGCCCGATCTCGCGCAGGTACTGCCGGAACAGGTCTCCGGCCGGTCCGGCGGAATCGGCCCAGGCGTTGACTTTCGAGTCGGCCTCGGCTTCCTTCTCCGGCTCGGTCTCCTCCTCCTCGAGTGCCGCTTCGAGCTCTGCGATCTCAGGTGCGGCAGGTCCCGTGATCCGCGGGGAACCGAGCTCGTCCGGCTCTTCGCCCAGACCCAGGGTGGTGGCACCGGCCTGGAGGGGGGACGAGGGTTCGGGGCGGGTCGGCGCGATGGTGAGGAGGGCTACCGGTCCCTGTGCGACAGCACTGTTCACGACAAGCTCCAAGTGGGGGTTCGCGACGTCTTCGCCACACGCTTACCCCACCGGCCGC
>JABFWL010000540.1 GCA_013362315.1 Catenulispora sp. | reverse complement strand
AACACTTCTATCTCACGGCGTAGCGCGAACATAGACCCCGGTCAACAAACCAGCGATAGGCAGATGGGTGGCGATTCCGTTACTGGCGACCGTCGCCACCGGGGCAGTCATCGGCGTGGCTGTATGGCCGTCGCACCCCAAAACGCCACATCGCAGCACCCCTCCAATAAACACCACTTCATCGACGAAGCCGAAACTGGCCGACCCATGCTCCTTGCTCACCTTTGATCAGATCTCTCAGGCCACGGGTTGGTCGGTAACATGGAATATCGCGATCGATACCGCATGCGATTGGGATACGGCGGGTACGTCAGTGAGGGACGTCGCCCCTGTTCAGATTGATGTGAGTCCAGGATCGAAGAGCAAATTCGATGAATACATATCCTCATTCAAACCCGAAAGCGACGATCTTCCCTTTCATCCACTCTCCGGCTTTGAAGACGCCTATCGAAGAGGCACCGAAGTAATCGGCTGGCACGATGGATACACCTGGCACGTCTACAGCAAGGCGCACAATGGCCAAAAGGAGGCCGCCTTCCAGGCAGATCTGCAACTCACCCAGCTGATTTTACCGAAGCTCTAGGGTATCGCGCACCCGATCACCCGCTGGAATTGCCAAGGCTCACCCCACGGCATACAGCTCGCCGACGCTGCCGCCCAACCTGACCGCTGTGCCCCCTGCCCATGGCACGCCCTGGATTCACTCTGGAACCAGGCAGGGTCAAGGACGGAGGCCGACGGCGGCGTATCCGGAATAGCGGGTGACGTCGCCGCCCAGCGGGTCGGGGCCGGACCGGGGGTCCGGGCGCCAGCGGATCATGTCGGTGAGACCCGGCTCCACCAGCTCGTAGCCGGCGACCATGGCGGCGATCTCATCCCGGCTGCGGTAGCTGATCTGGTGGCTGGCGCGCGTGTAGACCGCCTCGGCTTTTCGAGCCAGCTCCGGATGGTAGTCGCTTGTCGCGTGCGTGATGGCCAGATACGACCCTGGGACGGTGGCCTGCCGGTACGCCTCCACCACGCCGGCCGGATCGTCCTGGTCCGCGACGAAGTGCAGCACAGCGATCATCAGCACACCCACCGGCCGGGTCAGATCCAACAACTCCCCGACCACGGAGTCGTTCAAGACGCTGGCGGTCGCACGCAAGTCGGCGTACACCGCGCCAGCGCCCTCGACCCCGTCCAGCAACGCGGCGGTGTGCGCCACGGCGACCGGGTCGCAGTCCACGTAGACCACGCGCGCCCCGGGCTCGATCTCACGGGCGATCTCGTGAACAGCGCCGGCGGTGGGGATCCCGGACCCGAGGTCGAGGAACTGGTCGATCCCAGCCTCCGCCATGAAGCGCACGGCACGCTGCAGCACGGCGCGCTGGGCACGGGCGATCACCGGCATGTCCGGCAGCACCCGGATGTACTGCTCGGCCAACGCCCGGTCGGAGGGGAAGTTGTGGGAGCCGCCGAGGTAGAAGTCATACATACGCGCCGCTGAGGGCTGCTCGATGTCCACCTCGGAAGGCGCCCACGCCGGTCGGTGATCAGTCACGTTCTGCCCTTCTACACTTCCCTGGCGAATCTCGCCGTCAGGGTATCGCCTGGACTATCCCGTCGCGCCGAGCCCATTCAGGACTCTGCGACGTATCACGGCGCGGCTGTATGGCGGCAGCAGATCCCTCTTCCCGCTGTGCAGCATTCATGACGCTGGGGCTATCGGCCGCCCTGGGCTGAACGTAGGTGATCTCGGACGGCGAGAGGACGGACTGGCTATCCTCCGTTCTCGACGGCACGTAGTCACGATGCACTCAGAAGCCGACACACCGGGCGTGCCTCAAGCCAACGTTCGCACCACCTCGACCAGCCACGCCTCATACTCAGGTGTCCGCCGGAAACGCTCGGGCACCAGAAACGTCCCGTCCCCCGTCGGCCGGACCAGGTCCTCCGCCACCGGCAGCACGATGATGCTCAGGCGGAACGGCGCGGAGCGGCAGCTCTTCCAGGTCCAATGGCATCGTGACCACCCCGGCAGCCGGCACCTCGATCCGCTCCGCCGCCCGAATCCACAGCGCGGTGTCGAACTGCCCGTCCCACTCCCTGACGCTGATCTCCCACGAGTCCGACCCCGAGAACTTCACCGCCGGCCCCCTCCGCTCGAGCGCGAGACCAGATGGCCGTAGCGGCAGGCCAACCTGCCGCTACGGCCATCCCTTCATACAGATCCTATACGAACGGGTGATCAGAACCCTGTTATACCGCGCGGTGCACCCAGGCCCGAAGGGCCGTCCCAGTCCGCCCGTGCCGCGCACAGCTGGCTCGGCGAACACGACCCGTTGAAGCCTGAGGTACATGGCGTACGGCATCGCAGCGGCAGGTAGCCGTTCACATCTCAGCGCCCTCCGTCGGGCGGGCCGGGTTCGACGCAGAATTCGTTGCCTTCCGGATCGCGCATCGACACCAGGTGGTCGAAGCGCTGGACGACGGTGGCTCCGAGCGCTTCCAGCCGAGCCACCTCGTCCGCCATCGCGCCGGGGGCCCGCAGGTCGAAATGGACACGGTTCTTCGCGGCCTTGGGCTCCGGGACGCGCGTGAACCAGATGTTCGGCGCGCCCCAGCCGGCCGCCTCGACGAACGCTTTGTCCGCGGTGGAGTCCTCGTCCACATCCGAACCCAGCGCGGCAGCCCAGAACCGGGCCAGGGCTAGGGCGTCGGTTGCATCGAACGAGACCGATTTGATGACGCTGCGCATGGGATTACCTACTTCCATCTGGGGCTTCGACGATGACTATCAAGCGAGAACAGCGAAGGAGCGGCATCCAGGCATCGCCGGTGATCGCCTGCCGGATCGCGTCCAGCGCGCTGAGGCCGTGCTTGATTGCGCTGACGATGTGGGAGCGGACGGCCAACCAGTTCTCCGCGCCGGTCTTCGAGGCGTGGCAGCCGGAGATCTTCAGCTGAGTCTTGATCGGCCTGAGGTCCCTCTCGGCGGCGCAGCCGCTCGGGCGCGACGTGGTCCAGGCCCTCGGCGCAGGCCCGATCCGCCTCTTTGATCATCTCGGCCGGAGTCCAGCGGATCTACGGAGCCCAGATCTGGCCGGGGGGGACCGCTCATCGCAGGCGGTGAGCTCCCGAATGACGTGCGCACAGCACAGCTGATGGTCGGCGTCGGGGTAGCTGCGGTCGCCTACACCGGCGACTCCGTCTGGGCCCACTATCAGATGGTCGCCGGGCGCTGGTTCCACGGCAAGGGCGAGGCCGTCGTCCCGCGCGGATTCCTGACGGCCACCGGCACCCACCTCGGCGACACCGTCACGCTGGCCGGGAACGGCCAGCGTACGCAGGTGCGGCTGGTCGGCGAGGCGATGTCGGTGCAGAACGACGGCCTACTGGTGCTCACCGGCACCGCCTCGGTCACCGGGCTCGCCACGACCACCGACCAGCGCGAACTCGCCGGCCGATTCGCCGTCCAGCTCACGCCCGGCACCAGTCCCATCCCCTACTGCAGGTCGCTCAACGCCGCGCTGGCCTCCGTCAACGGCAGCGCCGAGCCGCGGCAGACGCGGGTCAACACGACCATCGTCGCGGTGGACACCCTCACCGGGACCTTCGTTCTGCTACTGGTCGGCGTGGCCCGGCTCGGGGTGTTCAACACGGTGGTACTCGACACCCGTGACCGGATTCACGACCTCGGCGTCATGAAGGCCCTCGGGATGGCACCGCGCCAGACCATCGCGATGGTGCTGACCTCGATCACCGCGATCGGACTCCTCGCCGGGACGGTCGGAGTCCCAGCCGGGATCGCTCTACACTCCTGGATCCTGCCGAAGATGGCCGACGCCGCCGGTACCGGCTTTCCCGCCGCCGACCTCGCCGTCTACAACGTCGCCAAACTGATCCCGCTGCTGCTCGGCGGACTGATCATCGCGGTGGCGGGCGCGATCGTCCCGGCCGGCTGGGCGGCGCGGGCCCACACGGCTGTCGCGCTCCGCGCGGAGTGACCGACCCAGCCAGGATCCTGATACACGTTGCCGACGCTTCGGACCAGACCCCGCAAGCTCGGCAAGGTGACCAGTCGGCCAGGTGGATACGCATGCGTGTCAACGGCGCGCCCGGATGTGGTGGGCTCTGCGTCGTCGGGAGTGCTGCCGCCGGTGCTGGATCTGGCAACGGGACATGCCTGACCCACAATTATGGCGAATCAGGGTACGAGGATGCCACCCGAGGAAGCGGAGACAGCCCTTATGGGGGAACGAACTCACCAGTCGGTGAACCCAACATGATCCGATCGCCCGCTGGGGCGCAGTTGATAGATTCCGCCCAGTGAGCGAATTGACGATGTCGCTCGGCGATCCTCGGCGATCCTCGGCGGATTCGCATCACTGAGCCGGTCTGCCGGTCGGGCTTTCCCTTGGCAGCCGCGATTCACAGCCAGCCGTTCTTGGCGGCCTTGATACCGGCCTCGAAGCGGGACTCAGCGTTCAGCCGGTCCATGAGGTCGGCCAT
>JABFWL010000214.1 GCA_013362315.1 Catenulispora sp. | reverse complement strand
CGGCAAATATTTCCAGGCGATGCCGGTGCGATTCACATACAGAATCGCGTTGAACACTTCCCGGAGGTCGGTGCGGGCTGGCTCGCCGGTGGGACGCCGGTCGATCCGGGCCTGCTGCCATGCGGACAGGGTCGGCTCGATAAGCGCCCAGCGGGCGTCGGAGATGTCGGAGGGGTAGGCGAGGCGCTCAGTCATGTCAGAGCTTTACTATGCCGATGCTCGCGCGGGGGCGACACTCCGAACGCGGCGGTTCCAGACAGGTCTACGTCAGACGGAATCCCGAGTCCATGACGCAATGAAACGGGCACAGCGTCGATCGGGAACCGCGATACGAACCGCGCCATAACCGGATGGATCGGGCATTTTACGTGCCCGCCTTATCGCTTATGAGCTGACATAGTATTGTCAAACGCCCTCTCAAACTCCAGCTCCGTCGGGCGACCCCAAGATCGATCACTCTCCCACGCCACAGATGGCTAACCAGGGCGCTGTTCATTGAGAAGGGGTTAGCATCGCGCTGTGAGATACCAGGCTCCACGCGGCCGCAGCATCTCGAAATGGTAACGAGCTGGAAGCGCTGCAGGTCGGGAAGGGTTCTCTCCGCGCAGGCGGAGGTAGGTCGCAATCCGTAACGCGTTGGCAGAGATCCGTGCCGTTCTCTCCGCGCAGGCGGAGGTAGGTTGACGTCTCCGCCAGGACTGTTCAGGTGTAGATCGTTCTCTCCGCGCAGGCGGAGGTAGGTCGTTCATGGGGGACTTGCCAATCGGCTTCCTGGAGTGTCAACGGCCATGAGGATCCCCAGGTGGGCGGCCGTGTGATGTGGGTCTGTCGGCGATCACGTGATAGTCGCTGGTCGGCGTGTCGCTCGGGGACGGCGGTGCCGCGTCGGAAAGGATGATCGGCGTGCATATCTCAGAGTCTTGAGAAGCTGTTTCCGCACCTCGTGGCGGTCGCTGTGGACCGTATCGAGGCCGATGCGGCGGCTGTGACGCTGTTCGTCCGGTCCTCGGAGGCGTTCGCGGCGTGCTCTGTGTGCGGTACGAAGTCCTCGCGCGTCCATGGCCGGTATCGTCGATCGCTCGCCGACGTCCCGATGGCTGGTCGTCGGACGCGGATCGTCGCGGTGGTGCGTCGCTTCAAGTGCGGCTGGGCGGCCTGCCCGCAGACCGCCTTCACCGAGCAGTCCCGGGGCTGACCACACCCTTCGCTCGCCGGACCCCGCTGGCCGGAGCAGTTGGTGGCGATCGCGCTGGCGCTGGCCGGCCGCACCGGCTCCCGGCTGGCCGCCCAACTGGGCATGCCGTGCGGGAAGGATCTGCTGATCGGCCTCATCCGGGCCCAGCCGATACCGCCGCCACCGGCGATGGCCGTGCTCGGCGTCGACGACTTCGCCTTCAGACGCTCGGCGACCTACGGAACGATCCTGATCGACATGGCCAGCCACCGGCCGATCGACCTGCTCCCGGACCGCGAGGCCGCCACGCTGGCCGCCTGGCTGACCGAACACCCCGAAGTCGAGATCGTCTGCCGGGACCGGGCTGGAGCCTACGCCCAGGGAATCGAGACCGGAGCGCCGTCGGCGATTCAAGTGGCTGATCGCTACCACTTGTGGAAGAACCTGTGTGAAGCCGTGGGCAAGACAGTGATCGCCCATCACGGGTGCCTACGGGCCGCGCCGACACCGCCGGAGCAGAACAACCCAGAACCGGAAAAGCCCACATCAGAGGCACCGCCGCCACGGCCGCCCGCCGAGCCTGCCGCCCTGATGCTGCCCGAACGGCGGCTGGTGACTCGCACCCGGGAACGCTTCGAGGCGGTGCAGTCCAGGCTGGCCACCGGCATGTCCCGCTCGGCGATCAGCCGGGAGCTCAACCTGGACATCCAGACCATCCGCCGGTTCGCCAACGCCACCGACATCGACGAACTGCTGGTCGCCTGCCAGAACCCGAGCACCAACCTCGACGGCTACATCGACCAGGTCAATGAGCTGTGGAACACCGGGCTCTATGACGGCGCCGAGATCACCGCGAAGCTCACCGAGCTCGGCTACACCGGCAACGTTCAGACCATGCGCCGCTACCTACGCGCCTTCCGTGTGCCGGGGACCAGCCGCTCGCATCCGGACCCGGTGCGCCGCAAGCCCGCGCCGTCGATGCCCGCGGTCCCGAAGCCGCGGAAGATCAGCCGCTGGCTGCTGAGCCGGCCCGACCACCTCGACGAGAACGACACCATCGAGCTCAAGGCCCTGCTCACCCGCTGCGAGCATCTCGACCGGCCCCACGAGCACGTCCGGTCCTTCGCCGCCATCATGACCGGGCGCCGCGGCGCCGAACTCGCCGCCTGGCTCGACGGCGTCGAGGCCGACGACCTGTGACAACTGAATACTGACCGGGAGGCGGCACGGCACGACAAGATCGCGCCGCGCCACCGTCCCGTTCCAGTTCATCAGCGCTTGTGCCCGTCGTGGGCAGCGTGTTCATCCCGGTCGGCACGCCCCGCACGTGCTGACCGGTCACCTGCGCCGAAGGGCAGCCTTCCTCAGGTCGAGCGGTTCGCGGGCGACCGCCAGGACCGCCCGGCCGCCACCATGGGGCGCAGGCCGCACCCTCGGCCGCGTCGAGCGCTCAAGCTGTGGTTGCATCGCCGGAAATACCCACCGGCCAGCAACCGGGAAGATTTACTTGTAGATGTAGATGTCGGTGAGGGTGGCGCCGTCGGGGAATCCCGCCCAGGTCTGACCTGCTGCTATGTCGCCGGACTGACCGGCGCCCGTGGGGGTGCTCCAGTAAACTTCAAAATTGTTCCACGGCGACCAGACCTCGAAGGGGTCGCGAATGAACACGCTGACGTGGCCGGTGCCGGCGTAGCAGGAGCGATGCCCGGACCACACTGAAAAGTCGAGCACATTGATTCCGTTGGTGGGACACGGAACCACGCTCACGTTCGCGCTGGCTGCCTCGGCGGTCAGCAGGCTGCCACTGATCGTTCCCCCACATGCGATCGCCAGCGCGATGGTCCTGCGCAGCTTCATGCCTGTTCTTCCCTTCTTCCTGTGGCTGGACGGTGCGGAGTACGAGGTCGGCTGGGCAACCCGCCAACCCGTCGCACGCGTCAGGACTCTGTGATAGTCCCTCGCCTTGAGCGTGACAGTGGCGATCGCATGTGTCAAGCATTGTTAGATTGAAGACGTACACGTATGGTTGTGAACATGAGTGTTCAGGCTAGCGTTTTCGGCAGGCCCCGGCGGACGGCGAAATGGTCACTGCTGGAAGTAGCGGCCGAGGTACTCGTGTCCCGACCTGCTGCCTCGCTCGCCGACGTGGCCGAGGCTGCCGGGATCAGCCGCACGACGCTCCACAAGCAGTACGCAACCAGGGAGGACCTGGTGCGCGCGGTGGGCGTGTGGGCTACCGACATGTGGGAGCAGGCCGTGGCACGGGTGGCAGGGCAGCCCGGCACGAAGGAAGGCCTCCGGCAACTGTTCGCCGTCATCGTCGAGAGCGCACCGCACCTGGGCTTCCTCTGGCGCAACCCGGCTTTCGACGAGGACGAGGAACTCACCCAGCGCTACATCGCCGTGGAGTTGCGTTGCCTTGCGATACTGGAACGGGCACGCACCGCAGGGCTGATCGCCGCTTCCACCCCGAACTGGTGGATGTTGCAGACCATGTATGGGCTTGCCTACACCGCTTGGGAATCCGTGGAGGCCGGGAAGCTGGCACCGCTCGACGCGCCGGATCTGGTCCTCAGCACTCTGCTCAACGGACTGGGCGGGCCCGCGGCGGCCGACGCGGGCGCGGGCTAGACGAGACGGACCAAGGGCTCGCCAGTACCAGTGACGCTCACCGCTTCAGCGTCACGCGCTTCCCCCGGCATCGACGCAGTCCTTGCCAAAGATCCGCCAGCACAAAGTCAAGCGTTGTAAGCTCGCGAGCCCGTGGAAGTTGCGGTATCCACGAGCAGGTAGGCGTGTGTGCGCAGCCAGATACGGACGAACCTCGTCCTGCACCCACGCCGGAAGTGACGCTGGCTATGGCTCAGCAGCTCAGCACTTGCGGCCCCGGCATAATCCACGGTTTCCCATTCGTCGGTAGGTGTTTCGGCCCCAGCCGTGAGGACTGCACCGACGTTCAGGCCGCCGATCGTTCGTTTCCCGAGCCCGACGGACTTCTCACCTAGGGCGGCACCGTCACTAGTGACGCGTGTTACTTCAAGACCGCTGACGCATCCCGAGACCTGGCAGGTCGCCATCTGGCGTCGGCGTCATGCGTTCACGGAGCCAACACCCCGGGAGTACCCATACGGGCTGGTGGAGCTCTGCTTCGAACGTTCGACGCAGAGCTCCTTCACAAGCCATTCAGCGGTAGCGATCTTTGGAGGCGTCATCACGGCCTCACATTCGAACCCGACGAGCTCTTTCCTCGGTGACCGTCGGCGTCACGTGATCGTCGCCAGACCCGAATTGCGCGATCGTCCACAGGTCGTTCTCTCCGCGC
>JABFWL010000405.1 GCA_013362315.1 Catenulispora sp. | reverse complement strand
GCGGCGGCGCGGGTGGCGGGCCGGGGAGTGGCGGCCGCAGGCGGCGGCTCAGCCGGCCTCGTCCGGCGCGAAGCCCACCTGAATCCGCCGGCTGCCGCCGCGCCGGCTGTAGAGCACGCCGCGGCCGGGCGGGAACTTCGTCGGCACGACGTCGCCGAGCAGCGGCCCCTCGTCCGGGCTGCCGGACAGCACCAGGCCGCCGGCTCCCAGCTCGCGCAGCCGCTGCAGGAAGGGCTCGTACAACGACCGGCCGGCGCCGCCGGAGGCCCGCGCCACCAGCACGTGCAGCCCCACGTCGCGGCTGACCGCGAGCACGTCCAGCAGCGGCAGCAGCGGGTTGCCGGTCGGGGTGACGACCAGGTCGTAGTCGTCCACCACCAGGTACAGATCCGGCCCGCTCCACCAGCTCCGGTCGCGCAGCGCGGCCGGGTCGACGTCCGGGCCGGGCAGCCGGGAGCGCAGCGCCTCCCGGACGTCGGCCACCACCTGGTCAGCCGTCGCCGCCGAGTGCGCCGCGCCGATCACCCGGTCCGCCGGCACCGCGCCCAGCAGGGTCCGGCGATAGTCGAGGGTGACGAACAGCGCCTCGCGCCGCTCCCGCCGCTCGACCAGGCCGAGCATCAGGGCCCGCAGCACCGAGCTCTTGCCGGCCTCGGTCTCGCCGAACACCACGAAGTGCTGCTCGGAGCCGAAGTCGACGGCGACCGGGCCCAGGTTCTCCTCGGCAAGACCGATCGGGATCGGCCCGTGCGGCGCCGGCGGCAGCAGCGCGGCGACCGCCGGCAGCGGCACCAGGTCCGGCAGCAGCCGCACCGGCGGCGCGGGCGGACCGGGCCAGGCCGCCTGCACGGTTTCCACCAAGTCCCGGACTCCGGTGGCGACCGTGGCGGCGTCGGTGCCGCCGTCGGTGCGCGGCAGCGCGGTGAGGAAGTGCAGGCCCGGGGCGACGACCCCGCGGCCGGGCCGGTCGGCCGGGACGGCGTCGGCCAGCGCCCGGCTCACCTCGGACTCGAACGGGTCGCCGAGCCGGAGCTCGAAACGGGTGCCGAGGACGTCCCGCAGCGGCCCGCGCAGCTCGGTCCAGCGACCGGCGGCCACCAGGACGTGGATGCCGTAGGCCAGGCCGCGCGTGGCCAGCTCCGTGACGTGCGGCTCCAGCGCCTCGAACTCCGAGCGCAGCACGCCCCAGCCGTCGACGACCAGCATCACGTCGCCGTACGGGTCCGGGTCGGATCCGTCGTGCCGGCGCCCGGCGCGATACGCGGCGGCCGAGTCCACGCCGGCCTCGGCGAACAGCCGCTCCCGGGTCTCCAGCAGGGCCCTGAGCTCCGAGACGGTGCGCCGCACCAGATCCGGCTCCCGCCGGGTGGCGATCGAGCCCAGGTGCGGCAGGCCCGCCAGCGTCGCCAGCGCGCCGCCGCCGAAGTCCAGGGCGTAGAACTGGATCTGGCGCGGCGTGTGGGACAGCGCCAGCGCGCAGATCAGAGTCCTGATCAGCGTCGACTTGCCGCTCTGCGGCCCGCCGATCACCGCGACGTTCCCCGCCGCCCCGGACAGGTCCGCGAACAGCGGATCGCGGCGCTGCTCGAACGGCAGGTCGAGCACGCCGACCGGGGCCCGCAGGCCGCCGCCGGCCTGCGCAGCGGCGGCTCGCAGCCCCAGGTCCGGATCAAGCCGGACGCCGCCGAGCAGTTCGCCCAGGCTCGGCGGCACGTCCAGCGGCGGCAGCCAGACCCGGTGCGCCGCCGGACCCTTGCCGCGCAGCCGCTCCACCACGACGTCCACGACGGTGCGCGGGACGGCGGACGCACCCGGTGCCGAAGGCGCGCAGGCGGCAGAGCCGGCACCAGCGACGGCCGCCGTTCCGGGCCCAGAACCGGCACCGGCACCCTGACTCGCGGTCGGCCGCACCGCCAGCGGCGACGGCGCCGCGGTGTAGGCGACCAGCTGGTCCCGCGCGGCCGCCGCGGCCTGTTCCGGCGCCTGCGGCCGTTCGTAGGCCCCTGACACGTAAGCGGCCTTGAACCGCGTCATCGACGCCACGTCCGCCTTCAGGAACCCGTTGCCCGGCTCGGTCGGCAGCGTGTGCGCGTCCGGCACGCCGAGCACCATCCGGCTCTCGTTGGCCGAGAACGTCCGCAGGCACAGCCGGTAGGACAGATGCGTCTCCAGCCCGCGCAGCCGGCCCTCCTCCAGCCGCTGCGACGCCAGCAGCAGGTGCACCGCCAGCGACCGGCCCAGCCGGCCGATCATCACGAACAGCTCGGCGAAATCCGGCTTCTGCGACAGCAGCTCGCTGAACTCGTCGACCACGATCATCAGCGAGGGCAGCGGGGCCAGCGCGGCCCCGGCGGCCCGGGCGCGCTCGTAGTCCAGCACCGAGGAGAAGTTGCCCGCCGCGCGCAACAGCTCCTGCCGCCGGTTCATCTCGCCGCGTAGCGCGTCCTGCATGCGGTCCACCAGCGGGAGCTCGTCCTCCAGGTTCGTGATGACCGCGGAGATGTGCGGCAGGCCGTCCAGCCCCAGGAAGGTCGCGCCGCCCTTGAAGTCCGCCAGCACGAAGTTCAGCACCTCGCTGGAGTGCGTCGCGGCCAGGCCCAGGACCAGGGTGCGCAGCAGCTCGCTCTTGCCGGAGCCGGTCGCGCCGATCAGCAGCCCGTGCGGCCCCGAGCCGCCCTGCGCCGACTCCTTGATGTCCAGGTCCACCGGCAGCCCGTGCTCGCCGACGCCGATCGGCACCCGCAGCCGGTCCCGGCCGGCCCGGCGCTGCCAGCTCACCGCCGGGTCCAGCACGCCGACGTCGCCCAGGCCCAGCAGCGTGGCCAGGTCCCAGGTCGGTGCTTGCGCCGCGGCGCCCGGCACCGCCTGGTGGAAGGTCAGAAGCTGGTGCGCCAGCGCCTCGGCCTGGGTGCCGCTGAGCGCGTCCGGCCGCCCGATCGCGGTCAGCCGCTCCTCGCCGTCGTCGGTGTGGGCGACCGTCGCGATCTCCTCGCGGGTCACCCGCAGCCGCAGCGTGTTCGGCATCCCCGGATGGTCCCGCGTGCCCTCCAGGTCCAGGACCGTCACCCCGGCCGCGTCCCCCACCGACAGCTGGCTGCCCGGTGGTACCCGGCCGCCGTCCAGCACCAGCAGCAGATGCGCCCGGTCGGGGAGCACCCGGCCGGCCTGGAACCGCGGCCGGTCGGCCAGATCGTCGCCGAGCAGGTCCTCCAGCTCCCGCAGATCGGCGGCGACCAGGCGCACCGGACCGGCGGCGTCGGCCAGCACCGGATGCAGCGCGTGCGGCAGCCACTTCGCCCACTCCCACTCGGCCAGCCGCTCAGGGCTCGCACACACCGCGATCCGCAGGTCCTGCGGGCTGTGGAAGGTCGCCGCCTGGGACAGCAACGCGCGGGTCAGGGACCTGACAGAGCGCTCGCGGCCGGTCAGCGCGACCCGCGCGTAGTTGCGCAGGCCCATCGCCACCGGCAGGTCGGCCACCGTGCGGTGGGCCGCGATGAACGTCCGCAGCGCGCCGGAGCAGATCGGGTCCAGGTCCTCGGCGGGCTTGGCCTGCGGCGGCACCAGCCGCAGCGCGAGCCGCTGCGGCCCCAGCGCGACGCGGACCTGGGCGAAGTCCGGATCGGACGGCGAGCGCTCCCACCGGCGGCCGGTCGGCACGAACGACCACAGGCAGTCCGGGGCGGGATGGTTCCAGAACTGCGCGTCGGCCTGCGCCTTGGCCGCCTCCCGCACCCGGTGCCGGACCTGGCCCAGGTAGCGCAGGTAGTCGCGGCGCTCGCCGTCCTGCCGGCGCCGCCGTTCCCCCGAGCCCTGCCCGAGCTGGCTGAGCACCATGCCGATCGAGGACAGCCCGTACATGCCGCCGGCCGCGTAGGTGGCCGGGCCGCCGCCGTTGCCGGCGTACATGAAGACCATCGCCCCCGCGCCGCCGGCCATCGGCACATAGGTCAGGTACTTGCCGACGCCGCCCCCGGCCGCCTCTGGAAGCTCCGGCGGCGGCTCCAGGACGAGCTCCCCGCGCGGCGGCGGCGGTCCCGGCCGCCTCGGTCCGGCCATGTGCGACTCCCCAGCTTTCCCGACGAGCTCAAACTGCACGAGGTTCGCGGCGCGCCGGCCGCGGGTAAAGCGCTCAGTGCGATTCAGGCGGGGACGCTACCTGAAAATGAACATCCTGCGATAGGGTCCGCCGCGAAATCAGCGGCCCGCGGGCCGCGACGGCGCCATCGGCGAAGGGCGGCGGAGAAACCATGACGATCCACAGCGGCCAGGCCGTGCCCGGGGCGGCTTCGAACCCTGCTTCGGCCCCTGTTTCGAACCCGGTCCCACCTGCGACATCGGCCGCGGCTGCCACCGCGACCGCCAGCGCCGCGGCGAGCGCGGCCGACCTGCGGCGGGTCACCGTCGTCACCCCGCGCGGCCGGTTCGACCTGGCGCTGCCGGCCGCCGTCCCGCTGGCCTACCTGGTGCCGACCCTGCTCCGGCAGGCCGGGGAGCACC
>JABFWL010000319.1 GCA_013362315.1 Catenulispora sp. | reverse complement strand
CCCATAGTCATCGGCGATGCGGATGGGGAGACTCTGATAGCCGCGCAGGACCAGCCGGTCGCGGCGGACGGGGTGCTGGCCGGGAGCCGTGGTCAGGGCCGGGAAGCGGGCGAGCAGTCGGGGGAAGGCGACGGCGGCTTCCAGCCTGGCCAGGCCGTTGCCGAGGCAGAAGTGCGCTCCGGCGCCGAAGCTCAGCGGTTTGACGTCGGTGCGGGTGGGATCGAAACTGTCTGGTTCGCAGTACCGGTCCGGATCGCGGTTGGCGGCGCCGATCAGCAGGATCAGCACGCTGCCAGGCGGGATGGGAAGCCGGGCGACATGCAGGTTCTCCTCCCGGGCTACGCGGGTGGTCACCTGCACCGGGGAGTCGAAGCGCAGCACCTCCTCGACGAACCCCGATATCTCGACCGTGCCCGAGCGCAGCGCCGCGGCGAGTTCAGGGTGCTCCAGCAGGATCGCCAGACCGTTGCCGAGTAGGTTTGTCGTGGTTTCGAAGCCCGCGACGAGCAGCACGACCAGGTTGGCGAGCAGTTCGCTCTCGGTCAGTCGGCCGTCGTCGGCGTCGCGGGCGGCCACCAGGGCTCCGATGAGGTCGTCGCGCGGGCTCACGCGACGTTCGGCGATCAGGTCCGTGAAGTATCCGGTCAGCTCGCGCGCCGCCGCGGCGGCGGCAGGCCCGAGATCGGTGTCGGCGGACAGCTCCAGGGCCTCGGTGAGGTCGGCGGCCAGCGGCCGGAACTTGTCGTGGTCGGACGCCGGGACGCCGAGCAGCTCGCAGATCACCGTGACCGGCAACTGGTAGGCGAACTGGTCCATGAAATCCGCGGTGCGGCCGCCGGTTCCGGCGTAGGCGAGCCGGTCGAGCAGGACGTCCACCGCGTCTTCGATCACCGGTTGCAGGGCGGCGACCCGGCGAGGTGTGAACACCTGTCCTATCAGGGCACGCATCCGTCCGTGATCAGGCGGGTTGGCCCGCAGGATCGATCGGGCGAGTGAAAGCAGCTCGCCGTCGGCGGACGAGACCCCGGAGGGCTCGGGCAATCCGAAGCCCGGATCGCGCAGCACCTGGTTGACGGCGGCACATCCGGACACCAGGAAAGCGCCGTCGGCGATGGCCGAGACCGGGCCGATCTCGTGCGCCCGCGCGTACAGCGGGAAGGGATCGGCCCGGCCCTCCGGTGCCATGAGAACGTCGAGGATCGCGGCGGCGGACGCCGGTTCGTCGGCGGGCTCACCCGAGGCCGCGTCCGGTGGGGGCTGCTGCCAGGTGACGGTGAGCCGGTCGCGGCGGCCGATGCGCTCCAGGCGGCGCGCGATGCCGTCCTGGATGCGTTGCAGGTTCTGCGGGTCGTCGGCCTCGGCGGTCAGGGTCAGCGCTTCGGCGGTGGCGCGCAGGGTGCAACGCCCCCCGTCGAAGTCGATGAGCCCGTCGGTGTCGGTCGCGTCGGCGTGTCGGACCGCGGGCGGTGCGTCGCCGCCGTGGCCGCGGGGTGGGTGGGTGGCTTCACGGCTCATCTGGCTGCCGTGGTTGCACAGCTGGGCAAGATAGCGTCCGGCGCGATCGGTGCGGACACGTGCTTCAGATGCGGGCATGGGCTGCAGTCCTCTCTTGCGTGTCAGGCGTCACGGCGGTTGATCAGGAGGAGTCCGAGAGCCAGCGTGACCGCGGCGTAGAGCGTGAATACGCCGAACCCGGTCCAGGGTGCCAGCGCGGAGGATTCATGGCTGACGGCGACGTAGACCTGCTCGCCGGCCTGCATCGGCACGTACGGACCAACCGTGGTCTGCCAGGAGTGCGGCAGCATCGCCAGCAGGATCGGCGGTACGAACAGCAGCCCGAACAGTGTGGCGATCGCCCCGGCGCTGACCCGGATGACCGCGCCCAGGCCGAGTCCGAGCAGGCCGAGCATGGCCAGGTACAGGCCGCCGCCGAACACCGCCCGCAGGACGCCGGGATCGCCCAGGGAGGACTTGAGGCTGTCGCCGGCCGGCAGCGCGGCCTGGAAGGCGAGGTACGCACCGAAGCTGGAAGCGGTACCGACGATCAGGGCGGTCGCGGTGAACACGATCGCCTTGGCGGTCAGAACGGTGCCGCGCTGTGGCACGGCGGACAGGGTGGCGCGGATCATGCCGGTGCCGTATTCGCTGGTGATGACCAGCACTCCGAGGACGCCGAAGGCGATCTGTGACAGGTGGATGCCGGCCAGGGCGAGCCGGACCCCGTCGGCGGTCGCCTTCTCGGACGCCGACAGCCGGCCGGCCAGGACCGCGGCGGTCAGTGAGCCCAGCCCGACGTTGGAGACCACTGCGACGGTGAGCGTCCAGAACGTCGAGCGGACCGAACGGAGTTTGAGGAATTCCGAGCGCAGGACATCCAGGAAGCCGGTCAACGGGCTGTGGTCCTGGTGCATCCTGGCCTGCGGGGGTGCGATCGTTGTCATGGGGGCGGACCTCAGTTCCGGTTCGGGGCCGGGACGTCGGCGTCCTCGGCGGTGCGATAGTCGACCAAGTCGCCGGTGAGCTCCATGTAGCGCTGCTCCAGCGTCGCCTGCCGTGTCGAAAGCTCCAGCAGTGCCAAGCCTTCGGTCCGGGCGATCTCGCCGACCATCCCGGCATCGACTCCGGTGATCCGCAGCAGGTCGGGACCTTGGCGGACGACGGTCACGCCCCGGGCTCGCAGCACCAAAGCGAGGGTTTCGGCTTCCGGCGAGCGGGCCTGGACGAAGCTGCCGTCGCCGCCGGCCAGGAAGTCCTCGATCGTAGTCTGGGCGATCAGCTTGCCGCGGCCGACGACGATGAGGCGGTCCGCCGTCAGGGCCATCTCGCTCATCAGGTGGCTGGACAAGAACACGGTGCGGCCCTCGGCGGCCAGGGCCTTGAGCAGTGTCCTGATCCACAGCACGCCCTCCGGGTCCAGTCCGTTGACCGGCTCGTCGAGCATCAGCACCGGCGGGTCGCCGAGCAGCGCCGCGGCGATGCCCAGGCGCTGGCCCATGCCCAGGGAGAACCCGCCGGAGCGCTTGCGGGCCACGCTGCGCAAGCCCACCTGGTCCAGGACCTTCCCGACCCGCGCTCGCGGGATGCCGTTGGACAGCGCCAGGGCCATGAGGTGGTTGAAGGCGCTGCGGCCGCCGTGCATGGCCCTGGCCTCCAGCAGCGCCCCGACCTCGAACAGCGGACGGCGCAGTGAGGTGTAGGGCTTGCCGTTGACCGTCACCGTGCCGGAGGTCGGCGCGTCCAGGCCCAGGATCAGGCGCATGGTCGTGGACTTCCCCGCGCCGTTCGGCCCGAGGAACCCGGTCACCTGGCCGGGCGGCACGGTGAACGACAGGTCGTCGACGGCCATGGTGTCGCCGTAGCGCTTGGACAGGCCGATCGCCTCGATCATCGCCGCCTCCTACTTGTGGCTCTCGGCGCCCACGACGCCGGTCAAGTGCAACACGATGAACAGGGCCAGCACCGCGACAACGGCGGCGATCCACAGCGCCGTCTTCCAGCGCGGCTTGACCGCAGCGGCTTCGGCCTCGAGGTCGGTACCGGTGTCGGGGTGGGCGGGGATGTCGGGCATCGGAGTCTCCGTCTCGACCGCCCGCGGGGGTCGCGGGCTTCACGTCCTCAGCTTTATCGAGACAGAGTGTATCTGTCAATTCAGAGTGTCACGGTACCGTCGTGGTGTATGATCTCGGTGTGCCGAAGCTGTGGAACGAGACGATCGACGCCCACCGGGCCGCAGTGCGCGAAGCGATCCTGCAGACCGCTGCGGCCCTGGCGCACGAGCACGGCCTGACGTCGGTGACGATGTCGCAGATCGCCACCGAGGCCGGCATCGGGCGGGCAACGCTGTACAAGTACTTCCCCGACGTCGAATCGATCCTTCTCGCCTGGCACGAACAGCAGATCAATATGCACCTGCAACAGCTCACCGAGGTCCGCGACCACACCGAAGGCCCCGACCGCCAGCTCGAAGCCGTCCTGACGGCCTACGCCGGCAACGCCTTCGGCCGCCACGATGCCGACCTCGGCGCGCTCCTGCACCGCGGCGGCCACCTCGCCGCCGCGCAGAAGCACCTCCATGACCTGATCACCGAACTGGTGGCCGCTGGCGCGCAGAACGGCAGCCTGCGCGACGACGTCGCTCCGGCCGAACTCGCCAGCTACTGCCTGCACGCCCTGACTGCAGCCAGCAGCCTGACATCCAAAGCCGCAGTCCACCGCCTCGTCCAAGTCACCCTGGCCGGGCTTCGCCCCGAGAGGTAGAGGGCTGCGCGAGGAGATCCTTCAGCGCGCGCTCCGCGGAACTAGTGCTGCGTTCCCCAAAGTGCGTACGTGAAGCGTCGGCGAAGTGTGCGCGGTTTGGGGTCTGGCCGTCCCCATATCCAGGGTTTGGCATGGGCGTTGAGCTGGGCGGTAGCGATCCGGGTGGCGTAGTCGATCTCGTCGGGGTCGGCGAAGCACTGGCCAGCCAGGGCGTGGCGGCGGAAGATCCGCCACCAGGGCTCCTGCAGGTTCAGCCAGCGGGCTCCGACCGGGATGAAGGCGTGGACGATCCGGGGATGGCCGGCCAGCCACTCCACCGTTGATTTGCTGTTGTGTGACGACAGATTGTCAGTGATCACGTAGATGTCGCCGCCGCCGGGGTTGGCCTTCCACGGCAGACAGGTCGTGATCGGCGTCTGACACGCCACAGCGAGACCAGTTGGCCCGATTCCCCGCTGACCGGTCCGACCAGGCCGTCCCTCGACACGCCGCCGGGCCCGGATTGTGCTGTCCTGGAAGAGCGCAGCGTTTGAGGGAGCCGCTATGAGCAGCAACGTGCATGACGCCCGGCGCTCCGCAGACCAGGACCGGCCGTTGCGTTCCGGGACTCTGCTCCCGCCGCGCGACCTGGCGATCGCCTGGCTGCTCATCGTCGTGATCGCCGCCCTGGCCTGGGTGATCACCACTGCTCAGGCCCGGCATATGGGTATCGAACCCGGCACCATGGGGATGGCGCTGCCGGTGTTCCTGGTGCTGTGGCTGGTGATGATGGCCGCGATGATGCTGCCGTCGGTCGCACCGGTGGCGATCACCTGGGCCAAGGGCATCGCCCGGCACGCGACGGGTCGCGCCCGGGCGGTGCGGATGGGTGAGTTCATCGGCGGCTACCTGCTGGCCTGGACTGCCTTCGGCGTGGCCGCTTACGGTGCCCTGGCCCTCACCGGCCACCTGGCCGATGATCATCCGACGGCGGGCAAGTGGATCGGCGCGACCGCCTTCGCCCTGGCGGGTCTGTATCAGCTGGGTCCGCTCAAGAACCTGTGCCTGCGGCACTGCCGCAGCCCGATCAGCCAGCTGATGCGCTACGCGAGCTTCCGCCCGCAAGTCCGGGACTTACGGGTCGGCCTTCACCACGGCACCTACTGCGTCGGGTGCTGCGCGGCGCTGATGGTGGTCCTGGTCCCGTTGGGCGTGATGAACATCGCCGCGATGGCGGGCCTGGCCGTGGTGATCTTTCTGGAGAAGCTGTGGCGCCACGGCTGGCTGCTGTCCGAGGTGGTCGGCGTGGCGTTCCTGGTGCTAGCGGTGCTGGCCCCGTTCCACAGCTGGCTGCTGCCGGGCCTGCAACCTGACACCTCAGGTATGACGTCGATGTGACAGCCGCATGGCCCGCCACATGGCGCGCTGGCTGCCATAGAAACCTGCACTGGAGACGCAGAACGGCACGAGGAAGTTCACCGCCACACGGATCCAAGTCACCGCAGTGACTGTGCCTGCGAAGAGCACCGAGCCCTGGTTCACCAGCGACAGCACCGTGCCGACGAACAACGCTATCGGCACGCACTTGCTCAGCGAGCTTCGCGAGAACACCGTCGCGAACAGGCGCGGCGCAGTGACAACGTTGTCGACGCCGGTGGACGTCTTTCCCCGTTCGGCCGGCGCTCCCGGCCCGGATCCGGCTTCGCTCACACCCGGCCTGACGTCGCCGCCTCGCCCTCGCTGCTGAACGTGAAGTCCGCGGACTCGCCGTAGCTCGGCTCGAAGCTCAGGCCGAAGGCGGACGAACGTCCGGTGGTACGGCCGATCTGGAACTCCGGCGCGAACCCGAACATCGCGTTCTTGACGGTGGTGGGCTGCCCGTTCATCCCGAGGGCCGGCTCGAAGGCGACCTCGCTGTGCCCCTCGACGCTCAGCGCCGTCTTCTCGCCGTTGGACAGCGACACCTTCCCGCGTTCGGTGCCGAGGTTCTCGCCGATCAGCCCGGCCAGCTCCCCGAACATGCCGCCCTCCTGCCCGGACAGGATCCGCCCGAGTGCCTCCACCTGCGCATCGTCGGCGTCGGTATCGACGACCACACCGACTTTCCAGTCCCCGGAGGACAGGTTGGACGGGAACAGGTTGTAGAAGGCGAAGTCGACGCCGGACAGGTCGGTGTCGTCCAAGGTGCCATCAGCGATGTGGAAGACCGCCACACCACGGCATTCGGAGTTGCCGCTGGCGTCCTTGGGTTGCGCATCGACCGGGCACCCGCAAAGCACCGCGCACGAGCAGCTGGCGAGGTACGTTCCGGAGATCGTGTAGGTCATGGCTCCTCCACTCGATCGACCCGGCCCGGGGCGAGAGCGGACGCGGCACCCTTTGAGTGCCAGCCACGACAGGTTCCCTCCCCTTGATCACCGGGGATTCCTGTTTTCCACGGTAATGGGCTCAATCCGCGGGTGCCAAGACAGCGGTTGTCTCCCAACCAGCCGACCGGGGCCTATCGGCGAAGCGATAGAACCGCCGTTAGGCCATTCGGTGGGCCAAGTGCCCCAGGACCGGGCTGGCTCCCGCCGCAAGTCACGAGCGCGCGGCGAGGCCGTCGTAGACCTTCTTGAAGTAGCGCGGCAAGATCCTGCGACCCATCGCACGCATCGCGACAACGGCCATCACGCCCTTGGCGTTCCGGGAGGTGCGGTCCCACTCGCCGTGCACGTCGCTGCCACCACCGACGGCCGGTTCCGCCTCCAACGACACGTAGCTGCCGGGCGCCACGGCCGGGCACTCCACGACGGTCCAAGTGACCTTGCCGGGCGTCGACCACTCGTAGTGCTCCCTGGCCCAAATCCTCGGCCGGTCCTGCCCCTCGCGGACGTCCGCCTCGTGCTCACCGACCGAATACACCTCGAACCACTTCCGCGAAAGCGCCGGCCAGTGGTCCGGACGCTCCGGAGAGAAGTCGGTCAGCAGGCCGACGACCTGCTCAGGCGTCGCATCGGTGTGGAAATCGAACTCGACCCTGGCATGCATGAGTGTCTCCCTCGGTTCACGACTTCGGGCCGGGTGCTCAGTCCGGGCCGCTCCAGTCGAACGGGAAGTACTTGCTTGAGCATCCGGCGCGGTCCCAGGTGAACCCGAACACATCCGCCCGGTGCGCGGTGGCGCGTCCCCAAGTGGCGACCTGGCCGGGCCCGACCTCCGCACCCGGAGCGTTGTGAACCTGGACCCGCGCCCCTCGGGCGTGGTCGGCCCGCTCAGCGCCTCGGCAGCCGCACTGACCCGCCCGGGGACCTTCGCACTCCAGCTCCGCATCGATGCCGACCCGGATAGGCACGAACTCCATGCCCCGCATCTCGGGGTGGAACATCGCGCCGAACTGTGCCGGCCAGCCGCCGGCCTGCCCGCTGAAGATCGCCCCCAGCGCGGCCCGCTGCTGCTCGTCGGCCCGCTCGTCGAAGAAGATCGCGGCGTACGGGTCCGTGTGCTCACCGGCCCACAGGTTACCGACGAAGGACCCAACCATCAGAGCGTTGAGGTCATCGAGACGTACCTCGCCGTAGCTACCCTCACGGATGTGCCAAGCCATGATGCCCTCGCAGTAGCCGGAAGTGGGTGCCTGGGCGAACGTGCACGGACAGGGAATCGCGCACTTGCAAGTGTCGAACCAGTCACCGGCAAGACGCCAGCGCGTATCCGTGACCGTGGCTTGCTCGGTCACCTCGCTCACCTCCCGCCACCCGCCCGGGCGTCGGTACAGCGAGACCGCTGTCCCGAGCCGCCCCCGGGATCATGGAGCGGCCTCCACTCCAGTCTGCCTCCCTCAAGCCCCGGCGGGAAGGCCAGCCCATGCCGCGGTGGCCGGCGTTCGGCCGGAGGCCGATCCCGCACTTCGACCACGACGCCGCAGGTCACCGGTCCGCGAATCCGCAATCTGGACTGTGCCGCCCGTTCGGTGCAGGCAATTTCTGGGGTGCCGACCTGGAGACCCGCGACACCAGCTTTGACGCAACCCGCTCGACTGGGCGGTGGTCGGTAGCGGCCACCACCCTGACCAGGTCCCGGACCTCGACCGGGTAGCCACCGTGACAACCTTGATCGAAGCCGGCGCCTCGACGGACGAGCTGGTGCTCGACCCGAACGGCACCAAGCTGCCGAGCGACGAGGTCGCCGAACTGCTACGCGGGTACGGGATCCGCGAGCTGCCCGCGCGGTAGCAGCACAGACCCCGACAGCGCCGACAGCTTTCCGGCGATCATCAGAACGTTGGCATGTTCACGGTCCACGGGAGCGATGACCTCACCTGTTCAGCCGGCGCAGCAGGACAGTTTCCTGACGTCGGCGGTGTAGGTCTGGGCGGCGAGCTTGAGCGCCTCGGCCATGGTCAGGTATGGGGCCCAGGCGTGGGCGATCTGGTCGACGGTCATCCCGGCGCTGATCGCGTAGCCTGCGGCGGTGATGAGTTCGCCGGCGCCCTCGGCGATCACGTGCGCGCCCAGCAGCCGGCCGGTTTCGGCATCGGCGACGAGTTTGACCAGGCCGCGCGTGTCGCGGTTCACCAACGCCCTGGGCACGTACTCCAGCGGCAGGGTGCGACAGTCGCAGCCGATGCCTGCCTGGACGGCTTGTTCGTCGGTCATCCCGACCGAGGCTATGGCCGGGCTGGTGAAGGTGACGCGCGGCATCGCGGTGTAGTCCAGGGTCCGGTCGGCGCCGGACAGGGCGTTGTCGGCGACCAGGGTGCCGTGGGCGGCGGCGACGTAAACGAACTGAGGGTGACCGGTGACGTCGCCGGCGGCCCAGATCCGTGGGTTGGTGGTGCGCAGGTGCTCGTCCACGACGATCTCGCCTCGCCGGCCGGTCTTCACCCCGGCCTTGTCCAGGCAGAGCCCGGTCGTGACCGGGCGGCGGCCGGTGGCGATCAGCAGCTGCTCGGCCCGCAGCTCGACCAGCTCGCCGGCGCGAGCTGCGGTCAGCGTATAGCCGCGTTCGTCGCGGTCGACGCCGGTCAGCGTGGTGGCGGTGCGGACGGTGATGCCCTCGCCGGTGAAGACCTGCTCGATGACCGCGGAGATCTCGGGTTCTTCGAACGGGGCCAGCCGGTCCAGGGCTTCGACCACGGTCACCGCGACGCCGAGTCGGGCGAACAGCTGGGCCTGCTCCAGGCCGACGGCGTTGCCGCCGACCACCACCATCGATTCCGGCAGGTGCTCGAGTTCCATCGCGGTCGTCGAGGTCAGATACCCGGCCTCGGCCAGTCTCGGCACCGGCGGGATCCAGGGTGCGGAACCGGTGGCGACCAGGTAGTGCGCGGCCTCGATCGTTCGCAGGCCGCCGTCGTTCAACGCCACGGTCAGCGCCGAGCCGTCGACGAACGACGCGGTCCCGGCCACGATTTCCCAGTCGTAGTCGGCGGCCAGGTCCACATACTTCTCCGCACGCATTTGCGTGACCAGCGTGTCCTTGCCGCCGATCAGCGCGGGCATGTCCACGGTGCCCGCGTCGGCGATGATGCCGGGGAAACGGTGCGCGGTCAGGGACGCGTGGCGGGCCTCGGCGGCGGCCAGCAGCGCCTTGGACGGCACGCAGCCCACGTTCACGCAGGTACCGCCGATCGTGCCGCGCTCGATCATGACGACCGACGCGCCCTTGCCGCGGGCGGCGATGGCCGCGGCGAACGCCGCCGAGCCGGAGCCGATGATCGCCAGGTCGTATCCGCTGCCCGTGCTGGCCATTGCCGCCTCCTGTGCCCCATTCCGGCGTCCTGCGCCGGAGTCTTGCTATGTGCCTTGCCGAATAGCATGAGGCTAGCATATTATGCGTGTAAGCGAATAGCAGTTGCCCGGGAGGACCGCCGTGAACGTCAGCACCAGTGCCGTGAGCCTCGCGCCGGCCGCGCTCGAGGAGGGCTGTTCGCACACCGACACGGTGGCCCGGTTCTTCCGGGCGCTGGGTGATCCGACCCGGCTGGGGCTGCTGGAGTTCATCCTGGCCGGCGAGCGCACCGTGGCCGAGTGCATCGAGCACGCCGGCATCTCCCAGCCGCGGGCCTCGGTGCACCTGTCGTGCCTGGTCGATTGCGGCTATGTGGTCGCCCGCCGGGACGGCAAGAAGTTCCGCTACTCGGCCGGCGATCCGCGGGTGGCGGACCTGTTAGTGCTGGCCCGTGCCCTTGCTGCGGACAATTCCGCCGCCTTGGATTGCTGCACCCGCATCCCGACCAGCCGACAGGACTGAACCAATGCCGTCAGACAGCACCACACCCTCGCGCGATCCGGCTCCGGGGTCCAAGCCGGTCGGGCCCGGTCCTGGTGGCCTCCTGGCGGGGATCGGCGCCGCCGTAGCGGTGATCGTGTGTTGTGCCGGGCCCGCACTGCTGGCCGCCGGAGTGCTGGGCGCGGTGGGGGCGTTCCTGGCCAATCCGTGGGTTATCGTTGCGGCAGCGGTGGTGGTGGGCACCGCCGTCGTGACGACCGTGCGCCGCCGCTCCCGCCGCCGCGCCTGCCGGATCAAGCCGCCGACAGAGACCTGAGATACCAGGCGCGGCAACGGGGGAAGCGTTGTCAGCCGGCCATCGAGCCGGTCGGCGCGCCCGCCCAGGCCGCGCCGCGCGGGCGCACGGCGCGCCAGTAGACGAAGGCCCCGGTTACCGCGCCGAACAGCAGGTGCGCGAGGAAGAACGGGGCGCGTGCGGTGTTGTCGGAGATCTCGGTGTTCAGCGCCGGGGCGACCGCGTACATCATGACCACATAGAGCAGTGCCCCTCCGAGCGTAGCGGCGACCGGGTAGCCCAGCGGGCCGGCCAGCAATCCGGAGATCAGGGTGCGGGTCCGGATGAGCAGGGCGAGCAAGAGGGCGAACGCGATCCGGCGGCTGCCGACATCAGCAGGTGCAGGCTGCCGCCGACCAGCAGGTGGCTGGTGACGATCGGGGTGTTCATCATCATGTCCGAGTGTCCGCCCGTCATCGGCCGCCGGGCATGGCCGGCTGGCCGCTCATCGCGGGCTCGGGCATCATCCCGGCGCCTCTGTAGACGAACGCTGCGAAGCAGCCGTTGAGGGTTGTCAGCGAGATGACACACCTCGATGGAGAATCCACTCTTTCGGGTCAGCCGATGTGGGCGGCCCCCTGACCGGGCACGGTGCGTTCAGCGGCTCACGGTGGACCTTCGCTGTCGGTGGGAGCTCGGGCTGATTTTCTGTTCTGTGTCGGGTCGGGCTCAGGAGGCTTGTCGCCCTGCCCGCTCTCGCGGGATTCGGGCCTGCGGTGCTCCGGTTCGGCCGCGGTGGCGGGGGTGACGGTGCGATCGCGGCGCAGGGTCAGGTAGACGATCGCGGCGGTGAACACCAGCAGCGAGGTCCAGTCGTTCAGGCGCACCCCGGCGATGCGGTTGGCGTGGTCCTCGCGCAGCGCCTCCACCCAGGCCCGGCCCAGGGTGTAGGCCACGACATAGATCGCGAACAGGCGTCCGCGGCGCGGTTGCCAGCGACGGTCGACCCACAGCAGCAACACCGCGACCCCAACGTCCCAGACCGATTCGTACAGGAACGTCGGCTGGTGGAACACGGCGTCCGGGGTGGATGGCGGCCGGTGCGCCGGGTCGATGCGGATCGCCCATGGCAGACCGGACGGCCTGCCGTACAGCTCCTGGTTGAAGTAGTTGCCCCAGCGGCCGATCGCCTGCGCCAGCACCAGGCCCGGGGCCACGGCGTCGGCGAAGTCGGCCGGGACGATGCCCTTGCGTCGGCAGCCGATCCACGCTCCGACCGCCCCGAGCGCCACCGCACCCCAGATACCCAGGCCGCCGTCCCAAATGTACAGGGCGCGGATCGGCTGTTCGCCGTACTTGAAGTACAGCTCGGGGTCGGTGGTCACGTGGTAGAGCCGACCGCCGACCAGCCCGAACGGCACGGCCCAGAGCGCGATGTCCACGATGTCGTCGGCGCTGCCGCCGCGGGCGCTCCAGCGCCGCCGGGTCACCCAGATCGCGACGACGATCCCGGCCAGGATGAAGAGGGCGTAGGCCCGCAGCGGAATCGGGCCCAGATGCCACACGCCGTGCGGCGGGCTCGGCAGATATGCCGGCGTCATGGCCGAAGACCGCCACGACGCAGCCGACGCGCTCGGTGCCAGGGTCTGCGACGGACAGCACGCATTCTGCGCGTCGCCCCGGTCAGCGGCATTCGACTGCCGTTCATCGCACATCCCGTCATGATCGATCGCCGGACGTTCGCGGCGCCCACCCTGGGGAACCCGGCGGCGCTCGGGTGCCTTCCACTCCGCGCAGGGCGGACCCGGATTCGCCAGGCCGATCGGCTACCGGACGTCAGCCGCCGGTGATCGCGTTGCCGCCGGCGTCAAGCACGTACCAGGGGGCGCCGTAGGAGGTGTTTCCCTGCCCGGTGGTGTCTCCAGGGTTCTGGTCGCCGCGGTAGTAGTACAGCGGATGGCCGTTATAGGTGATCTCGGTGCCGCCGTCGGTGCGGGCCAAGGTGCCGAGCTTGCTCGCGATCACGCCCGCGCCTGCCTGCGGCGCGCCGGCCGTGGTGTAGGGCGGCCAGGCAGTGGTGCAGTTGCCGTAGCACGTTGACGTGGTTGGGGTGTCGCTCTCGAACAGGTAGAGGGTTCGTCCCTGCCCGTCCACAAGGATCTTGCCGAGTTGGGAATCGTGCACTGCCACGACGGCACCGGCGGCGCTGGTCGGCGCCTGGGGGTTCGGGGTGGCGCCCGGTGCGGGTGCGGTGGTGGCGCTGCTTGAGCAGCCGGCGGCCAGTGCTGCTGCCGCGAATCCGACGGCGGCGCACGCTGCGACCTGGTGGACGATGCGTGGCATGGCGAGACCTCCTTGGGCGGCATGCCCGACACCCCGGCACCGGCTTCAGCGCTCGACAAGACCAGCGGCAGACCGCCCCCAAGATCAAAACGGTTGGGGCTGGAGTCGGGTTCATCCCGGACTGGATGGAAGGTTCCCGCCGGGCAGCGGGTTCCCTTCCTGGATCTGGTCGGTGCTGGCTCGTGAGCGGAGTGATGAATGACGTGGCGCGTGGTGTCGATGCTGCGGCGGCTGGAGTGTGTCACACGCCCGGTGGACGGCGACTTCGCGGCGGCGATGCGGCGGCGCTGGGACGATCTCCCGCCTCACGTCAAAACGCCAGGGCAGGTGCTGGGGCGGCATGGCGTGGGGTGTGAGGGCACTCACGGGGTGTTCCCCAAGTGCAATCTGGCCTGCACGCCCTGCTACCACTCTCGCGACGCCAACCAGGTCCGCGTTGACGGCGGCCACACGGTGGCGAACGTGGAGGCGCAGATGGCGCTGCTGCGCCGGGTCCGCGGCCCGCGGGCGCACGCGCAGCTGATCGGCGGCGAGGTGAGCCTGCTGGACCCCGACGACCATGCGGCGGCACTGGCCGCGATGCGCCAGCACGGCCGGGAGCCGATGAGCTTCACCCACGGCGACGTCGACTACGCCTACCTTCGCCGGCTCGCGCTCGGCCCGGACGGGAAGCGCCGGTTCGACCGGCTGTCGTTCGCCGCGCACTTCGATATGTTCATGTTCGGCCGCCGCGGCATCGCGCGCCCGGGTGACGAGCGCTCTCTGAACCGGTATCGGGCCGAGTTCACCGCCAAGCTGCGCCGGCTGCGCGCCGAGACCGGGGTGCGCACCTTCGCCGCGCACAACATGACCGTCACGCCGGCCAACCTGGACCAGGTCGCCGACGTGGTCCGCGACAGCAGCGGCATGGGGTTCGGGATGTTCTCCTTCCAGCCGGCGGCTTTCGTCGGGGACTCCCGCCGCTGGCACGAGGACTACCGAGATGTGGACAGCGACGCTGTGTGGGAGCAGATCGAGCGCGGGGTCGGAACCAAGCTGGATTATCGGATCTTCGAGCACGGCGATGTGCGCTGCAATCGGGTCGCCTACGGCTTCTGGGTCGGTGATCGCTGGTTCCCGGTCCTCGACGGTGCGGATCGACGGGACCTGGCGGTCCGCGACGGGTTCTTCCGGCACCTGGGAGCCTTTGATTTCGCAGGAACCCCCGTCCCACAGCTCGCAGCCCAGCTGACCAGGGTCGCGGTGCGCCGCCCGCAGACCGTCGTCCTCGCGGTGGGCTGGCTGGTCCGTGCCGTGCGCCGCGTGGGTATCAGGCGCCTGGCGCGGTGCCGCCGGGTGCGTATCACGTCCTACGTGATGCACCGGTTCATGGACGCCGCCGACGTCACTACGGCCTGGGATCTCATGCAGCGCGGCCAGAGCAGCGATGATCCGCGGATCCGGGAAACCGTCGAGCGGCTGTCGGCGTGCCATTACGCGATGGCCCACCCGGAGGACGGGACGGTGGTTCCGGCGTGCGTGCAGCACAGCGTGCTGGACCCGGGCGAGAACGCGCAACTGCGGCGACTGCTACCGATCGTGCAGGTCCGCACCGGCGGACGTGAGGATGCGACGACGATGGAGAGGCCCACATGCGAGTAGGGGTGATCAGCGGATCGGGCGGCTACACCTGGCCCGGTCTTCAGGACGCGGTCTCACGGACGATGCAGACCCGCCACGGCGAGGCCGACGTCACCGTCGGCACGGTGGCCGGCGTCGAGGTGGTGCATCTGGCCCGGCACGGCACCGGGCACGCCCGACTGTCCAACCACGTCGACCACAAGGCGAACATCGCCGCGTTGCGGGAGACAGGCGTCGACTGCGTGATCTCGCTGACCGTGTGCGGCGCGGTGGACCCGGCGGTCGAACCCGGGTCGCTGATCGTGTTCGACGACCTGTACTTCCCGGGCAACCGGCTGCCGGACGGGAGCACGTGCACCTGGTTCGACGAGCCGGCCGCGAAGGACCGCGGACACTGGATCTTCGATCGGCCGTTCAGCGCACCCGTGGGCGAAGCTCTGATCAGCGCCGCCGGCGCGGCTGGCACCCCGCTGCGGGACCGCGGCTGCTACGGGCACGTCGACGGCCCGCGCTTCAACACCCGCACGGAGATCGCCGCGCTGGCCGGCGTCGGCGTCAGCGCGGTCAGCCAGACCGCCGGCCCGGAGGTGGTGCTCGCCGGTGAGGCGGAGCTACCGCTTGCGCTGGTCGGATTCGTCACCGACTACGCCAACGGTGTGGTCGAGCATCCGGAGCCGATCGACGCCTTGGTGGCCCGCATGGCGGCCAGCGCCGGGATCTTCGCCGATCTGCTGGAGGCGGCGCTGCCAAAGCTGGCCGACCTGACGCCGGCGGGCCTGATCTACCGGTTCACATCATGACCGGCGCGCCGACGGTCCTGGTGATGGCCAAGACACCGCGTCCAGGCCGCGTCAAGACCCGCCTTCATCCGCTGCTCGGCCCGGACGGCTGCGCACGGCTGCAGGCGCAGCTGCTGGCGAACACCGTGACGACCGCGCTGGGATCACAGCGGCGCGTCGTGGTGGCCTTCGACCCGCCCAGCGCCCAGGCCGAGGTCAGGGCCCTGACCGGCGGGCAGGTAGAGCTGCTGCCGCAACGCGGCGGGAACCTAGGCGAACGAATGACCGCCGCCGCCGATGACGCTCTACCCGGCGGCGGGCCGCTGGTCGTCATCGGCACCGACGCTCCGACCCTGACCGCCGACATGATCGTTCA
>JABFWL010000007.1 GCA_013362315.1 Catenulispora sp. | reverse complement strand
TGTCCATCGCGTTGGACGGCTTCAGCGAGATGCCGCCGGTGTCGAAGGTGATGCCCTTGCCGACCAGCGCCAGGTGCTGCTTGGCCTGCGGGTGCCGGTAGGACAGGCGGACCAGGCGCGGCGGCTTGGCCGAGCCCTGGCCGATGCCCAGGATGCCGCCGTAGCCGCCCTTGGCCAGCGCCTTCTCGTCCAGCACCTCGACGGTGAGCGCCGCGAGCCCCGCGGACTTCACCTCGGCCTGCACCCGCTCGGCGAAGGTCTTCGGGTACAGGTGCGACGGCGGGGTGTTGACCAGGTCGCGCGCCAGGTTCACGGCGCCGCAGACATGGCCGGCGCGCTCCACGGCGCGCTTGACCGCGGCCTGCTTGGCGGCGGAGGAAGCCAGCACCGCCTCGGCCAGCGGACCCTTGCTGTCCTTCTTCGGCGCCTTGATGCCCTGGTAGCTGTAGGCGCCCAGGAGGATCCCGGCGGCGACGGCCTCGGCCTGCTCGGCGTCGGCGGCCGGCAGCGCGAAGACCGCCTTGGCCTTGCCGGTCAGCGACCGCGCGGCGACCGCGGCGGCCCGGCGCAGCGCGCCGGCGTCGGGGCTGTCGCCCTTGCCCGGCTCCTTGCCGAGGCCGACCGCGATGATCAGCGACGCCTTGACGGCGCCCTGCGCCGGCAGCTTGGTCAGCTCGCCCTCGGACCCGGCGGCGCCGAGCAGCTCGAGCGCCTTGCGCAGGGACCCGCCGTACGCGGCGTCCACGGCCTCGGCGCCGGGGGCCAGGGCCAGGCCCTTGGCGCCCTTGGCGGTCTCGGTCGCGTACACACCGACTACGACGGCGTCCGCTTTGCCGGTCGCGGCGGCGGTCAGGGAGATCGAGGTCATCGTTGATCCAGTTCTCGCTAGGGCTCTGGGCTCGGAGGCTCTGGGCTCTGGGCTGTAAACGTCAAGCTTGGAGGGCGCAGGGAAAGGGGGTCGCCCTTGCCTCTGTGGTCGGACGGCCGTTACCCGGAACATCGTTACTTTAGGCGACTGTATTCCTAGCGTTTCACGCGGTGCGATGAGTTCGGGCGCCGCCGCCGGTATGTACTGACGAGTCCGCCGCGAGCCTGCCGGGGGACCGCGATCGACAAGGAGAATCCGATGTCAGTCAACCGTGCGGCGGACGAAGCCGCGATCCAGGCCGTGCTGTCCGCTTCCTACAAGGCGTGGGACGCCGGCGACGCCGACGGGATGGTCGCCGACTACACCGAGGACGCCACCGCCATCGTGACCGGCTCGCTGCGCGGCAGCCGCGCCGTGATCCGGGACAGCATGGCGGCGGCCTTCGCCGGCCCGCTCAAGAACACCTCGACGTACAACAAGCAACTCAGCATCCGTTTCCTCGGGGAGGACGCCGCGATCGTGGTCAGCGAGTCCGGCATCCTGTTCGGCGGCGCGACGGAGGTCCCGGACGCCGGCAAGGTGAACGCGACCTGGGTCTTCGAGAAGCGCCACGGCCGCTGGCTGATCGCCGCTTACCACAACAGCCCGGTGCTGGAGCCGGTGAGCTGAGCCTTGCTGGCACTAGCACCGGTGTAGCCCGGGGTAGTCCGGTGTGGTACTGATGCCGCCCGCGACCCGCTCGGTGCGCCGGCCCCCGGCCGGCACGCCATCGGGGCAGGTCGCGGGCGGTTTCCAGTTCTTGACCGATATTTGGCCTGCTCTTGGCGCGGTGCCGGGGCCGGCGCCGCGTCGGCGGCCGCCGGTCCTCCGGTATCGTCTCGGCATGTGACCACGGATTTGTTGACTTCGCCCCTGCATGCCCGCCACGTCGCGCTGGGCGCGAAGATGGCCGACTTCGGCGGATGGGACATGCCGATCGAGTACACCGCCGTGTCCGATGCCGCCAAAGGCGCGTCTGGCGGAGTCCTCAAGGAGCATGCCGCGGTCCGCACGGCCGTCGGTGTCTTCGACGTCAGCCACCTGGGCAAGGCCGCGGTCACCGGCCCCGGCGCCGCGGCGTTCGTCAACTCCGTGCTGGCCAACGACCTGACCCGGATCGAGCCGGGCCAGGCGCAGTACACGCTGTGCTGCGACGAGGCCACCGGCGGCGTCGTCGACGACCTGATCGCCTACCTCAACGGCCCGGACGACGTCTTCCTGATCCCCAACGCGGCCAACACCGCCGAGGTCGTGCGCCGCCTGCAGGCCGCCGCGCCGGAGGGCGTCACCGTCGAGAACCAGCACCAGCGCTACGGCGTGCTGGCTGTGCAGGGTCCGAAGTCCGCCGAAGTGCTGGCCAAGCTCGGCCTGCCCACCGAGCACGATTACATGTCCTTCGTGGTCGCCGACTTCCAGGACTCTCCCGTCGTCGTCTGCCGCACCGGCTACACCGGCGAGCACGGCTACGAACTGGTCCCGCTCTGGGACAAGACCGAGGCGCTGTGGGACGCGCTGCTGGCCGCCGGCGAGGAGTTCGACGGCCGGCCCTGCGGCCTCGGCGCCCGCGACACGCTGCGCACCGAGATGGGGTACCCGCTGCACGGCCAGGACCTGTCGCTGGAGATCACCCCCAACATGGCGCGCGCCGGCTGGGCCGTGGGCTGGAAGAAGCCCGCGTTCTGGGGCCGGGAGGCCCTGCTGGCCGAACGCGAGGTGGGCGCCAAGCGGCTGCTGCGCGGCATCAAGGCGGTCGACCGGAAGATCCCGCGCGCACACATGGTGGTGAACGACGCCGACGGCAAGCAGATCGGCGAGGTCACCTCCGGGACGTTCTCCCCGACCCTGCGCGAGGGCATCGGCCTGGCGCTGCTGGACCGCGACTACACCGAGGGCGACACGGTGTATCTGGACGTGCGCGGCACGGCGGCGGCGTTCACCGTGGTGAAGCCCCCGTTCGTGGACGTGCGCACGCGCAACTGAGGGCCCGGCGCAGCCCTGGCTCGGTGTCGGCCCGGCATCGACCCGGCATCGACCCGGCATCGACGTGGTTCGACACCGTATCGATGCCGCATCGACGCGGTTTCGGCGCGGCACCGGCGCGGCTCGCGAAACTTTCGCGGCGACCTCGGCTTCCGCCGTCCGCAAACCGGGCGCCCCGCGCGGCTCTCCGGTGTGCGTGGGAGCATGACCGCATGATCGATGTCAGCGAGCGGCCGACCGGCCGGCAGTACGAGATCCGGGCCGGCGAGTACACGGCGGTGGTGACCGAGCTCGGCGCGACCCTGAGGTCGCTGCGGCTGGACAACCGCGAGCTGGTGATGGAGTTCCCGGAGGACGGCTCCCCGGTCGGCGGCAGCGGCGAGCTCCTGGTCCCGTGGCCGAACCGGATCAAGGACGGCAGGTACACGTTCCAGGGCGTGGAGCGCCAACTGGAGATCACCGAGGCGGTGCACAACAACGCCATCCACGGCCTGGCGCACCGGCTGCCCTGGAACTTGGAAGCGCAGACCGACTCCGCCGTGCGCCTGACGCTGCGGCTGGAGCCCGCGCCTGGCTACCCCTTCCTGCTCGAGGTGGCGGTGAGCTACGAACTCGACGAGAGCTCCGGCCTGACGGTCACGCTGACCGCCCGCAACGCCGGGGAGTGGGACGCCCCCTACGGCATCGGTTCGCACGCCTATCTGAAAGTGGACGGCGGCCTCGACGGCCCGCAAGGCCTGCTGAAGCTCCCGGCCGGCAAGTGGCTGATGGTGGACGAGCGGATGATCCCGCAGTGCGAGGTTCCGGTGGCCGGGACGCCGTACGACTTCCGCGAGGTCCGCAGCCTGCAGAAGGCCATCCTCGACACCGCCTATACCGAGGTCCGCCGGGACGACGACGGCCTCGCCCGGGTGACCCTCGGTCGCGGCGACGAGGGCACCACGATGTGGTTCGGCGCGGGGCTGGAGTGGGTGCAGGTGTTCTCCGCCGATCCGCTGGCGGCGCCCTATCACCGTGCGGCGCTGGCCGTGGAGCCGATGAGCTGCCCGCCGAACGCCTTCGCGGACGGCAAGGACGTCATCGTCCTGGCGCCGGGGGAGAGCGTGACGCACACCTGGGGGATTGTGAACGGCGGGGCATAGCGGGTCTCAGTGGTCTGAGCGGGTCTGAGCGGGTCTCAGCGGGTCTGGAGCGGGTCTCAGCGTGCGAGGACCAGCAGCGCGGCGGTGAACCCGGTTTCGACGAGCGCGCCCAGCACGTCGCCGGTGATGCCGCCGAAGCGGCGGACCGCGTGCCGCAGCAGCAGGAGCGCGGTCGCGACGCCGACCGCGACCGCGACCGGCCAGAGCAGCCAGCGCTGGCCGTCGGCGACGCCGAGCCCGGTGAGCGACGCGGCCAGGAGCGTTCCGTAGGAGGCCGTGGCCAACGCCGTGACGGAGACACTCTCGGCCACCCAGGCGCCGAGCCCTTCCGGCCGCGCCGACGGCACGCCGGGCCGGCACGCCCACGCCACGGCCAGCCGCCCGGCCGCGCCGGCGATCGCCAGGGCGCCGACGCCGTACCAGGCGCCGTACCGGCCCCAGGCGGTCGCGAGCAGCAGCACCTGGCCGAGCAGCGCCAGCACCAGCGCGAGGACGCCGAACGGCCCGATGTCC
>JABFWL010000186.1 GCA_013362315.1 Catenulispora sp. | reverse complement strand
GGCGTCGGGGAGGCGCGCGTGGACGTTCCGAAGCTGAAGCTCACGCACCTGAACCGGATCACCGACTCCGGCGGCATCGTCCAGTTCAGCGAGCAAGCCAAGCCGGATCTGGAATCCGGCTATTGCGTGGATGACGTGGCCCGGCTGGCGATTGTGGCAGCCGGGCTTTGCATGCTCCCGGTGCAGGACCTGCAGGGCACCGATCCGCACGCCTGGCTCGACACCTCGCTGGACTTCCTGGAGGCCGGATACGACAAGGAGACCCTGGCCTGCCGCAACATGCGTGACGCGGCCGGCGGCTGGCTCGACGAGCCGCACCGCGGCGACCACGTGGGCCGGCTGCTGTGGGGGCTGGGCGAGGTCGCGGCCGGCGGCTCGGTGCCGGACAAGCTCCGCGAGCGCGCCGCCGGGCAGCTCACCGCCGCCCGTGCGGCCCTGGCCACGCTGACCACCGTCCGCTCCACCGCCTACGCGCTGCTCGGCCTGGTGCGCATGCCCGAGCCGGCCCCCGAGCTGGCGCTCGGCGTCGCGCGGCTGGACGCCGCCTTCACCGCGAACGCCGACAACGACTGGCCCTGGTTCGAGGACGAGCTCACCTACGACAACGCCCGCCTGCCGCAGGCGCTGCTGGCCGGCGGCGAGCGGACCGGCGACGCGGCGGTGGTGGAGCACGCGCTGACCGCGCTGGACTGGTACCTCGGCCAGGTCGGCCTGGGCGCCGATCAGCCGGACGGGACACTGCGGCTGGTCGGCAACCTGTGGCGGTGCAAGGGCATCCCGCAGCCGGAGTACGAGGGCGACGAGCAGCCCATCGACGCCGCGGCGGTGGTGGAGGCCTGCGCCGAGGCCTGGCGGGTGACCGGGCGGGAGTTCTACGCCCAGCGCGCCCGCCGCGCCTTCGAGTGGTTCCTCGGCGCGAACCGGCTGGGCATCCCGCTCTACGACGCGAGCAGCGGCGGCGGGCGCGACGGGCTGCGCGCGACCGACGCCAACCCGAATCAGGGGGCTGAGTCGACGCTGGCCTACTACCAGGCGCTGCTGGCGCTGCGCCGGGCGAACCTGGTGTGAGCTCAGTGTGAGCCAGTGTGAGCCTGCCTGAGGCTGACTGAGCCGTTGTGCCGAAGGAATCGGCCCCGGGCCGCCCCCTCCTGAGCGGGGCGCGACCGGGGCCGACCGTCGTGGTGGCGGGCGACCACCAGCAGCAGCACGGTGGTACCCACGCTGATTTGGCCGCAATCGCGGCATCACAGCTCTGTGAACTGCAGGAAACCCATCAACAGCCGAGCAAGCATAAGGTGGCGAGGGTCCGGCTTGCCATACGGTCCCCGCTAGTGCCGCGGTGTGGCCTTCGTCACACGAACGGCCCTGGCGCCGCCCTGGCCCGCAAGAAGCGCAGCCTGGCGGGCCGTGGCGAAAAGACGTGGAACTGCCGCACCGTGCGGGCATATGGAATCCCCGCATGGCGCCAGCGTTTCGCGTGTTGACCGGACAGGGTGTGATCACGGGCGCTACAGTCGGTGCTTTCCAGCGGCGAACTGTGCCGTTTGCGAAGATCGAAACCTGTTCGCAACCAGACCCCCTGCGAGGCAAAAGATGTCGACGCCGCTCGGCACCACCAGCCCCCACGGCGAACTGTTCCACCGGGAACCCGCCAATCCGATCCTGACCGCGGATGACTGGCCCTACCAGATCAACACCGTCTTCAACCCCGGAGCCACCACTCACGACGGTGACACCGTGCTCCTGTGCCGCGTCGAGGACCGCCGCGGCCTGTCCCACCTGACGGTGGCGCGCTCGCCCGACGGCGTGCACGGCTGGCGGGTGGACCACAAGCCGCTGCTGGCCGACGACCCGGCCGACCAGACCAGCATGTGGGGCGTCGAGGACTGCCGCATCACCTTCGTGGCGGAGCTGTCGACGTACGTCATCTCCTACACCGCCTACGGCCCCTCGGGCCCCTGCGTCGCCCTGGCCACCACCGAGGACTTCCAGTCGGTGGAGAAGCTCGGCGTCGTGATGCCGCCGGAGGACAAGAACGCCTCGCTGCTGCCCCGGCGGGTGGGCGGGGACTTCATCCTGTACCACCGCCCGTACTCGGCCCACGTCGGCGGCGCGGACGTCTGGCTGTCCCGGTCGCAGGACCTGCGCACCTGGAGCTCGCCGGAGCCGGTGATGGCCAGCCGCGAGGGAGCCTGGTGGGACGCCGCCCGCATGGGTCTGGGCCCGGCACCGATCGAGACCGAGCACGGCTGGCTGGGCGTCTACCACGGCGTGAAGCAGATGGCCGCCGGCCCGCTCTACCGCGCCGGGCTGGTGCTGTTCGACCTGGACAACCCGGCCAAGGTGCTGCGCCGCTCCCCGCAGTGGGTGCTCGGCCCGGCCATGGACTACGAGACGCACGGCGACGTGCCGAACGTGGTGTTCCCGACCGGCATGGTCCACGACCCGGAGACCGGCGACCTGCGGCTGTACTACGGCGCCGGCGACTCGGTCATCGCCGTGGCCACCGGCAACATGTCGGAGGTCATGGACTACCTGCTGCAGTACGGCTGAGGCCGGCGTAGGAGTTCTAGGTGGCCTGGGTCCGTTCGGCCCAGGCCATCGCCACGAAGGCTAGTCCCAGCAGGATCCCGAAGGCCTGCCACGGATCATGGTGCTCCAGCAGCGTCCGCTGCTTGTCGACGAGGTCGGCGAACCACTTCGGGAAGTCGTAGGTCGGCAGGTGCAGCCACCAGTTGTTCTCCACGATCCCGGCCGTGAAGGCGGCCAGCACCGCCTGGTAGGGCCGCGCCACCGCGGCGGTCAGCACCGCGACGATCAGGATCCACGGCAGCAGCCGGAACTCCTCGTACATCGCGTGGTAGAGGTAGTCCTCGGATCTGAGGTTCCACGGCCGGTAGCCCAGCGCCCGGAACACCGGCCAGGGCCGGCCGTGGTGCTGCGCGTGGTCGCCGATCCAGAACGCGGCCAGCTGCGCGGCGGTCATCGCGAACAGCAGCGCCAGGAACGTCATCCCGATCGACAGCAGCGCCAGCACGAACTCGCCGGGCGTGCGCGGCGCCGGGCGCAGATGCGGGCGGTGGCTCCGGCCGCGCCGGACCACCCGCAGGTCGCGGACCGCGCGGCCGCCGGAGACCGCGCCGCGGATCTTCTCGATGTTGTCGTTGGCCATCTATGCCTGCTCCCAGTGGATCGTGACGGCGCCGCGGTGCAGCTGTTCCAGGGCCGTGCGCCAGCCCTCCAGCCGCGCCATGACGAGCTCGGGGTCGGCGGCCGGATCGACGGTCAGAAGTGCGGCGTGCAGGGCCGCGGGGGCGGCCCGGACGGCGGAGCGCAGGACGCCGGTCTGAGGCAGGATCCGGGCCAGCGCCTCGTGCGCGGACCGGAGCGGGTCGGCAGCCGGGACCGCGCACAGCCAGACGTCGTCGCGGTCCGGCCAGGGCACGCGGAGCGGGCCGACCGGCGGCCCGACGGTGGTGGCGGCGATGAGGGTGGTGGACCGGCCGGCCTTCTCGATGGTGACGGTTCCCGAGGACGTCAGGGTATTGATCTCGGCCACCTGTCCCATGGCCGCGGCCACCAGCGGATCCAGTTCGCCGAGCGGCTGGCCGCGGCCGAGGGCGATGACGACGGTCGCGGGCCGGAGGCCGAACGCGCTTGTCAAACCATTGATTGCCGCTTCGTACTGACGCAGGGCTGCTTCGAGCGTTTCGCCAGGCAGCTCCGAGGCTTCGGGCGCTTCGGCTTTCAGTTGCGCGGCAAGGGTTTCCACATCGACCGTGCCGGTGGCGGGCACCTTGTCGGCGAGATCGGGGAGGTCGTCGAGAGTGGCGAGGGTGCCGCGCAGCCGCGACAGCCACGCGGTGGCGGTCGGCGAGGGCGTCGGATAGAGGGCGCTCACTCGGCGTCCCTCAGGGCCCTGACGAGGTCTACGTCCGGCTCCTGGTAAGTACTCGGGTCGGTACGGCCTTGCGGGTCTCCGCAAACCGGGCAGTCGGGGCGGCTCTGGACCGACAGCCACAACGACTGGTACGCGTACTGGGCCGGCGCCCCGCGCAGGAGATCGGCGAAGATCCAGTAGTCGGGCTCGTGGCCGAAGACGGCGTACGTGGTCCCGGATTTGAGGATGCCCTGGGCGAACCGGGCGGCGTCTGACCCGTCGGCGGCGTCATGCAACAAGCCGAGCGCGATCTTCACCGCTGCCGCCGACACCTGGTGGATGTCGGGCAGCAGGCCCGGTTCGGCGATCAGGCGTCCTGTCCCGTAGTCGGTGGCGGCGGTGACCGATCCGCTAGCGGTCTCCTGCAAGTCCGCACGTACCCCGCCGGTGGCGCAAGTGAAGCAAGCGGTTCCGGGCGCGGCGACGATCACCTCACCGCCGTGCGCACCCTGATACAGGCCCGGGAACACCGTGGGACGGGCGTGCCAGTAAGCGAAGTGGCCGAGGCGAGTCTGCGCCTGCGGGTCGTCGGTCGCGGCGACGACGAGGTCTGATGCGCTGACGAGCTGCCCGAGGTCCACATCCTCATGGCGGGCAATGTGGATCTCGGCATGTGCGCCCGGGTTGACGGACAGCACGAGGTCGGCCAGCGCCCGGGCCTTGTCCAGTCCCACGTCGGCCACGCGATACGCACCGCGTCCCAGGTTCGCGGGCTCCACCTCGTCCGGGTCCACGATCGTGAACGCGCCGACGCCGCTGCGGGCCATCGTCTCGGCGACGTACGAACCCACCGAGCCGGCGCCCACAATCAGCACCCTGCGTCCGGCGAGCGTCGGCGACAGAAGGCCCTCGGTGCGGGCGAAGAGGGCGCCGGTGGGGTTCGCATCGTGCGAGGCATCATCTGCTTCGCGAGAAGGGGAACGGGGCCGCAGGCGCGGTCGTGCCCGCCGTCCGCGCCGCAGCGCCGGCATGGCGGCGGCCAGCCGCTCCAGCGGCGGCAGCCCGAGGTCCCATTCCAGGACCGGCAGCCCGTCTCCGGACTCGCCGGGCAGCAGGATCGGTGCGGTGGCGGGGAAGTCGGCGCCGAACAAGACCGTGACCTCACCGAAGCCGGGGATCCGGGCCTGCGTGGCCAGCAGCGCGGCGCCGTCCACGTCCACGGCCGCCGGATCGGCGTTCGGCTGCACGCCGGCACGTCGCAGCATCCTGACGATCGGCACCACCACCGGCCGCACCGGTTCCACCTGCACGCCGTCCGGCGCCCGGTGCGCGCCGTAGAACGAGATCCGCGCCGGCCCGAGCCGCACCTCGTGCCCGGCCAGCGGCGTGTCGACGTCGTGCGTGACGATCGGCGCCAGGTAGCGCGCCAGGTGCGGATTCAGGCGCAGCGACTCGGCGTACTCGGAGCGGTCCTGCCCGGACGGCACCGGCATCCCCGGCGGATGCGAGTGCACGATGCCCTTGAACCGCGCGGCCGTCGCGCCCTCGCGCTCGGCGATGGCCGCGATGAGCCGATCGGTGTTCTGATACCGGCTGCCGGTCGTCGCCGCCCCGGCGTCGTGCAGGAACCCGGTGACATAGTCCACGCCGGGCAGCCCCAGCAGCGCGCCGCCCTGCTCCGGCGCGACGGCCCCGATCCGCGCCGCGATCGCGTCCAGCACGTAGTCCGCGACCCGCACCGGCGTCAGCACACCCGCACCCCCAGCTCAGAGGTCGTATTCACCCTCATTGTTGACCGAGAACGGGAACGGATACCCGGCCAGCACCACGTCCATGCCGGTGGCCCACAGCACCGACTTGGAGTAGGCCTCCTCCAGGCTCGGCTGCCCCGATCCGCCGTACTGGCTCAGGCACAGTTTGCCATTGGCGAACAGGTGCGAGGAGTGGACCCCGATCAAGCCCTCGATCCGCGGCTCGACCAGTTTCACCTGGTAACTGGAACCGTCGAAGTAGGCGAACATCGTGTAGGGCCGACCCATCTGCGACCGGAAGCTGTAGCACCAGCCGCGCGCGTCGGGGTGGTCGATGAACCGGGTGTTACGCGGCATGTGCGTGGCCGCCCACCGCAGATCCTCGACCTCGCGCCCGCGGACCCGCGCGGCGAACGTTCCGTGCTGCACCTTGCTCAGGGGCCGTCCCACCGGCGCTTCGCCGGTGTAGATCTCGCCCTCGGACCCGACCACGACGCGCGCCTTCGGATCCACCGGGTACTGGTCGCCGGTCTGCTGGGCGTTGCGGATGATGTCCCGCAACCGGTTCAGGTCGGTACGCTCGGCGTCTGACATCGACTACCCCCTGCACTGGACGGCCGTGCGTTCTTCAGGGTAGGTCGGGAAGGCTCAGCCCGCCACCAATCGCAGCCCGCCGCGCCGCTCGTCCTGTGCCAGCAGCCGTTCCAGCTTCACCGCCGTGTCCGTCCCGGCCTGCGGATTGTGCAGCACCACGCGCAGATCCGCGCGGTTCGGCACGGCCAGGATCACCGACTCGAAGTGCAGCGCGCCGACCGGGGAGCTCAGGATCTTGGTGCGGGCGCCGTTGTGCGCCACATCCTGGCGCTCCCACAGAGCGGCGAACTCAGGGCTCTGGGAGATGAGGGTTTCCACCACTTCCCGGAAGCCCTCGTTGCCCGGGTTCGCCGTCATCTCCGACCGGTAGGCGGCGACCACGTCCGGGGCCAGTTCCTCCCAGTTGGCCACGCTTTCGCGGTAGATGTCGTCCAGGAAATACTGGTGCAGACAGTTGACGCCGGGATCGGCCAGGTGCAGGGCCAGCTGTGCGCTGCGGTTGGCGACCACCATGTTCCAGTAGCAGTCCACGATGTGGCCCGGGTTGGGCAGCCAGGCGTCGACCAGGCGCACCAGCGCCTCGTCGACCCGGCCGGCGTCGCGGGGGCAGATGCTGCCCAGCGGCGGCGGGTTCAGGCCGGCCAGCGCGTACAGGTGCCGGGTCTCGGCCTCGTTCAGTTTCAGCACCCGGCCGATGGCGTCCAGCACATGGGAGGACACGGTGATGTCGCGGCCCTGCTCCAGCCACTGGTACCAGGAGGAGCCGACGCCGGCCAGGACGGCGACCTCCTCGCGGCGCAGGCCCGGGGTGCGGCGGCGGCCGCCGGGGGCCAGGCCCGCTTCCTCCGGCGTGATCTGGGCGCGGCGGGCGACCAGGAACTCGCGCAGGTTCGCCCGGCGGACGGTGTCGGAGTCCACCTGGACCGGTCCGGTCATCGACACAGCTTTCTCCCCTCGGAAACTGCCCACACGCCGGCGGCCGCCGGAGCTTCCGCCGCCGGCTCCCAGCCTGGTGTAAGGACCACCAGGATAACTACGCGCTACCTTCGTTCTCTTCCCCGGCCGAATCCTGGATGCATGACAGACGTCCTGGAATTCCCGGCGACCGCCGGAGCCCCGAACGCAGCGGCAGCCACCGCGACCGGCACCGGCCATGAGCGGCAGCGCATGTCCACCCGCGCCAAGCTCGTCCTCTTCCTGCTGTGCGCGGCCAACTTCATGGTCGCCGTCGACTTCTCCATCCTGAACATCGCCGTGCCGAGCATCGGCAAGGACCTCGGCATCTCCGAGGCGAACCTGCAGTGGGTCTCCACCGCCTTCGCCCTGCCCTCCGGCGGCTTCCTGCTGCTGTCCGGCCGGATCGGCGACCTGGCCGGCCGGAAGAAGGTGTTCGTCACCGGCACCGTGCTGTTCACCGCCGCCAGCCTGATCGCGGCGATCGCCTGGATCCCGGCGATCCTGCTGGCCGCCCGCGCGGTGCAGGGCGTCGGCGCGGCGATGATCGTGCCCACCGGCATGGCGCTGCTGACCACCTCCTTCGCCGAGGGCCCGCAGCGGGAGCGCGCCCTGGGCATCAACGGCACCCTGATGACCGTCGGCTTCACCTTCGGCATGGTCCTGGGCGGCGTGCTGACCCAGGCGTTCACCTGGCGCTCGACGATGGTGCTGAACACCGCGATGGGTGCGCTGGTGCTGATCGGCGCCCCGCGCCTGCTCACCGAGAGCCGCAACGCGCACAGCTCGAAGCTGGACATCCCCGGCGCGATCACCGTCACCAGCGCTCTGCTGGCCCTGATCTACGCGCTGTCCACCGCCGCGCAGGTCGGCTTCGGCCGCGCCGACGTGGTCGTCGGGCTGGTCGCCGGCGCCGGGCTGCTGGCCGCGTTCGTCGCGATCGAGGCCCGCACCGCCGAGCCGCTGGTCTCGCTGCGGATCCTGCGCCGGCGCAGTGTCGCGGTGGGCAACCTGGGCGGTCTGGTCACCTTCGCGACCATGAGCTCTGTGGTGTTCCTCGGCACGCTGTTCCTGCAGCAGGTGAACGGGATGTCGCCGACGCTGACCGGGCTGGTGTTCGGGGTGATGGGCGTGGTCGCGGCGCTCGGCGGGATGGTCGCGCCGAAGGCGATCGGCCGGTTCGGCGCCCGCGCCACACTGGTCGGCGGGCTGGTCGCGCAGGGGGCGCTCATCGCGCCGCTGGCGCTGATCGACTCCTCCAACGGAACGCTGCTGCTGCTGACCGTCGCGGCGGCTGCCGCCTTCGGGCACCTCGGCGCGATCGTCGCCTACGGCGTCACCGCCACCAGCGGCCTCAGCGACTCCGAGCAGGGCCTGGCTACCGGGCTGGTGACCACCTCGCAGCAGGTCGGTCTGACGATCGGCATCCCGCTGTTCAGTGCTCTGGCTTCGGCTAGGGCGGACAGCTTGCGGGCGGCCGGCGACACCGCTGAGGACGCGCTGACCGGAGGGATCCGGTTGGGGCTCGGGGCTGACGGGCTCGTGGTTCTGGTGGTCGCGGTCTTGGTGGGCGTGGGGCTGCGCAGTGGGCGGAAGGTTAAGGGCTAGGGGAATGCCGCGGCTCGTGGTCTGCACACCGATGCCCGGTCGAATCGTCTTCGGGGGCGGTTCGACCGGGCACGGTGCCGCGAGAGCGGAGCGGCGCGCCGCTTGGGTCAGCGCCTCGCCGCCATGCCGGCGGCCTGCTTCGGCAGCAGGAACGCCAGCGCCAGGATCGCGACGACCACGACGATGTCCACCGCGTCGACCCAGCGCATGGCGGTGACGAAGTCGCCGAAGCCGGCGGCGTGCGAGCCCAGCACGGAGAAGAACACGGTGCCCAGGACCGTCACGCCGGCGGCGCCGCCGAACTGCTGCGCCGTGACCAGCATGCCGGAGGCCGCGCCGGCGTTCTTCGAACGGATCCCGGCCAGCACCGAGCCGACCAGCGAGGGCAGGACCAGGCCGTTGCCGGCGCCGACGAGGATCATCGACGGCAGCAGCTGCCAGGCCGCCAGGTCGGCGCCGCGCCAGGCCAGGACCACGCCGAGCAGCACCAGGCCGGTGGTGCTGAGTGCGGCGCCGATGGCGATCACCCGGGCCCCGTAGCGGCCGGAGACCCGCCGGGCCAGCAGGGAGGTGACGGCGAAGGCCAGGCCCAGAGGACCGAACAGGAGGCCGGCGCGGACCGGGCTCATGTGCATCCCGCCCTGCAGGAACAGGGTCATCGCCAGCATGAAGCCGCCGAACATCGCCAGCATCATCCCGGACAGGGCCAGGCCGACACTGAAGGTGCGCTCCTTGAACAGGGACAGGTCGATCATCGGGGATCCGCCGGCCCGGGCCAGGCGGGACTCCCAGCGCAGGGCCAGGATCATGGCCGGCACCGAGGCGATCAGGCAGATCCAGGTCCACAGCGGCCAGCCCTCGGCCCGGCCCAGGATCAGCGGCGCGAGCGCCAGCCCGATGGCCGCGGCGATGCCGACGGCGCCGACCGGGTCGAAGCGCGGCCGCTGGGCGCCGCGGGTGTCCGGCAGCCAGCGCACCGCCAGCACCACCGCGATCACCCCGATCGGCACGTTCACCAGGAAGATCGGCCGCCAGGTCCAGTGGAACAGGTTCGCCTCCAGCAGCACGCCGCCGAGCACCTGCCCGGCCACCGAGCCGGTGCCGATGGTGGCGCCGAACCAGGCCATCGCGCGCGGCCGCTCGTGCAGCGGGTAGATCACGTTGATCAGGGCCAGCAGCTGCGGCACCATCGCCGCCGCGGTGGCGCCCTGCACCAGGCGGGCCGTGATCAGCAGCGCCGAGGAGGTGGCGATGCCGCAGGCCAGGCTGGCGGCGGTGAAAGCGGCCATGCCGTAGACGAACATCCGCTTGTAGCCGAGCAGGTCGCCGAGCCGTCCGCCGGTGATCAGCCCGGCCGCGTAGGCGAAGCCGTAGCCGCCGACCACCAGCTCGATGCCGGCGTCGGAGGTGTGCAGGTCGGCCTGGAAGGAGGGGGCGGCGACGTTGACCACGAAGTAGTCGAACATCGCCATGAACATGGCCGAGAGGATCACCGGCAGCATGCGCCACCGGCGGGGATCAGGTTCGGGTAAGGATTCGCGCGCGGCCGGCGTTGTACTGCTGTTGGTCGCCGGCGTCGCCTGGTCTATGAGGCGTTCCGTGGTGGCTGACACGGGCTCCATCGCTCTCGCTCGTTCCCTTAACCGTTCGACACTCATCGAACGGTTCGACTAGTATCGAACTGTACGACGGTTATCGAACTCGAGGCAAGCGGGTTTAGGCTGTGGCAATGGAGTCCCAGGTCGAGCACTACGAACTGACTCACGCGGATCCGGACAGCGTGGAGCTCCCGGCGGTGCTGGCGGCGCTGGCCGAGCCGGCGCGGCTGAAGATCGTGCGGACGGTGGCCGCCTACGGCGGCGACGGCGGCATGGCCTGCCTGACCGTCTGGGACAAGAGCGGGCTCACCGCCAGCAAGTCGACGATGTCGCACCACTACAAGGTGCTGCGCGAGGCCGGCCTGGTGGTGATGTGGTGGGTCGGCTCGAAGAAGCACGTCCGGCTGCGGCGCGAGGTGGTCGACGCGCGCTGGCCCGGACTGCTGGACGCGGTGCTCACCGACCGAACGGCTGACTAGCTCCAGCGGTAGGCGCCAGCGGCAGGCAGGCCAACCGACTTACCGGCCGGCCCGCCGCGCCTCACGGGTGCTTCGCAGCCCCCTTCATCGTCTTGTCGACCGCGTTGCGCGCACCGTAGACCGCGATCCCGACCAGATCCAGATCGGCGCCGGGAACCGCGCGCACCGTCGCGCGGTTGTCCGCGTCGTTGCCGGTGGCGAACATGTCGGCGGTGAAGACCGCCACGTCCAGACCGCGGTCCAGCGCCTTCGCCCGTGCCGCCGCCAAAGACTCCTTGCCGCCCTCGAACACCATCACCGGCTGCCGGAACTCGCGCAGGTAGGCGGTGCCGTCGCCGTCCTCATACGGTTCCCCGACCACCTCCGGATGCGCCGTGCCGATCCCGCTCACCAGGAAGGCGGTCACGTTCAAGCGCTGCCACACCGCCAGGTCGTCGCGCAGCAGCACGGCGATCTTCGTGTCGAACCTGGCTGTCCTGTTCGTCGAGTCCGCCCTGTTCGTGGTGTCGATGCTGTCCATGGGACAAGCATCCCGACCTGCATGGACAGTCGTCTTGTACATTCCTTGCATGGAGCAGGTGAAAGCCTGGCGGCCGCCGGTGCCGGGCGTGGCGGAGGTCTTCCACGCCCACTTCACCGAGCACGTGTACCCGATGCACGCGCACGCCACCTGGACCCTGCTCATCGTCGACGACGGCGCCGTGCGCTACGACCTGGACCGGCACGAGCACGGGGCGCTCGCCGACATCGTCACCCTGCTGCCGCCGGACGTGCCGCACAACGGCCGCTCGGCCGATCCCGCGAACCCCGACGGCTTCCGGAAACGGGTCCTCTACCTGACGCGGGACAGCCTCGGCACCGACCTGATCGGCACCGCCGTGGACCAGCCGGCCTTCGCCGACCCGCTGCTGCGGCGCCGGATCCACCAGTTGCACCTGGCGTTGGAGCCGGGGGACGAGCTGGAGGCGGAAAGCCGGCTCGTCCTGATCCGCGAGCGCCTGCGCGAGCGGCTGGCCGGCGAGCAGACCGGCGAACAGAACCCCGAGTCGCAGGCCGCCTCCGCCGCCACCCTTCTCAGGGACCTGATCGAGGCCGATCTCGTCGCCGGCGTCCGCCTGGAGGCGGCGGCCGAACAGCTGCATTTCCACCCGGCGCACCTGATCCGCAGCTTCACCCGCCGCTACGGCATGGCCCCGCACCAGTACCTCACATCGCGGCGTGTCGATCTGGCACGGGGTCACCTGCTGGCCGGGATGCCGCCGGCCCGGGCGGCGACGGCCTCAGGCTTCTGGGACCAGTCCCACCTCGCCCGGCACTTCAAGCGCGTCGTCGGCGTCAGCCCCGGCCGCTTCGCGGCGTAGGTCGCGCTCGATCGGCGCAGGAGCATGCGGGTGTTGCAGAAAATAATCGCCCCGGGTGCCGCCGGTTGATCAGCGGATGCCGGCCCTCCGGAGCTGCTGACTCAGGTCCGCGGCCACATCGCGCAGCAGTGAGCCGACCTTCTGCAGCTCCGCGTCCGTCACTCGGTCGCCCGGCATCGAGCAGCTCATCGCGTCGGTTCCGGGAATCCGGTACGGCACGACGGCGGCGACGCACGCCTTGTCCGCGGAGCTCTCCCCGCGTTCGGTCGAGTATCCGCGCTCCCGGATGAAGGCCAGCTCCGAGCGCAGCTCATCGCGGTCGGTGATGGTCAGCTCGGTCAGCGCGGCCAGGTTCTTGGGCAGCACCGCCGTCAGCTCGTCGTCGGCCAGTTCCGCCAGCAGCACTTTGCCCAGCGCGGTGGCGTGCGCCGGCAGCGTGCGCCCCACCCGGGAGACCAGATGCGCCGAGGTCCGCGACTCGCGGGTCTGCAGATACACGATGTCCGGGCCGTTGAGCCGCGCGTAGTGGCAGGTGTAGCCGACCTGGTCGCGCAGCCGCTCCAGGGCGTCGGTGGCATAGGGCATCACCGGGTCGCGGTCCAGGTAGGCGGTGCCGCAGATCAGGGCCCGTACCCCGAGCCGGAACCGGGTTCCCGGCTCGTCGGACTCGATCCAGCCCACATCGCGCAGCGTGCGCAGCAGCCCGTGCAGCGAGGAGCGGGGGATCCCGGTGTGGTGGTGCAGGTCGGTCAGCGACAGCCAGGCGTGGTTGGCACCGAAGGCCTCCAGCAGCTCCACGGCTCGCCGGGCAGACTTCACCCCTGCGGCGTCGGCCGTCGCCGGGGTCGCGATGTCGGTGTGCGCCATGGGGCCCCTTCGTTGTCCGATCCGGCGCCTCACACTACTGGCGACGGCGCGTTTCAGGTATGGAGATCATGTTCACATACCCGAAGAGCTTCCGGAAGGCGGCGCCACGGCGCGGACCGTCCTTGACCACGTCGCCGCGCCTTCGTTACCGTTCCCCCCGTCAGGTTCGTTCATAGATCTGTTTTCGTTCATATATGTGAATGGCGTTGAGGTAGCTGATGCAATCGCTGGTGGAGCGTCTGGACGGACTGCTGTACTTCCCGGTCACCCCGTTCGTCCGGGAAGCCGGCGACCGCGCGGGGCGGGTGGATCTCGCCACCTACCGCGAGCACCTGACTTCCCGGCTGGCGTATCTGGACGAGGGCCCAGGCGAGCCGGCTGCCGCCGGGCGGCCCGGCCCGGGGCCGGCGGCCGTCTTCGCGTGCTGCGGCACCGGCGAGTTCTTCTCCCTGGACCTCGACGAGTACGCCGAGTGCGTGCGGGCCGCCGCCGAGATCGCGGCCGGCCGGGTGCCGGTGGTCGCGGGCATCGGCTACGGCGCGGCGCTGGGCGCCTCGTTCGCCGCCGCGGCCAAGGAGTCCGGCGCCGACGGACTGCTGGTCATGCCGCCCTATCTGGTGGCCGGGGGAGCGGCGGGGCTGCGCGACCACTACCTCGCGGTGGCCGGGAACACCGACCTGGACCTGATCATCTACCAGCGGGACAACGTCACCTTCATACCGGAGGTGGTGGCCGACCTCGCGGGCGTGCCGAACATCGTCGGTTTCAAGGACGGCAAGGGCGACCTGGACCTCATGCAGCGCATCGTCTCGGCGGTCCGCGCCCGCCACGGCGAGGGCGCGCTGCTGTATCTCAACGGCCTGCCGACCGCCGAGATGTCGCAGCTCGCCTACCGCGGTGTCGGCGTCCCGGGCTACTCCTCCGCCGTGTTCTGCTTCGCTCCGGACATCGCGCTGGCCTTCTACCACGCCTACCGCGCCGGCGAGTCCGCGCTCGTGACGGCCCTGCTGGACGGGTTCTACCGGCCGCTGGTCGAACTGCGCCACAAGGCGCCCGGCTACGCCGTGGCCCTGGTCAAGGCCGGGGTCCGGCTGGCCGGCCTGGACGCCGGCCCGGTCCGCCCGCCGCTGACCGAGGCCGCGCCGGAGCACGTCGAGGCGCTGGCGGGACTGGTGGCCGAGGGCCGCCGGATCCTGGTCGAGCACGGGATCAACCCGCTGGTATGACTCTCATGTGACCCGGGTATGACAGAGCTTTGTGGAAGAGGCGGGACGGCACATGGGTGAGAACGGGCACGGCAGGATCCTCATGACGGGGGCGGCCGGGGGAGTGGGCACGTTCCTGCGCGCCGGCCTGCCGGAGCTGGGCTGGAAGGTCCGCGGCTTCGACCTGGTGACACCGCCGGACCCGGCCGGCCTGGAGTGGTCCGTCGGTGACATCGGCGACCCGGCCGCCCTGGACGCGGCCATGCAGGACGTCGACGTCGTCATCCACCTGGCGGGCATTCCCAGTGAGGACCGCTTCGACCGGATCCTGAAGACCAACATCGACGGCACCTACCAGGTCTTCGACGCCGCGGTTCGCAACGGCGTCCCGCGGGTCCTCGCGGCGAGCAGCAACCACGCCGTCGGCTACTACGAACGCGCCGACTACCGGGAGTCCGAGATCGGCGTCGACGTCCGGCCGCGGCCGGACACCTACTACGGCGTCTCCAAAGTCTTCATGGAAGCCATCGGCTCCTTCTACGCCGACCGCCACGGACTGCAGGTGGCGTGCGTCCGCATCGGCTCCTGCTTCCAGGAGCCGGTCAGCCGCCGCATGCTCGACACCTGGCTCAGCCCGGCCGACGGCGTCCGCCTCTTCCACGCGCTGGCCACCGCCCCGGACCTGGGCTACGAGATCGTCTACGGCATCTCCGCCAACACCCGGGCCTGGTGGGACCTGGAATCGGCGCGCCGCCTGGGTTATCAGCCCCAGGACGACTCCGAGGTGTTCGCCGAGAAGATCGAGGCGGCCGCCCAGGACGTTCACGACCCCGAAGCCCCCGAGTACAAGTACCTCGGCGGCAAGTTCACGACTTACGTTCCGTCGAAGGATTAGCCTTCGGAAGATCAGCCAGCGCGACGATGCCGGGCCGCAGCAGGTCCACGATCTGCTGCGGATCGGCATCGGCAAGCGCGTCCGATCGCAGGAGATGCCGGGAGAGCGTCACGCCGAGCAGGACGGCGTTGATGACCGCCGCCCTCAGGTCCGCGTCCTCGGTCGGGATCGCTTGCGCGAGGTTCGCTATATAGCGGCTCGCGCCTGCCCGGACCGCGTCCGCCGCTTCGGGGTTGGTCAGCATTGAGCGCAGGATGGTCAATGACGCGACCGGCGCGGCGGCCAGCCGCCCGGCGAGCCCGGCGAGGATCTCCTCGGCCGCCTGCCCCGGCTCCGCCGCCGACTCCGGAACCGGCGCGGCGTCGATCACCCGCCGGAACAGGTCCTGCTTGGACCCGAAGTAGTGCATGACCAGCCCCGCGTCCACGCCAGCCGCCGAGGCCACGGCGCGGATCGTCGTGCGCTCATAGCCGACGGCGAAGAAGGACTGGGCCGCGGCGTCGAGGATGCGGTCCTCGGTGCGGCGGCGCTGTTCCGCGCGGGAACCGGGCTGGGGGTCGGCCATCCGGTCATTCTACGAGCGTTGACTCAGTAGCTCGCGGGGGCCTAGGCTGGTTCATTGAACGAGCGTTGAATGAACTGCCGGACCAGATCCCGGAGGTACCCCATGGTTTCCGTCAGACCCGCCGACGTCCTGACCCGACGCCGGGACCTGGTCCTCGCCGGCGACGCCGACGGCTTCGCCGACCTGTTCGCCCCCGATGCGGTGATCGAGATGCCGTTCACCGGCAGGCCCGGCGCGCCGCTGCGCCTTGAGGGTCGCGAGGCGATCCACCAGTACGCGCAGAACATGATGGCTTCGCCGATGCGCATCGAGGAGTTCGACGTCACCGCGCTCCATGAGACCCAGGACCCCGAGGTGGTGGTCGTGGAGATGTCCACGAAGGGGACCGTCGCGGCGAACGGCAGGCCGTTCAGCGCGGTCTCCGTCCAGATCCTCCGGATCCGCGACGGCCGCATCACGCTGTTCCGCGCCTTCGCCGATCCCCGTGCCATCCCCGAGGTCACGGAACAGGCGTGACCGGGACGCTGATCGTGTGGGCCGGAGGCAGGGAGTTGTCGTTGGCCCAGTCGTTGTTCCGCTCGCCGCTGAAGAACGCCCCGATCGCCCCGACCACGATCATCACGATCAGCAGCACCCGCGCCCCGCTGCTGAGCAGCAGCGGCCGGGTCGGCGAGCGCCGGTCCGCCGCCGAGGGCACCTCGCCGAACAGCTCCTTGGGGTAGGTGGGCGTCAGCATCCCGAAGTACGCGATGGTCCGCGTCGAGTACCGGAACGCCGCGCTGGTCGCCCCGAACGCCGGCTCCGGCTGCCGCCCGGTGAACAGCATGATCACCCAGACGAAGAAGGACACGATGCCGGCGCCGGTCATCACCACGTCGCTGATGATCCACGCCGGGAACACCAGGATGATGCGGAAGAACACGGCGGCCGGGTTCAGCCGCGTGGCCGGCGGCACCTCGACCTGGATCGGGTAGTCGGGGGCGTCGAAGAACGCGAACGGCGGGTACTCGTCGACCAGCAGCAGGAGATAGCCGTGCACCCGCACCTGGTACTTCAGGATCCCGATCAGGAACTCGCGGATGCCGGTCGGCAGGTGCCCGGTGAACAGCGCCGCGAACCAGCCGACGATCACCACGAAGAAGCCGGCCAGGAAGAGCAAGTAGAGCACGATGATCTGCGGGATCGCCAGGATCAGGCGGATCAGCACCGTCCAGCGCCGCTGCGGCCGCAGCCCGTGGACGTCCAGCTGCACCCGGGGTTCCATCTGCGCCGCGCCGTATGGGCCGGTTCCATAAGGATCAGCGCCATAGGGGTTGCCGGGCTGGCCGTAGGGCGGCTGCCCGTACGGGGGCTGATCCGGCGAGTCCGGCGGCGGCGGGGGAGCCGGCGGCAGCTGGTCGCTCATGGTGCCTCCTCGGGCTCGGGCGCGGCCGCGCAGTACCGCCCCAGGATCACTCCGGCTCGGTGTCGCCACCTTCGGGGCGGACCGAACGGATGACGGAGCGTCCGCGCCGCCGCGTCGGCCGCACCCGCGGCGGCATGGCGACCAGGCCCAGGGCCTCCATCAGATAGCGCGCGTCCTCGGCGTCGCGCGCCCGCGCCGCCAGGGCGCGCAGCGCCCGCTCGCGGATCTCCGGCGGACACTCGGCGCTCGAGGCGAGCTCGACCACCGTCCCGCCGGACGGGAAGGCGAAGCTGTCCGTTCCTTTCGTCACATCTCGCCCATACCCGGCTGGCGCCGCCGTGAACAGCCCGGGACCGGACCCGCGCCCGGAGCGGGGTCCGCGATGACAGGCATCTGGCCTAATCGCCTGGTCTAATCACGACCGTGAAAGCCGTTCTGCTGCGTCTGTCCGGCCGTCTGTCCGACCGTCTCTTCGACCGCGGCTCGGCCGAATACGGCGCCCTGCCCGCCGCGTTGATCGCCGCCACGCTGGTCACCGGCACCGTGGACGCCGTGAGCTATCTGGCCCTGGGCCACATCTTCGTCGCCAACATGACCGGCAACGTGGTCTTCCTCGGCTTCGCGGTGGCCGGTGCCAAGGGTCTGACAGTCTGGGCGCCGTGCCTGGCGGTGGCCTGCTTCGGTGCCGGAGCCTGGGCCGAGACCCGGCTGGGCCGGCGCGCCGGCGGACACCGCCGACGGCTGGTGCGCGCCGTGGCCGCGCACGCCGCTTTCGTCGCGGTGGCCCTGGTGATCGCCGCCCTGGAAGACGACGCCGAGACGGCCACCCGCGTCCAGCTCACCGCGGTCCTGGCGTTCGGCTTCGGCGTGCAGAACGCGGTGGTCCGCAAGATCGCCGTGCCGGACCTCACCACCACGGTCCTCACCATGACGGTCACCGGCTTGGCCGCCGACCCCTTCGGCAAACCCACGATCCGCCGACTGCTGTCGCTGTCGTGCATGTTCCTCGGCGCGCTGGCCGGCGGCCTGCTGGTGCTGCATCAGAGCGTCAGCGCCGCGCTCGGCCTGGCGTTCGTGCTGCTGCTGGCCGCCGGGGCGATCGCGCAGTCGGCGGCCGCGGCGGAGAACGCCGCCGACTCCGGTACTGGAGCCGGGGCTGCTCGCTAGCTGCGCCGCTGTCCCGGTGACTGTGGCTGCTCTGGCGCTAGCTGTGGAACCACCCCGGAATGTCGAACCGCATCTCCTGGTCGGCGGTGATCGCCCGCAGGCCGGACTCCAGCGCCGCCAGCTGCTCCTCGCCGAGCCGCTCGGCCCAGTGCGCGCGTTGGGCGGCCATGATCCGGAAGGCCAGCTGCTGCAGCTCGCGGCCGCGGGGGGTGAGGCGGATGATCTTACTGCGGGCGTCGGTGGGGTCGGGGACGCGCTCGACGTAGCCCTCGCGTTCGAGGCCTTCGATGGTCTTGGCGGCCGCCTGCTTCGACACGCCGAGGCGGCGGCCGAGGGCGGAGGCGGTGATGCCGTCGCCGATGGCCTTGAAGGCGATGCCGTGCAGGGTGCGGACATCGGGGTGGCCGGCGGCGGCGAGTTCGGCGTGGACGTCGTCGATCAGCGCCCGGAAGCCGAGCAGGAGCAGCAGGGGCAGGTCCGAGCCCGGCGGCGGGAGAGCACTTGACACGACCGACAACCTCATTGTCTAGTTAGGACAACCTTGTTGTCGATCATAGGGGAGTCGACCATGCCTGTCATCCACACCGCCTCCGTCATCCATGCCGCGCAGAGCCGGCCCGCCGTCACCGCCTCCGGGTCCATGACCACCCTTGCCTCGCCGACCCTCGGCGCCGCCGAGCGTCCGGTGTGGCGGGTGGACGTCGTCCCCGGGGCGCCGGCCGGGCCGCTGCACATCATCGACGTCGAGCAGATCTGGACCTTCGTCGCCGGGGGCGCCCAGGTGGCGTGCGCCGGCGAAACGTTCGTTCTTCAGGCCGGCGACACCGTCGTGCTGCCGGGAGACGCCGAGCGCCAGGTCACGCCGGACGCCGAGAGCGGGTTCAGCGCGATCGTCACCTCGGCGGCCGGCTCGCGGGCCTGGGTCGTGCCGCGCGAGGGGGAGGGCGTCGTGCCGCCGTGGACGGTGTGACGGATCAGGCGCTCAACGTCCCGAGCGTCACGTTCGCGCTCTGCTTCGAACCGTCCGAAGCGATGTAGTCCACCTTGACCTGCTGTCCGGGCTTGAGCGCCACCAGCACCTGGGACAGCGCGGTCGGGTCCGGGGTCGGGCTGCCGTTCACCGCGGTGATCACGTCTCCGACCTTCAGCCCCGCCTTGCCGGCGGGGCTGTCCGCCGGGACGTCGGCCAGGCCCACGCCGATCGGCGTGCCGGAGCGGTCGACCACGCCGATCACCTTCACGCCCAGCGCGGCGCGGCCGGAGTCGGTGACCTTGCCGGTGGCGATCAGCTGGTCGGCGATGCGGGTGGCGGTCGCGGTCGGGATGGCGAAGCCGATCCCGGGGGCGGCGCTGTCGCCGAGTTCGGGGTTGAGCGCGGCGGCCGAGGGGATGCCGACCACCTGGCTGGACAGGTCCACCAGGGCGCCGCCGCTGTTGCCGTTGTTGATCGCGGCCGAGGTCTGGATGGCGTCGCCGACGGTGATGCTGGCGCCGTCGGTGGCGTCCTTGGAGGTGACGGTCCGGCCCAGCGCCGAGACGATGCCCTGGGTCACGGTGCCGGTCAGGCCCAGCGGGCTGCCCATGGCCAGGACGATCTGCCCGACCCTGAGCTTGGTGGAGTCGCCGAACTTGGCCGGCTTCAGGCCGCCGCCGCCGCTGACCCGGATCACCGCGATGTCGCCGCTGGGGTAGGTGCCGACCAGCGTGGCGGTCAGCGGGGTGCCGCCGGTGGGCTGGGTCACCCGGAACTGGGTGGCGCGGCCCACGACGTGGGCGTTCGTGATGATGTCGCCCTTGCCGTCGTAGACGACGCCGGAGCCCAGGCCGCTGCCGGTGCTGATCTGCACGACCGAGGGCAGCGCGTCGCCGACCACGCGCTCGTAGTCCGACTGCAGTGACTCCGCGCCCTGCGAGCCGCCGGACGACCCGGCGGCGGAGGAGGCGGCCGACGACGACGAGGCGGCCGGCGACGTGTCGGACTTCGACGAGCCGCCGCATCCCGCCGCCGCCGCGAGCAGGACCGCGGCCGCGGCGGCCGCGCGCCGGGGGTGACGGGTCAGGCGCTGGTTCAACGGGACCTCGCAAAGGTGGGCGGATCGGGCAACGCTCACCGGTGGGGATGACCCGGTGCCGGAGGTCCAAACGCCGATGGCGCCGGTCGGGTGAGCCGGACGGCTGAGGCTGTCGAGTGCGGCGGCGTTCGCCGCCCACCCTCGGCCCCACCTGCGCGTGTGACAGAATCCGGCGGACTCGGCAACTACTGGTGTGAGCGAGACGACTACGCAGCCACGACATCGGCCCGTCATCCGGAACCGACCAGCGCATCCGCCGGAGCCCCGACGGCCTCCGGCGGACCACGACCCGGCCGTCGGCTTCGAGCACCTCTACCGGTCCCAGATCGACGCGGTGACCGCCTACTTCGCCCGGCGCAGCACCGATCCGCAGACGGTCGCCGACCTGACCGCGGACACCTTCGTCGAGGCGATCACCTCCTACACCTCCTTCGACCCCCGCCGCGGCAGCGAGCGCGCCTGGGTGTTCGGCATCGCCCGCCGGGTGTTCGCCGAGCACTGCGACGCGCACGCCCGGCAGCGCGAGCGCACGGCCCGGCTGGCCGGGCGCCGCGAGCTGGCGGCGGACCACGTCGGGGAGCTGCTCGACCGGATCGACGCCGAACGGCTCGGCCGGCGGCTGGTCAGCGAGCTGACCCGGCTGTCCGAGCTGGACCGGCAGGTGGTGGAACTGGTCGACCTCGCGGGGTTGAAGGCCAAGGAGGCGGCGGCGGTGCTCGACATTTCGGCGGGCGCGGTGCGCATGCGCTTGATGCGTGCCCACGCCCGACTGCGCAGGGCGCACGAGCGCCCGGAACTGGAGGAAACACCATGACAAAGTTCGCAGACCACATGTTCGAGGAGCTGATGGAGCAGCACGGCACGGCGCTGGCGGCGACGCCGGACCTCGGCCCGGCCCGGCGCCGGCTGTCCCGGCCGGTGTGGGCCTCGGCCGGGACCGTGGCGGCCGCCGCGACCGCGGCCGTCGGCTTCACCGTCTTCAGCGGCACCGCCTCGGCCTACGCCGTGACGGCCAACCACGACGGGACCGTGACGGTGAAGGTCACCAAGCCCAGCGGTATCGCCGGGGCCAACGCGGCGCTGCACAAGATGGGCTCGAAGGTGGCCGTGGTCCAGGCCACGCCGGGGTGCCCGTCGATCGAGACCTTCGCCGCCCCCGACCACGGCGGCGACAGCCAGCTCACGGTCGGGCTCGGCCCCGGTTCCGACCCCTCCTCGATCACCGTCTCGGCCACGGGCCTGCCGCCGGACGAGACCGCTCTGGTGGTCTACAGCTTCGCCGACGGTAAGAACTCGCTGTCCGAGGTTCCGATCAAGGGGCAGGTCCCGACGTGTGTCAGCCTGCCGGCCGCGCCGCCTCCGGGCGCCGTCGCCAGCACCACCGGCCCCGGCGGCAACGCCGCTCAGCCGGACAGCACCGGCCCCGGTGCCGGCGCCGTCCCCGCTCCCGCTCTGAACCAGCACAAGTGACGACCGCAGCCAGGCAGGCCTGACAGAAGGCTGCACCAGCCTCCCGCGCCGGACGGTACTCGACACCGTTCCGGCGCGGGAGCGCGTGTGGTGCTTGTCGGTGTTTGTCAGCGTTCGTCAGTGCCGGACCGCGGCTGACACCTTCGCCGTCAGCGTCCCCGAGAGCTTGCGGTTGCTCTTCGCCGTCGCGGACGACTCGCCATGCGCGGGCACCTTGGAGACGGTGACGACCACCACGTCCTCCAGGCCGCCGCCGGAGTCGTCGAAGAGTACCGACACCGTGTAATCGCGTTCCGCGTCGGTGGGGTTCTTCACGGTCAGCGTCGAGGCCGCGCGCCCGTCCGGCCCGACGGCCACCGGACCGGCCGCCACGTCGTCGGTCCCCACCGCGCCGCCGCTGATCTCGGCCAGGGCCGACGTGGCCGCCGACTGTGCTTTCGACACAGCGCTCGATATGCCCCCGCCGCTGCCCGACGAAGGTTCGGGCGAGGACCCGGAAGCGGATGTCGAACTCCGGCAGCCGGCCAGCAGAGCCAGCGAGAGGCCGCCCGCCACTGTGGCGGCGAGAGCTGAGCGACGTATCGGCATGGGGAAGCCCTCACTTCTTCTCGTCCATCGCGGGCCGGATGGCGGATACCCGCGAGACGACGAAGCATCCCGGCGGCCGCCCCGGAAAGCCGGATCAGATTTCTGGTTAAGGCCCTTTCGCAGACTCTTGACGGACCGGTCAGGGCTTCAGTAGCGTGCGCCTCATCTCGTTAGGAAACTTTCCTAAAAGTGTCACCAGCCGAGCCCACCGAGGAGTCCGGGCATGAGAGCTCCAGACACGATCCGCCCGCACCGTGTCCGGGCGCGCGCGCTCGGGGCCGTCGGCATCGCTGTCGCCGTCCTCGCCGGAGCCGCCCAGCTGGCGACGGCCGACAGTCCCGCGGCCGCGCCGAGCGCCGGAGTCGTCGCCGGGGTCTTCGCCGGCGCCGGGACGGCGTCCGGCAATCCGGCCACCGGTTCCAGCGCCGTCCGGAACCTCGGCGCGACCGCCGGCTGGAAGGTTCTCACCAGCGCCACCGCCACCCAGACCGGCGCGCAGATATCCACCCCGGGCTTCAGCACGAGCGGCTGGCTCACGGTCGCCGACGACGGCGGCGGCGCACCGGGCACGGAAATCAGTGCCCTGCTGCAGAACGGCACCTGCCCGGCCGTCTACGTCGCGGCGAACATGAAGAGCTGCTTCGGGCAGATGACGAAGATCGGCGCGGACACGATCGCGCAGTTCTCCGTGCCGTGGTGGTACCGCACCGACTTCGCCGCGCCGCCGGCCGGCCGGGCCGCGCGGCTGATCCTGAACGGCGTGGTCGGCACGGCCGACGTCTGGGTCAACGGCTCGCGGGTGGCCTCGTCCTCCGCGGTCACCGGCGACTACGTCAAGAACGTCTTCGACATCACCTCCAAGCTCGTCTCCGGGACGAACTCGCTGGCCGTCGAGGTGCACCCGAACGACCCGACCAAGATGCTCACGCTCGACGACGTGGACTGGAGCCAGATCCCGCCGGACAACAACACCGGCATCCAGTTCCCGGTCCAGTTGGAGACCGGCGGCCCGCTGATCGTCGAGGACGCGCACGTCAACCAGAGCACCGCGAGCAACCTGTCCAGCAGCGCCCTGACGGTCAAGGCGTCGGTGGTCAACGTCACCGGCTCCGCGCAGACCGGCGCCGTGACGGCGGTCGTCACCCCGCCCGGCGGCGGCTCGCCGATCTCCGTGACGCAGAACGTCACGGTCGCCGCCGACGCCACTTCGACCGTCACCTTCGCGCCCGCGAGCTACCCCGCGCTGACCCTGGCGTCGCCGCAGATCTGGTGGCCGTACCAGATGGGTGCGCAGCCGCTCTACACCCTGAACACCTCGGTAACGCAGAACTCGACGGTCCTGAACTCGACCTCGGAGACCTTCGGCATCCGCACCCTCTCCTCCGCGCTTGTCGGCGCCGGCAGCGCGGCACCGTCCGGGGTCCGGCAGTTCGGCATCAACGGCCATCCGCTGGTGATCCGCGGCGGCGGCTGGGACCCCGACCTGTTCCTGCGCTACGACCCGGCCGACACCGCGCAGCAGATCGCGCTGATGAAGGCGATGGGCCTGAACACCGTGCGCCTCGAAGGCCACTTCATGCCCGCCGACTGGTACCAGCAGATGGACGCCGCGGGCATCCTGGTGAACACCGGCTACCAGTGCTGCGACTTCTGGGAGGGCAGCTCGGCCGGCACGAACTATCAGAACACCGCGAAGACCCAGGGCGCGATCTGGCGCAATCACCCGAGTGTGTTCAGCTTCCAGTGGAGCGACAACGCGCCGAGCTCCACGCAGGAGTCCCAGGCGCTGAACGGTTTCGCCGCCGCCGACTTCCCCGGCCCCTTCGTCTCTTCCGCCGAGTACAACTCCAGCTCAAAACTCGGGGTCTCGGGGGAGAAGGAGGGACCTTATGACTGGGTGCCGTCCAACTACTGGTACGACACGTCGCACTACCCCTCCGGGGACTCCACGCTGACCAACGCCGGCGGTGCGTGGGGCTTCGATTCCGAGCAGAGCGCGGGCGACACCGTGCCGACGATGGATTCCATCAACCGCTTCCTGTCGGCCTCCGATCAGTCGGCACTGTGGCAGAAACCCGGCGCCAACCAGTACCACGCCAACTACGAGGGCACCGGCCACACGGGATACTCCTTCGGCACCCTCTACAACCTCGACCAAGCCATCAGCAAGCGTTACGGATCCTGGTCGAGCCTGGCGCAGTACGTGCAGGAGGCGCAGGCTCAGAACTACGAGGACACCCGGGCACAGTTCGAGGCCTACATCGCGCACTCCACCAACAGCACCCAGCCGTCCACCGGCACCATCTACTGGCAGATGAACAAGGGCTGGCCGACGCTGCTCTGGTCGCTCTACAACAACGACTACGACCAGGCCGGGGCCTACTTCGGCGCGCAGCAGGCCAACCGTCCGTTGCACGCGCTGTTCACGCTGGACAACCACACCGTCACGGTCGACAACCTGACCGGCCAGACGCAGTCCGGCGTGACCGTCGAATCAAAGGTCTACAACACCGCGGGCACGCTGCTCGACGACCAGACCTCCGGCACGCTGTCGCTGGCCTCGCAGAAGGTGCAGAACAAAGTGCTCACCCCGAAGCTGCCCACCGGCTCCGGCACCGTGTACTTCGTCGAGCTGCTGCTCAAGCAGAACGGCATTCTGGTCGACCGCAACGTCTACTGGGACTCCACCACGCCCGACGCGGTCAACTGGAGCTCGACCATCCCGTCCGGCGGCGGCAACCCGCAGGCAACGATGACCTCCTATGCCAACTTGACCGCGTTGCGGAGCCTGACGAAGGCCACGGTCTCGGCCACCGCCTCGTCCGCCGACCACACCGGTCCCAACGGCGCCGACAAGCAGCTCACAGTCACCGTCACGAACACCTCCTCAACGCCGACTGTCGGCTTCCTGCTGCGCGCGGACCTGCGCCGCGGCACGGCTTCCGGCGGCGAGGCGTCCGGTGACAACGAGGTGACCTCGACGGTGTGGGGCGACAACGACGTCACCTTGTGGCCCGGCGAATCCGAGACCCTGACGGCGACCTACAAGTCGGCAGACCTGCAAGGCGCCACTCCGGTGGTGAGCCTGTCCGGATGGAACGCCGCCAAGACCGACGTGGTGGTGGGCACCGGAACCAGCACCTGATGTCCGGATCCGGCCGGACTCCGGTGTCCGGCCTGGATAGAGAAGAGGGGTGAATACTCATAGACCGCTTCCCGTCGACCTGGGCGTCGCACAGCCCGATCTGTTCGCCGACGACCTGCCGAGCGTCGATGAGAGCTTCCGCACCGCGCACCGCATCGCTCTGGACGAGACGTCGTGGATCGAGCACGTGCCCGGCTGGCTCAGTGGGAGCGAGCATCTGCTGCGAGAGGTGATCGCGGGCGCGGGCTGGGAGCAGCGGGAGCGGTGGATGATCAACCGGGTGGTGACCGAGCCGCGCCTGACCGCGGAGTTCCCGGACCTGGGCGATGCCCCGGTGCCGATGCTGCACAAGGTGGCGGCGGTGCTCTCTGAGCACTACGGGGTGCCTTATGACGGCTTGTGGATCAACCTCTATCGCGACCACAACGACAGCACCGGCTGGCACGGCGACTGGCCGACCTGCAAGCGCGACGTCTGCACGGTCCCGGTGCTCAGCCTCGGAGCGACGCGCCGGTTTCTGATCAAGCCGCGCGAAGGCGGCCGCAGCACGGTGCTCACGCCGGCGAGCGGCGACCTGATCGTGATGGGCGGCCGGTGCCAGAGAGACTGGCGGCATTGTGTGCCGAAGCAGACCGGGACGGCCGGCGCACGGGTGAGCGTCAACTTCTCCAGCCGGTTTCAGGCGACGCGGGAGCCGAGAGGGAAGTCCGGCGCCTGACTCGGCAGGCTTTGGCCGGCGTGGTCGCGGTCGTAGGCGTGGGTGTCGGCTATGAGATGGGTGGCGGCCAGCGCGCGCCACGGTTTCCAGTTCTCAGCCCGGGCCGTCGCCGCTTCACCGGCCAGCGCCGGATCCAGGTGACACAGAGCCCGGCGAAGCTCGGCATCCTCCGCCGGGAACGCGTCCCGTTCGCCGAGGCGCATGGCCAGGTGCTGGGCCGCCGTCGGATCGAAGCCTGGCAGGGCGCTGACCAGGGTGACCAGATCGTTCAGCGCCATGCTTCCGTCGAGCCGGATCTCGCCGGCCTCGACCGCGCGAGCGAACGCGTGCACTGACGCTGCGGACTCCGGTCCGATCGAGCCGAGGTCGGCGGCGGCGAGCACCGTCGCGGACGGGAAGGCGTGCGTCAGGTTGTGGGGCAGACCCGGCACTTCGATGCCGTGCTCCTTGACCAGACGGCCGAGGTGTTCAGTGGCCTCGGCCGGCCCGCAGTGTTGCCGGATCGCCGCCGCCACGCCGATCTCGAACGGCGCCCAAGCGCCCGGCACGCGCAGCCCGGGCCGGGCCTGCACCAACGGCGCGAGCAGCGGGTCGGAGGCGAGCTGCGGGAGGGCTTCCGGATCGGCGTCGAGCCCGAGCGCGTGCCGGATCCGCTCGACGACGTGGATCAAGCCTTCCCAGTACGGCAGGTGGGCGACGAGCAGCAGGTAGTCCTCGCCGCCCGGCCGGACTTCCAGCATGCCGGCGTCGCCGTCGAGCGTGATCACCCGCCGATAGCAGCGTTCTGCGACGTCCACGGCCGTCACGCCGGGAATGCGCTCCGCGGCGAGCCGGGCCAGCATCGACTCCCAGTCGTAAGGCGGCGAGCAGGCCAGGCGGATGGCCAGCCCGCCGTCGGTGACCAGCCGGTCCGCGCGCCGCCGCCGCCCGCGCAAGCTGTTCGGCGTGTCCCGGAACGTGTCCCGCATCGCGCGGTTGAACTGCCGCAGGCTGCCGAAGCCCGCGGCGAAGGCGACATCGGCCACCGCCATGTCGGTGTCGTCCAGCAGGCGCCGCGCGAAATGCGTCCGGCGGGACCGGGCCAGCTGGTCCGGCGTCAGGCCCAGGTGCTCCTGGAACATGCGGCGCAGGTGCCGCCCGGACCAGCCGAGACGGGCCGCCAGGGCGGCCTCGGTGCCGTCGTCGTCGAGCGCGCCGTCGATGATCAGCCGCACCGCCCGGCAGACCAGCTCCGGCGCGTCCCACGGCACCGACCCCACCATCCGGTAGGGCCGGCACCGCAGGCACGCCCGGTATCCGGCCGCCTCCGCCGAAGCGGCCAGCTCGAAGGTGCGGACGTTGTCCGCCGACGGCCGGGCCCCACAGCCGGGGCGGCAGTAGATGCCGGTGGTGACGACGGCTGAGTAGACGGTCATATCCCCAGGTATAGTCCGCGGGTCCGACAGTGGCTGGCCGGATACGGACTAGGGGAGAGGCCGGAGAGATGTCGCGCTCGCTGGCTGCGGGCGGTTAGTTCGGTCGTGCTGGTCGTGCTGGTCGTGCTGGTCGTCCTGGTTGGGCCGGTCCGGTCAGTCCTGCGTCCGGAAGTAGTGGCCCGCCTCCAGATCGGCGATCAGGTCCGGGTGTTCCGGCTTCCAGTCCAGCAGCTTGCGCGTGGCTTCGGCAGAGGTCGGATTGTCCAGTTGCACCAGCGGCCCGAGGAACCCGAAGTGCTCGTCGGCCTGCTCCGGCTCGATGGACACGGCCGGGATCCCCAGCCGCTGTGCGATCGTCTCGGCGATCGTGCGGAGCGGCACGCCCTCGCCCTCCACCGCGTGCAGGCGCGTGCCGCCGGGCGCCGACTCCAGCGCCAGCCGGTAGAGCCGGGCCGCGTCCCGGGTGTTGACCGCCGGCCAGCGGTTCGTGCCGTCGCCGACATAGGCCGCCACGCCCTTCTCGCGGGCGATGCGGATCATGATCGGCGCGAACCCGTGGTGGTCCAGGTCGCTGTGCACCAGCGGGGCCAGGCGGACCACGGAGCCGCGGACGCCCTCGGCGGCCATCGCCACCACGGCGTTCTCGACGTCGATGCGCGAGCCGCCCGGTCGCGTGTCGTGCTCGAAGCCGAGCGCGCCGTCGCTGCCGAACGCCAGCAGCAGCGTGCCGGAGGTGGCGACCAGCGGCTTGCCGGTGCCGGCGAGCCGCTCGCCGATGGCCCGCACGGTGCGCAGGTCGGCCGCCGCGGCCGCGGCCATGTCGGTGAACGAGTGGTCGTAGGCCAGGTGGACGACGCCGTCGGCGGCGGCGACCGCGTCGAGGAAGGAGTCCGGATCGGTGGCGTCGCCGCGGTGCGCCTCGGCACCGCGCTCGGCCACCGCGGCCGCCGCGGCGTCGCTGCGAGCCAGGCCGACGACCTGGTGGCCGGCCGCGAGCAGTTCGGGGATGAGGGCGGATCCGATGTGTCCGGACGCGCCGGTGACGAAAACGCGCATGGTGAGGCCTCCTCGGCCAGTGATGACAGTCGCTGACATAACGAGGCTAGCACTGATGTCAGTCGCTGTCATAACCTAAGATGGCGGCATGAGCAGGTGGCCGTCAGACTCCCGGGTGCGTCTCATGCAGTCAGCGCTGGACCTGTTCGTGGAACACGGCTACGACCAGACGACCGTGGCCGACATCGCCGCCCGCGCCGGACTCACCGAGCGCACGTTCTTCCGGCACTTCGCTGACAAGCGCGAGGTGCTGTTCCACGGCGGGCAGCTGCTTGAGGACGGGATTGTCGAGGCGCTGGCCGGCGTCCCGCCGGAGGTGGCGCCGCTGGCCGCGGTCGCGACGGCGGTGAGTGCTGTCGCGCCGTTCTTTGACGGGCGCAAGGAGCGGTCGCGGATGCGGCAGCGGGTGATCGACAGCCATCCGGAGCTTCAGGAACGTGAGGTCAGCAAGATGGCCCGGCTTTCGCTGGTGCTGGCGGCGGGGCTGCGGGCGCGGGACGTGGGGGATACGGCGGCGCGGCTGGCGGCTGATGCGGGGGTCGCGGTGTTTCGGGCGGCGTTTGTGTTGTGGTTGGCGGGCGAGGGGGAGGATATGGGAGCGCTGATCGGGGAGTGCTTTGACGAGTTGGTGAAGGTCGTCGAGGCTGGGCGCTGAGCGTCAGCTGCGCAGGTCGTGTCGCTTCAGGCGGGCCGGCTGCGCAGGTCGTGTCGCTTCGGGCGCGCCGTCGGCCGCCGGTTTGCGGCGAGGTGCGGCAGCTGCGCGGGCTGCCTCGCGTCAGGCGGGCCTTCGGCCGCTGGGTCGCGAAGGCTCTGGCACACGCGGCTGGGCGGGCAGGCCGGCGGCCTCAGCTCAGCCAGACTGCGACAGCGTCGCCGCGCATGGCGGCCTCGTTGTAGCTGGTCTGTAGATGGCTGAACGCTTTGAGGAGCTCGGCTTGGTCGGGGGGTGGGGCGGGCTGGTCCTCGTCTTCGTTGTCGTCGCTGCCGGGGCGGTAGGCGCCGCTGAAGTCGGCGTTTTGGTAGCGGCGGTCGAATTCGGCCTCGTCGACGGCGTCGAGGGCTGCGGCGAGGAGGGCGACCTCGTAGGGGGAGAAGATGCGGGTGCCGCCGTGGTCGAGTTCGTCGTTTTCGAGGATGTGGCCGCCGGTGATCGCGGATGCGGCTGGTGCTGCCGGGTCGCCGGCGGCTAGGACGCGGGTCAGGAGGTCCCAGTCCTCGGCGATGCGGCGGCACTCGGCGGTGTGTTCGCCGCTGAGGCGGCCGGAGTTGACCGCTGCCTGGTAGGCGGTTGCTGGCACGCTCCACAACGTGAACTCGATGCTCATAAGTCCAGCTTATTCAGAATAGCTACTGACTCAGAGCTTTGATCTCGCTGGTTGACACAGCTGGGGCCGGTCCCCTTGGGGCGGCGTTAGCGTGTACGGACTTGTCCGGGAAGCTGGTGGGCGGCGGGGCGGTCTGACAGACTTTCCCAGCTTTCCGCCAACGATCACCAAACGGGGGACCGATGTTCCAGCGATCGAAGATGTCCGTGGCGACGCTGAGCGCCGTGGCGGTGCTCGCGTTGTCCTTGAGCGCCTGCTCGTCATCGGGCTCGAAGACGCCGGCTGGGGGCTCGACGACGCCGGTCGCGGCTGCCGGTTCGAGTGTCCAGGGCTCCACCTCGTCGGCATCGTCGTCGGCATCGTCGTCCGCGTCCTCGGCTTCGTCCTCCACGGCGGTCGGGTCATCCTCGTCGTCGTCTGCTTCACCCTCTGACTCCGCATCGCCGTCCTCGTCGGCCACCCCGCCGGCTGTGACGAACAAGAAGACCGACTGGGTCGAGCGCAGCGGGTTCAAGCTGAAGGTCGACATCGTCACCTACCCCTACGTGCCGCCGGCTGGCGACGCGCTGCAGCCGGCGCCCAACCAGCAGTACCTCAAGCTGCATGTGGAGCTGGCCAACGTTGCCGGCCAGGGTGCCTTCTCGATGTTCGACTTCGATGTCCGGGACGACGCGAACGACCGCATCCAGGCCTCGATCGTGGCGACCGACGCCCTGCCGAAGGGCGTGCGGCTCGACCTGCTGAGCCTGAAGCCCGGCGAGAAGCAGACCGGGGAAGTCGTGTTCGTCGCCCCCAAGGGCGCCAAGGGACTGCGGCTGGTCTTCAACGGCACCCTGATGAACCGCGACGGGAACGGCGTCACCAGCGGGCCGCCGCCGGTCGTCGACCTGGGCGTGTGACGGCTCGCGGGCCGGACGGACAACCGTCCGGCCCGCAGCGTCATAGGGCTCTTAGTTGCCGTCGTGTCCGGCGATGAGGATCTCGAACGAGTCGAGGATCCTGCTCAGCCCGAATTCGTAGGCATGGTCGGGATCGTAGGCGGCGCTGTGCGCCTCGCCGGCCGCCGCCCCGACGCGCACCGCGGTCGGGTATTTCTCCGCGTCGAAGACCTTCTCCAGCAAGGGCGCGTTGGCCTGCCACCACTGCTCGTCGGTCAGTGCCCCCTCGGCTCGCGCCGCCCGGATGTCGGCGGTGCCGCGCGCCCAGCCCTGCACGAAGCCCAGCAGATGCGTCAGGCAGTCATCCATCTCGACATCGCCGAGCCCGAGCCCGTCGAAGGCGGAGAGTTCGTGCTCGTACTTGGCCATCAGGCCCGGCCCCAGCGGGGGACGCGCCGTGGAGACCTCGGCCACCCAGGGGTGTTGCTCGTATAGAGCACGGTTCTCCGCCGCTACTGCCGTCACCCGCTCACGCCATGGTCGCCCGGCGGTGCCGGCGCGTTCCATCGCGCTGTAGGCGGTGTCCACCATCACGTCCAGCAGCTCGGCCTTGCCGGGGACGTAGGTGTAGATCGACATCGTGACCACGCCCAGCTCCTGCGCGATGCGGCGCATGGTCACCGCTTCCAACCCCTCCGCGTCGGCCACCGCGACGGCGGCTGTGACCACGGCGTCCACGCTCAGCGCGCGCCGTGGCCCGCGCCGCGCGACGGTCCCCTCGGCGGCCTCGTCGGCGGCGCGCCACAGCAGGCGCAGAGTGCGGGCCGGATCCCCGGCGCTGGTTCGTTCCGTCGGCACGGGAACAATCCTCTCGCATGCCACGTTGTACGTTGTACACTGTATCTAGTACAGTTTTATCTCACGCCGAACCAACCAGCGAGGAGCCGCATGCGCATCAACTCCACTGCCGTATCCCTCAACGTCGACGACGTCCCCGCCGCCAGTGCCTTCCTTGTGGAGCACTTCGGCTTCGCCCAGGACATGGCCGCCGACGGGTTCGTCGCCCTGTCGCGGCCCGACACCGGCATGTCCGTGATCTTCCTGCGCCGGGGCATCCCGGTGCTGCCCGCCGACCAGCGCGACATCCACGCCGCCGGCCTGATCCTGGCCTTCGCCGTCGACGACCTCGACGCCGAGCTGGCCCGGCTCCAGGACGAGGGCGTGACGATCACCATGCCGCTGGTCGAGGACGAGTGGGGCGAGCGGTCCTTCCAAGTCCGCGATCCCAACGGCGTCATCGTCCAGTTGCTCGACTGGAACGCGGCCGCCTGACGGCACTGACCGCCCGACCGCCTGACACCCTGATCGCCCGCCATCGGCCGCCGGCGGGAAAACCCGCCCGCCGGCGGCGTTCGCAGGTCTCGCCAGCTGATCAGACGTCTGTGACACTGGCGCCATGCGCATCGCCGTCGTCGGAGCGGGTATCGCCGGGCTGGCCGCCACCAAGGTCCTCACGGCCGTCGGGCACGAGGTCGTCACGTTCGACACCGAGCCGGAGATCGGCGGAGTCTGGAGTCCCACGCGTCACTACCCGGGCCTCACCACCCAGAACACGCGGATGACCTACCAGTTCTCGGACCACCCCGCCTCGGCCTCCTGGCCCGACTACCCGAGCGCCGAACAATGGCACTCCTACCTGCGCGGCTACGTGGACCGCTTCGGCATCCGGTCGAACCTGCGGCTCGGCACCGGCGTCGCCCTGGCCAAGCCCACCGCCGCCGGGTGGGACCTGCGTCTGGACTCCGGCGAGCATGTCGAATCGGCGCACCTCGTCGTCGCCAACGGCGTCTTCTGCCGGCCGCGGATCCCCGATTGGCCCGGAGCCGCCGCCTTCACGGAGGCCGGCGGCGTGATCAAGGCGCCGTCCCAGGGCCTCACCCTCGACGGCGCGCGCGGCAAACACGTCGTCGTGGTCGGCTACGGAAAGTCGGCGTGCGACGTCGCGGTGGCGCTCGCGGCAGTCGCCGCGTCACTCACGATGGTGCCGCGCCGCCTGCTGTGGAAGGCGCCCAAGCAGCTCCTCGGCAAGGAGTTCGAGGACGTGGCGATAACCCGGCTCGGGGAGCTGCTGTTCGCGAACCCGCGTCCCTTCGGACCGGTCTTCAGCTCCCTGAGTCGCCGCGTGGTCAAGCTCCAAGGCCTGGACGCCCTGGGCCTGGTCCCGCCCGGCCGCTTCGAGGAGATCGCGGCCAGCAGCGCCAGCCTCGCCACCGACGGCTTCTTCGACGCGGCGCGTGCCGGGACCATCAAGGTCCGCAGAGATCGGCTCATCGCCGAACTCCAGGGTGCTGAAGGTGGCGCCGAGAGCCCGCGGGCGGTGCTGGACGACGGCACCGTCCTGCCCGCCGACCTCGTGGTCGCCGCCACCGGCTTCGAACAGAGCGTGCCGTTCCTCGACGAATCGCTCACGGTGCGCAACGAGAACGGCGAGTTCGAGCTGTTCCGGAACGTCCTGCCGCACGAAGCCCCGAATCTGACCTTCGCCGGTTACAACACCTCGTTCGTCAGTTCCCTGAGTGCCGAAGCCGGCGCCACCTGGATCGCCGCCCACCTGGCCGGAGCGCTCAGCCTGCCCCCGCTCGCCGAGCGCCGCGCGCAGGTCCGCAGCACGCTGGCGGCACGTGCCGCGCGGACCAACGGCAAGCACGCCAGCGGGACGCTGGTCCTTCCCCGCTCGATCGGGAACATCGACCACCTGCTGGGCGACATGCACGCCCTGCTGCCTCGCCGAGTGCGCCTGGCGCAGTGGAACCGCCGGTCCTACTCCACAGACTTCCGGGACACTCTCGCCGCTGCGGTTCGCGCGCTTGCTTGATACCGACTCCGCCAACCAACAGTGGAGCCTCCTGTCCTGAGCCCGCTGTCTACCGGTGACGGATTGATCGCGCTGCGTCGCCGTCGAGTCGCTTACCGTCCCCGGCTCGGCGGTGAGGCGCGGCGGTGAGGCGCGGCGGTCCTACGGTGTGAACAAACGGCGTGCACAACCCGTGCGCCGGACGTGGCGTGGTCCCGGACTGCGAAAGCGCGGCGGTGGGGCGTCCGTCGGCCGATAGACTGCTCGCAGTACGTATCCATTCCATCAGGAACAACGGAAGGCGTGTTCGCAGTGGTGCTGCCGGAGAAGCCGTCAATCGACGGCTTGGACGAGAAATGGGCGAAGGCGTGGGCGGCGGACGGCGTCTATGACTTCGTACGCCCCTCGTCCCGGGCCGAGGTGTACTCCATCGACACCCCTCCGCTGACCGTATCGGGCTCCCTGCACGTCGGGCACGCGTTCTCCTTCACCCACACCGACATCATCGCCCGCTTCCAGCGCATGCGCGGCAAGCACGTCTTCTACCCGATGGGCTGGGACGACAACGGGCTGGCGACCGAGCGGCGGGTGCAGAACTACTACGCGGTGCGCTGCGACCCGACGCTGCCGTACGACCCGGACTTCCAGGCCCCGGAGCCGGTCGTCAAGAAGGGCGAGCGCCCGGTCATCGGCATCTCCCGGCGCAACTTCATCGAGCTGTGCGAGCGGCTCACCGCCGAGGACGAGAAGGTCTTCGAGCACCTGTGGCGCCGCATCGGGCTGTCCGTGGACTGGCGGACCACCTACACCACGATCGGCTCGACCGCGCAGCAGATCTCGCAGACCGGCTTCCTGCGGCTGCTGAAGTCCGGGAACGCCTACCAGCACGAGGCCCCCACCATGTGGGACGTCGACTTCGGCACGGCCGTGGCCAACGCCGAGATGATCGACAAGGAAGTGGCCACCTCCTACCACCGCCTGGTGTTCACCGTGGACGGCGCGCCGGTGACCATCGAGACCACCCGCCCGGAGCTGCTGGCCGCCTGCGTCGCCCTGGTCGCGCACCCGGACGACGAGCGGTACCAGCCGCTGTTCGGCAAGGAGGCGGTGAGCCCGCTGTTCGGCGTGCGGGTGCCGGTGCTGGCGCACCCGCTGGCCAAGACCGACAAGGGCTCCGGCATCGCCATGGTCTGCACCTTCGGCGACCAGACCGACGTCGTGTGGTGGCGCGAGCTGCAGCTGCCGGCGCGCACCATCATCGGCCGCAACGGCCGGCTGCAGGAGGTCGACTTCACGACCCTGCCCAGCGCCGATCCGGCCGCGGCGCAGAGCGCCTACGCCCAGCTCGTCGGCCGCAGTGCCACCCAGGCCCGGACCGCGATCGTGGAGCTGCTGGCCGAGGGCGGCTTCCTGGACGGCCCGTCGCGCCCGACGACGCACGCGGTGAAGTTCTACGAGAAGGGCGACCGGCCGCTGGAGATCGTCTCCTCGCGGCAGTGGTTCATCCGCACCATGGCGCACCAGGAGCAACTGCTGGAGCGCGGCGCGGCGATCGACTGGCACCCGGCGTTCATGAAGTCCCGCTACGACGACTGGGTCCGCGGCCTGAACAGCGACTGGCTGATCTCCCGCCAGCGGTTCTTCGGCGTGCCGTTCCCGGTCTGGTACCGGCTGGACGACCAGGGCGAGCCGGACTACAGCGACCCGATCCTGGCTGACGAGGCCGCGCTGCCGGTCGACCCGCAGAGCGCGGTGCCGCCGGGCTACACCGAGGCGCAGCGCGGCGTCCCCGGCGGGTTCGCCGGCGAGCCCGACGTCATGGACACCTGGGCCACCTCCTCGCTGACCCCGCAGCTGGCCTGCGGCTGGCTGGTCGACGAGGAGCTCTACGACCTCACCTTCCCGATGGACCTGCGGCCGCAGGCCCACGACATCATCCGCACCTGGCTGTTCGCCACCGTGGTCCGCTCCTACCTGGAGGAGGGGGTCACCCCGTGGCACAACGCCGCGATCTCCGGGTGGATCCTGGACCCGGACCGCAAGAAGATGTCGAAGTCGCAGGGCAACGTGGTCACCCCCGAGCACCTGATCGACGAGCACGGCGCCGACGGCGTGCGCTACTGGGCGGCCCTCGGCCGCCCCGGCACCGACACCGCCTTCGAGCAGAACCAGATGAAGGTCGGCCGGCGCCTGGCGACCAAGCTGCTGAACGCGGCGAAGTTCGTCTACTCCTTCCCCGAGGCGGCGGCGGACGCCGCGGTGTCGGAGCCGCTGGACGAGGCGCTGATCGCGGCGCTGCGGGCCACGGTGGCCGAGGCCACCGAGGCGCTGGAGGGCTACGAGTACACCACCGCCCTGACCGCGGCCGAGCGCTTCTTCTGGACGTTCTGCGACGACTACCTGGAGCTGGTCAAGGAGCGCGCCTACGCCGGGTCGGACTCGGCGCGCCTGGCCCTGCGCAAGGCGCTCGACGTGGTCATCCGCCTGCTCGCGCCGTTCCTGCCGTATGTCACGGAGGAGGTGTGGTCCTGGACTCACGAGGGCTCGGTCCACGTGACCTCCTGGCCCACCGCCGAGGAGCTGGCCGGCGCCGGCGACCCGGCCCTGCTGGACACCGCGTCGGCGGCGATCGGCGCGGTCCGCAAGGCCAAGACCGAGGCGAAGATCTCCCGCCGCGCGGAGATCGTCGAGCTCGGCATCACCGGCCCGGCCGCGGCGGCGGACGCGATCCGGCTGCTGGAAGCCGACCTGAAGAACGCCGGCCACATCGAGAAGCTGACGTACTCCGAGGGCGGCGAGCAGTTCGAGGGCGCGGTCCTTCAGGGCGTCGCGGCTGAGCAGGCGACCGAGTAGCACGCAGCAGTACGGTCCGGCCCCGGCGCGCCCGCCGGGGCCGGATCTGTTTGCGCGACATAAGCGTCAGCACTTTCAGCGACGGCAGCACTTTCAGCGCCGGCAGCGCCGCCGGAGCGGCCGCAGACACTTCCCGCGGGCACCACTGTGACCGCCGGAACAACCTGGCGGGACAGCTCGCCGCAGTCCATATGGATCGGCTCGGCGATCGACCAGCCGTCCGCCGCCAGCCGCCGGTCGCCGACCGGCGGGAACACGTGCACTGCGACGGCGTCCCGGTGCCGCGTGCTCCACAGGCACATCCCGAACTGCTCGGCGCGCTGCCCGTCGGCGAACCGCTTCGCGGGATACAGATAGCCCAGACGGTAGCCGCCGCTGTCGCGGACCTGGAGCTCCAGCCGTACCAGGAACCGGCCGCCGGTCATGGGATCACTGCGGTGATCACTGGGGTTCGTCATCCTCGCCATGCCAATGAGACGGACGGACTCGCGGTTCATGACGCGGTTTGGCCGAAATCGCCCGAAACTGATCACGCCGTGCGCCCCGGGGTCAGGGAGTGTCAGACTCCTGCGCGTCCCGTGGCCGAGCGTCAGCTCGCGGGGCGGATCAGGTCGTGGTCGTCCCGCGCCCCGTCGAGCAGCTCGCTGTACCGCGCGGCGGTCCGGGCCTTCGCCGCCGTCACCGGTGCCGGCGGCACCTCGTCCGAGCACACGGTGCCCGGCTTCGGAAGCGTCAGGTCGGCCAGGTAGCTCGCGGTCGCGGCGGTCACGCAGGCGCTGCGGCCGAAGGCGGTGTGCCCCTGGGCGTCGAACGTCAGCAGTTCGGCGTTGTCGAAGGTGTGGGAGAGCGCGACCGCGTCCAGGTAGGGCGTGTCCGGGTCGTGCGTGGTGCCGATCACCAGGATCGGCGCGGAGCCCGCCGCCCGGTAGGAGCCGCTGTACCGGCTGACCCGCTCGACCGGCCACTGCACACACGCCGGGGCGCTGTTCTGGTCGTACATCGGCGGCGCGTAGGCCCAGGGCGTGCCGAGCAGCGGCGCGGTCTGGGCGCTGACCGTCACGTGCCACTTCAGCTCACTGATGCTGGTGGGGAACGCCCGGTCGTTGCACGAGACCACGGTGTTCGGGTTGAGCTGCGCGTAGCTGGCCGAGGACGGCGGCCGGAGCAGGAAGGAGCTCGGGTCGTGCAGCTGCGCCTGGCGCAGCGCCTGGCCGAAGGCCGGCCAGATCACCTTGCCCTCGTCCATGTTGAACAGCAGGCGGTAGGCCAGGGTGAAGCCGTTCGCCAGCTTGCCGTCCGCGCGCTGCACGGGGTGGGCGTCCAGGTCGGCCTTGAGCGCGGTGAAGGCCGCCCGGGCGTCGCCGTCGCCGAACCCGCACTCGGTCTGGTTCTGGTCGCACCAGGTGAGGAAGTCGTTCATCGCGGCGTCCAGCGCGATGTACTGCGGCCAGTCGTAGGCGTAGGGCACGTTGGCGTAGCGGATCGGGTCATAGGCGCCGTCCAGCGCCATGGCGCGCACCCGGCCGGGGAACATGCTGGCGTAGACGGTGCCGACATACGTGCCGAACGACCGGCCGTAGAACGTGAGCTGCTGCTCGCCGAGGGCCTGGCGCAGCAGATCGATGTCCCGGGCGACGTACTGAGTGCCGAACAGGCCGGCGGTGTCACCGAGCTTCGACACGCAGTTCTGGTCGAAGTCCGCCGCCACCTTCACGACCGCGTCGAAGGCGTCCGGCCCGGGCACCGCCTTGGTCGCGCCGACCGCCGCGTTGTACTGGTCGTCGCTGTAGCACACGACCTGCGAGCTGGTGCCGATCCCCCGAGGGTCGAAGCTGACGATGTCGAACTTGTTCCGCAGCTCGCTCGGCAGGTCCGCGTAGTTGTCCCGGGCGAAGTTCAGGCCGCTGCTTCCCGGGCCGCCGGGCTCCATCCACAGCGTGCCCACCCGCTGGGTCGCATCCGCGGCCGGGTGCCGGATCATGTGCAGCGTGATGGTGCGGCCCTGCGGGTCCCGATAATCCAGCGGCACGGCCGCGTCGGCGCACGCGAAGCCGCCACCGCAGTCCGCCCAGTTCAGGACCGGGACCGTCGGCTGGTTCTGGGCCCCGGCGGCCGGGCTGGCCGCCGCCATGCCGGTCCCCAGCCCGCCGACGAGGACGGCCGCGGCCAGGACGGCGGTCAGCCGGCGTCCGGTCTGGGACCGGCGGTGTGGTGTACGTGCGGCAGGGTTCTGTCGCGGCCGGCCGAATCTCGGCATGCGGCCCGCTTCCCCGTCCCCATTGATGTTCACGAACGACCTTTCTGGTGGCGCAGAACGTGCCACGCCTGATGGCGTGGTTCGGTCAGCGACAGTAAAGCAGTAAACATCGACGGAGCCCCGAGTTGACTACGCCTTGATAATCGTTTCCGAGCTAGCCGACCGCCAGGGCCTCCGGAACAAGGGAAAACCCTAGTCAGGACCCTGGTTGTTTTACGGAATCGTGACCCCACAAGGGATGACCAAGGGGCCATGGCACATGGCACGCTGCGCGTGGCACCACCTCACGGACCCTCTCGACAGGTTGGATTCCACGGCATGCGAACTGCCACCAAACGCTTGCGACTGCTCCCGATCGGAGCGGCGTGCGCGGCCCTCACCATGGTCGTAGCGGGGCCTCAAGCCTCTGCCGCCGGCAAGGGAGCCGCACTACAACCTCACCTGCGTCCGCACGCGACCGGCCACACATCGACCGCTGCGACTCCCGCTACTGCGGGTGGCCTTCGGGCTGACGCCGTCGGCGGGCCGCCCGGCGACCCAGACGGGGGCCTGGACGATCCGTCGGCCGCCGACCAGCAGTACTTCGCGGAGCGTTCGGCACCCGGCGTCGTGGCGCCCGGGGCCTACGGCGCGGCCTGGCTCCAGTCCCAGCTCTTGCCGCACTACGGGCCGACGTGGAAGGAAGTCACCACCAAGCCCTACAACTCCGACGACCCGCGGTACCGGGACTACGACTCGAACTCCTCCGGCGGCTCCGGCAACGTGACCGGCCGGATCACCGGCCTGGCGGCGGACGACTCCGGGCACGTCTACGCGGGTTCGGCCAACGGCGGGGTGTGGCGCTCCGCCACCGGCGGCGGGAACTGGACGCCGATCTCCGACGGGCTGCCGGCGCAGTCCACCGGCGACCTGGAGCTCGACAGCGGCGGCCGGCTCTGGTACGGCACCGGTGAGGCCAACACCGCCTCGGACACCTTCACCGGTGCGGGCGTGTTCGTGCTCTCGAACCCGCAGTGGGGTCAGTTCTCCGTCTTCAACCGAGTCGGCGGCGACGAGTTGGAGTCCACCAGCATCCGCAAGCTCCGGTTCATCGGCGACACGGTGTACGCGGCCACCACCCGCGGCCTGTACTCGCACTCGGCCACGAACCTGTGGGGGCCGTGGAAGCTGGAGTTCGCGCCGAACCCGACGTTCCTGCCCGGCGGTTCGCAGGCCGCTGATCCGCACGCGCCGTACAAGAACATCGTCAACGACGTCACCTTCGATCCGAGGCATCCGTCCAAGCTGATCGCCGCCGTCGGCTGGCGCAGCGGTGACACCTACAACGGCTTCTACACCAAGGCGAACGGCGCCTGGACGAAGATCACCACGTCGCTCGGCGACCTGCCGAACGACGCGACGCACGTCGGCTCGGTGACGTTCGCGCGCTCGGCCGACCACTCGATCTTCTACGCGATCGACGAGGACCCGACGCAGATCGCCAACCCGAAGACGTCTCTCGGCGGCGTGTACTCCTCGACCACCGGGCCGTTCGGGCCGTGGAAGAAGATCGCCGACTCGGTGAGCCTGGAGGCGTCCGGCTCGGCCGAGACCGGCGCCACCTACAACCCCGGCGTGCAGTCCTGGTACAACCAGTTCCTGCAGGTCGACCCGGCCGACCCCAAGCACGTGTACCTCGGTCTGGAAGAGGTGTACGAGTCCCACGACGCCGGCGCCACCTGGAACACGGTCGGGCCGTACTGGAACTTCACCTACGCCTGCTGGAACATCGACCCGACCAAGCAGACGGGTGACTGCTCCCCGACGACGCACTCCGACCAGCACGCGGTCGCGATCGGCAGCGTCGGCGGCAAGCCGTTCGTGGTGGTCGGCAACGACGGCGGCGTCTACAAGCGCCCCGTCGCCGGCAAGCTCGACGCCAACGGCCACGCCGCGGACTGGCAGTCGCTGAACGACGGCACCATCCGCACCCTGCAGTACTACTCCGTGGGCGTCGGCACGGACCCGTCCGGCAAGGGCGTCGCGGTCTCCGGCGGCCTGCAGGACAACGGCCAGTCGATCCTGCGCAGCACCGACACGGTGATGGGCTCCAACTTCGGCGGCGACGGCGGCCAGACCCTGGTCGACGCGCACAACGGCTGCAACATCGCCGAGGAGTACACCAACCTGAACATCTGGGTCACCAACGACTGCGGCCAGAACGTGTCCACCGACCCGTCGACCTCGACGGAGTACAACGTGCCGCCGAACGACGGCGTCAACGGCACCGCCCGGTTCATCGCCCCGTTCTCCGCCGACCTGAAGAACCCGAACAACTGGGTCGCCGGCGGGCAGCACGTGGCGGTGCAGAGCAAGGGCTACGCGATCCGCGCCACCAGCGACTGGACCGACGTCTACGACTTCGGCGCCGGCAACCTGGCCTCCGCGGTGGCCGAGTCCGGCGGCAAGATCTACGCCGCCTGGTGCGGCGGCGGCTGCAACAGCGTGGGCTTCAGCCGCGGCATCGCGGTCGGCAACGCCGACGGCACCGGCTGGCACCAGCTGAACCTGCCCGCCGACGGCAGCGTGCTGCCGAACCGCTACCTGTCCTCGCTCGCCATCGACCCGAACGACAGCAACCACGTGTACGTCACCGTCTCCGGCTTCTCCCGGTTCTGGACCGAGGGCCCCGGCGCCGGCGTCGGCCACGTCTTCGAGACCCGCGACGGCGGCGCCACCTGGAAGGACCTGACCTACAACCTGCCGGACATCCCGGCCGACTCGGTGGTCATCACCCACCACGGCCTGGCGGTGGCCACCGACCTGGGCGTGTTCTACCACGGCGACCACGACCGGTACTGGAGCGTGCTCGGCCAGAACCTGCCGACCACCGCCACCCTCCAGCTCAAGGAAGGCCCGGACGACTACCTGTACGCGGCCACCCACGGGCGGGGGATCTGGAAGCTGCGGATGCCGTAGCCCGGGGAACGAGGAGAGCACAGCGAAGGCGGCGCCCCGGATCGACCGGGGCGCCGCCTTTCTTTCATGGTCTTGTCCCGGTCACTGCGCCCACGGCGGCGCGAAGGAACTGCCGCCGACGGTGGCTTTCATGCCGACGCTGGTGACCGCTGTGACCTTGGCGGGGTTCTCCGCACAGGCGTTGCGCAACTGCAGGACCGCGTGGGCGGGCACGATGATCGCGTCGCCGGCGGCGGCCAGCACCTCCTCGCCCGCGACGGTCGCGCCGACCTTGCCTTCCACGACCACGAAGACCTCTTCGCGGTCCATGCTGTGGACTTCGCTGGTGGCGCCGGGCACCAGCTCCAGGGCCCAGATCGCCAGCTCGGTGCTGCCGCGGGACGGCACGGCGAGCGGGCGGAAGGTGAAGCCTTCGAGTTCGAACGTCGGCGCGTCGGCCAGGGTGGTCAGGGGCATGGCTACTCCCAGAGTTAAACCCGATATAGTCAATCTGGTTGACCACTCGAGTGTAGGGGCGGCCTCGGCAACTGGTCAACCTAGTTGACCTATTACCTCGAAGGGGGCGCTCGTGCCGCTCAGTCCGGACTTCACCGACCCGCGCCCCGGCCAGGTTCCGCTGCTGCTGGCGACCGCCTACCGCACCATGACCGACCGCTTCCACGCCCGGCTGGCCGAACTCGGCCGCGAACCGCTGCGCCCGGCCCACGGCTACACCTTCCGGTACGTGGCCTCGAACCCGGACGCGACGACGGTCGACCTGGCGGCCCACCTCGGCGTGACGAAGCAGGCCGCTTCCAAGGCGGTCACGGAACTCGCCGACTGGGGCTACGTCGAGCGCCGTCCGCACCCCACCGACAAGCGAGCTCAGGTGCTGGCCCTGACCCGGCGGGGCCGCGACTATCTGAAGCTGGCCGACCGGCTGTGGGCGGAGGTCGAGGCCGGGCTGGCCGAGGTGATCGGCAGGGAACGGCTGGCCGCGCTCGACCGTGATCTGCGGGCGTACCTCGACGCGACGCACGGCGACCAGGCCGTCCCGCTGCGGCCCGTGTGGTGAGCCGCTGAAAGCCCCGACAACGTTCTGACGGTCACATCAGCGGCTGCCCGGGGCTCGGGCTCTCAGCCAGGGCGGCGATGGTGTCCGGCACGTGCACCTTGCGGCGTGAGACCTCGGTCAGGCCGGTCACGGCGAGCGTCGCGGCGCCGACACCCAGGAACGCCAGACCCAGGCCCGTCACCAGGTAGGTGACCTCCCAGGCCTGATAAGCGCCCATCAGCGAACCGCGCAGCGACTCGCCCATGAAGGCGGTCTGCTTCATCCCGGCCAGCTTGGTGTCGTTCGGGGCCGCCATGGCTGCGGCGGAGACCTGGGAGTAGGTCTTGCCGCCGGTGGCCTCCTTGATGTGGGTCTCGATCATGTCGGCGTAGGCCTTGGCCTGCGGTCCGGTCACGACCTGCCGGCCGGCGTATCCGGCTTGGGCGGCGGGCAGGCCGGCCGAGCCCCTGGCCGGGAAGCTGATGAGCTGCGCGGAGAGCTGGTCCTTGACCTGGTGCTGGCCGTGCACGCCTTCATAGATCATGACCGGGCCGGCGGCGATCAGCGCGATGCCGGTGGCGGCGGCGATGCCGGAGGCGAGGCTGCGGGGGGTGATGTTCATGGCGTCCTCCTTGGACGAAGCGCTGGATGAGTCCTCGGTGCGTTTCCACCGAGAAGAATCCGCCCGCCGCGCCGCCGCCGAACCGGCCAACCGGCGCCATTTCCACCGGGTCGAAAGTCCCGTCTCATCCGGGCCCTGCGGCGCTGCCGGACACCGCAACCGCGGGCCGACGATGGATCGCGTGGACGGAGCCGGGTGATCAGACCTGAAGGAGGCGGGCCGCCTAGGCTCCTGCGATGAGGACGGCCGCGCCGTCGAACCTGCCCGCTTCGAGATCGTGCAACGCGGTGTCGGCCGCCGAGAGCGGGTATTCGTGGGTGGTCACGTGCAGCCGATGCTCGGCGGCGAAGTCCAGGAACTCCTGGCCGTCGAGGCGGGTGTTCGAGGTGACGCTGCGGATCTCGCGTTCGTAGAAGAGCTCGCGTTCGTAGTTCAGCGGCGGCACATCTGACAGGTGGATACCGGCGATGGACAACACGCCGCCGCGGTCCAGGGCTCGCAAAGCGACCGGGACCAAGTCGCCGACCGGGGCGAAGAGAATGGCGGCGTCCAGCGGCTGCGGCGGGGTGTCGTGAGCATCGCCGACCGACGCCGCGCCGAGCTGGAGCGCCAGGCGGCGGGCGGGCTCGCCGCGGGTCAGGACGTGGACGCTCGCGCCGCGGGCCAACGCGACCTGCGCCGCCAGATGCGCACTGCCGCCGAACCCGTAGATCCCCAGGCGCCCGCCTTCGGGCAGGTTCGTCCGGCGCAGGGCGCGGTATCCGATGATGCCCGCGCAGAGGAGAGGCGCCAGTTCGGCGTCGGTGTAGCCGCCGGGCAGCCGGTAGGCGAAGCCGGCCGGCACGGTGACGTACTCGGCGTACCCGCCGTCGGCGTCCCAGCCGTTGTAGTGCGAGTTCGGGCACAGGTTCTCGGCGCCGCGCAGGCAGAAGCGGCACGTGCCGCAGGTGGACCTGAGCCACGCCACGCCGACGCGCTCGCCCACCGACCAGCCCGACACGCCAGGGCCCAGGGTCGCCACCGTGCCGACGATCTCGTGCCCGGGCGTGACCCCCGAACGGCGGACCGGCAGGTCGCCTTCGGCGACGTGCAGATCGGTGCGGCACACCCCGCAGACGTCCACCCGGACGAGCAGTTCCCCGGTATCCGGCTGCGGAACCGGCTTGCGCAGCAGCTCCAACGGACCGCTTTCCAGCGGGCCGGGTGCACGCACCGACCACGCGGCCATCGTCTCCGGCGACTCCCCGGACACAGCGCTCATGTCCTCACGATGGCACTCCGGCCGCCGGCCTTCACCTCCGGTGTCCAAAGAGCGGGGTGACTGGCTGCGCAAACCATCCCGGTCCGGCCGGACCCGGGTACGGGCCAGGGTCCACCACTGGGGCGACGGGCGCCCGCCCCGGGGATCGTGGACACGCGGGCGCTGACCAGCGCTCGCCGTGCGCGAGGGAGCTGACGATGGTGGACTTGAAACTCGAGATCGTGGTCCTGCCGGTCTCCGACGTGGACCGGGCCAAGGAGTACTACACGCGGATCGGATTCCGCGAGGATGTGGACTTCTCCGGCCCCGGCGGCTTCCGGGTCGTCCACCTGACGCCGCCCGGTTCGGCCGCCTCGATCATCATCGGCAGCGGCGTGACCGACGCCGCGCCCGGATCCGAGCGGGGAGTGCACCTGGTCGTGGACGACGTGGTCGCGGCCCGGGCCGACCTGGCGGCGGCCGGCGTCGCGGTCAGCGAGGTGTTTCACGACGCCGGCGGGGTCTTCCACCACGCCGGGACCGACGCCCGGATCGAAGGGCCGCACCCGGAGCGCCAGTCCTACGGCTCCTTCGCGTCGTTCGCCGACCCCGACGGCAACACCTTCGTCCTGCAGGAGGTCACCACCCGCCGCCCGGGCCGGATCAGCCACGTGGTGTACCGCACGGCCGCCGAGCTGGAACTGGCCTTGCGCGATGCGGCAGCCGCCCACGGCAAGTACGAGGACGAACTCGGTCACCCCGACCCCGACTGGCCGACGTGGTACGCCGAGCACATGGCCCGCGCCGCCGGCCTCGGCAGCTGAACCGGACCGCGTCGAAAACCAGGCGGGCAGCCATGCAGAACACAGATAGCACCGCAGATAGCAAGAACACCGAGACCACCGAGACCACCGAGACCACCGAAAGCGCCCTGATCGCCGAGACCACCGCCACGGCGATGGTGGGCCGACACGACGAGCTCGCGGAGCTGACCGAGTTCGTGGGCTCCGCCGCGGGCCAGGCGCTCCTCCTCAGAGGAGAAACCGGGGTCGGCAAGAGCGCACTGGTGCAGCACGCCGCCGCGCTGGCGGAGCAGCGCGGACACCTCGTCGTCCGGGCCACGGGTGTCGAGGCTGAGTCCGTGTTGACCTACGCCGGGCTGCACCAGATCCTGCATCCCCTGCTCTCCGAAGCCGGTCAGCCCGACGACGGCGCCCGGGCGTTGTTCGACGCCGTTTTCGGCCGGCTCCACGGCGATCCGCCCTCGGTCATGGCCCTGGGGATCGCCGTTCTCAGCCTCCTGACGAAGGCGGCCGAAAGGCAGCCGGTGCTGCTGGCCCTCGACGACGGACAGTGGCTGGACGACTCCAGCGTCGACATCTGCGGCTTCGTCGGCCGCCGCCTGGTCGGCAGCCGGGTGAAGCTGCTCGCGGCCGTCCGCACCGACATCCCCTCCCGCTTCGACACGGCGGCGTTGCCCGAGCTGGCGATCACCGCGCTGGCCGAGGCGGACGCCGAACTGCTCCTCGACGCGCGACACCCCGGACTGGGAACCAGGGTCCGCCGAACCGTGCTGGACCAGGCGCAGGGCAACCCCCTGGCGTTGCTGGAACTGCCGACCCACCTCCGCGGCCGGTCCGCAGACCTGGACGATCCGGCCGCCGAGCACGGCGTCCCGCTGCCCCGTCGTTTGCAGCATGTCTACGGCGCACGCATCACGGCCCTGCCTGAGGCCGTCCGCGCCGAACTCCTGATGGGCGCCCTCGACGGCGTGGCGACCAGGCCCGGCGACGGTTCCGACCCCACCCCGCGCTACCGCATGCACGACGCCGACGAGGCGGTGGCCGCCGGCCTGCTGGAGGTCGACCCGGTCACCGGCGACTTCACCTTCCGCCATCCGCTCGTCCGGTCCACCGTCGTGCAGACCGCCACGCCGAACCAGCGGCGCGCCGCGCACCGCCTCCTCGCCCGGACGCATCGCGACCACCTCGAACGCCGGGCCGCGCACCTGGCGGCGGCCACCGTAGATCCGGACGAGGAGGTGGCCGCGCTGCTGGAAGCGGCCGCCGAGGCGGTGACCCGGCGCGGCGGCGCGCTGACCGCCGTGAGCTGGCTGACCCGCGCCGCCGAGCTCAGCGAGAACCACGCCGACCGGTCCCGGCGGCTCGCCGACGCGGCGTTCATCGCCGGCCACAGCGCCCGCCTCGGCCAGGCGCAACGGCTGCTGCAGGTCGACCTCGCGCCCGGTGGGGCCGAAACGCCGTCCACCGTCCTGGCCGGCGCGTACCAGGCGCTGTACCAGGACGGAGATGTCCGCTCCACGCATCGGCAGGTCACCGCCGCGATCGAGAGGCTGCGCGACGCCGGGATGACCGAGCCCGACGAGGTCTTCGCCCGGTGTGTGACCCTGCTGCTGGCGATCAGCCAGTACGCCGGCGAACGCGCGATGTGGGAACGCACCCATGAGCTGCTGGCGTCGATCGACGGCCTCGTCACCGAACGCCAGCGGATGTACAGCGATACCTGGAGTGACGTGGTTCGGCATGGCGCCGGCTGGGCGGAGCAGGTGAAGCGGGCCGCCGCGGGCCTGCAGGGCCGGGAGCCCTGGGAGGTCTCGCGTCTGGCCGCTTCCGCCTATCACCTCGACGTCCTGAGCGAGCTCCGTCCCCATCTGCAGCGGGTGGTGGTCCGCGAGCTGGAAACCGGGGCCGTGGCGACCGGGATGGTCATGTTGCACCTGATCATGCTTGACCAGATGGCGGCCGGCCAATGGGATGCCGCCGAGCACACCGGTCGGCGCGGGCTGGATCTGGCGGTCGAGCAGGGCCACGAGCTCTTCGCCGCTCAGAGCCGCGCCTACCTGGCGCAGCTCGCGGCCTTGCGCGGACAGGTCCGGAGCGCGCGGGATCTGCAGGCCGAGGTGGACGCCTGGGCCCGGCCGCGCGCCCTGGGGTTTCTGACCCAGGTTGCCGATTCCGCAGGCGCCACTGCCGCATTGAGCGCCGGCGACTATGAGACGGCCTACCTGTACGCCATCGGCATCACCCCGCCGGGGGTCTTCCAGGCCTACACGTATCAGGCCTCGCGCACGCTGCTCGACCTGGTCGAAGCCGCCCTGCACACCGGCCGCGCCGAGCAGGCCCGGCAGCACGCGCTGGCGGCTCGGGACGCCGGCCTTCCGGACGTCTCGCCGCGTCTGGCACTGCTCACCTATGGCGCGCTGGCGATGACCGCCGACGACGAGAAGGAGGCCGAGGAGATGTTCGCGCGCGCCGAATCGCATCCCGAGGCGAGCCGGTTCCCGTTCGAGCTGGCCCGCATCCGGCTGGCGCACGGCATCCGGCTGCGGCACGGCAAGGGCCGATCCCAGGCGCGGCCCTGGCTG